>CASPLG010000027.1 GCA_949422855.1 uncultured Eubacteriales bacterium | reverse complement strand
TTGAAAAAGATGGCGTGAAATATACATTTTTTAATCATTTAAACAGTGATCAGTATTCTCAGTTTTTATACTTCTTCTCGAATTCTTTATGGAAAAAAGGCGGGGATCCAGATATATGCAGTAAATTGATTTTGTTGAACAGGGATTTGAGCGGATGTTGGTTTTCCTATAAAGCAAAGTTGCCGGATATCTTTTTATTATGCCATCCTGTAGGCAGTGTTTTGGGAAACAGAAACGTAGCTTATTCAGATTATCTTGTAGTGTTACAGAATGTAACAATAAACGGAAATGATGTGCCACTAAAGCTTGGGAAATATTTGTTTTTAGGAGCAGGTGCTAAAATTATTGGGGGGGGCAAATAGGTGACAGGGTTTCAATAGGAGCAAATGCATTGATAAGAAATCCAAACATTCCAGATGATGCTCTTGTCTGTCAAAATATAGAAACGGGTATGATTACTCAAACTTTCCAGAAGAAAGTATGTATGTCACAGAGAAATTATTATATATAATCAAGAATTTGTGAATTGGAATATGTCAAAAAAAGAGCAGAATTGTTACATAGGTGTTTGAAAAAGGAAGGTTAGAAAAGTAATGTTTAAGTTGGATAAGGAAAAAAACATTATTATCTATGGTGCTGGGAAAAAAGGGAAAATACTGTGTCAGTTACTACAGCAATTGAGTATAAATGTCATATGTATAATGGATAGAAATGAAGCGTTATGGGGGAAGCGTATTGAAGATGGAGGCTGTTATGGTGTGAAAATATGTCGGCCTTTAGAAACGCTGTCTGTTGATAAAAGTAATATTGTCGTTATATGTACAATGGAAAATGCTTTGCAGCATGAGAAGGCAGCATTGATGCTTTATAAAGGGGGATATAAAAATATTATTTTCTTGCCAGTACTTCATATGGAAAATAAGCATGTGAAAAGTTTATTTGAAATTTATGATAACCTTATTAGTGGCAATTTTAGTTTGAATGAAAAGATTGATCTTCCAGATTACGACGATATTATTTGTAGAGATGAAGAACATTGCATATATGGAAAAATTTGGAAGAATAATTCTAAAAAAATAATTTTATATCTTCCAATAGAGTTGTTATATTCGGAGTTTGTTCCGGCCGAGGATAATGAATACGGGAACGCTATATCAGCATTTAGAAGCGCTAATGTAGTGTCCTGCAATGATTATTTTGAATTATGGGAATATTTACGAACAGGAAGAGGTTCTTGTACAATATATTTTAAAACGCATTTCCCAAATAGAGATTTGAGTATGGATGAAAAGAAGAACTTTTTAGTTGGAAGAAACAATTTACTGATGCTATATGATAAGGAGTCAAAAAAAAGTGACAATAACGATTTCTTTTTCCAGTCACCAGCTAAAGGAGTTTATAATTCCAATGGATACATTAGTGTTCAAGATGGTTTGCATCGTATAACTTACTTAATTACTAGAAATGAGTGGGAGGTTCCAGTGGAACTTACTGCAGAAGAGTACAGTTTATTAGGGAATGACGAGAAAATTATAACAGAAATAATTATGGAAAAAAAGTATTATTATATCGAACATCCGGTTTTCTATTTATATAATCGAGAAAGTAGAGAAAATATTCGAAAATTTCTATTTTCCATACAAAAAACATTCAGGGATTTTAGTAAAAAAAGATTTTTAGTTATTGGACAAGATGGAGGATATTTATTGCGAAATGTTCTTAGAGCTGGCAGTGAATATGTTCTATATTGCACATCAGAGTTTGACATTAAATGGTGTGAGAAATTAATGGAATTTTTTGGATTTATGAATAAAGCATATGAGATAAATACGTTGAATATTCTTTCGACAAATAGTGAATGGGATTGTGTAATAGCAGATTTATCATATTTTGATAATCAGAAAGAGATATTGAGGATGATCATGAATGTAAAAACCCCTCAATTATTTCTGCGTATTGCTGATTATATGCTTGATATTATAAAATGTGAAAGTGAAATAATAGAGCTTGAGAAATACTGGATAGAAGATACAATGACAATAACAGCTCAAATAACACGATAGTTAAAAAAACGGTAAATATAGATGTGTTTTGGGAGGAATTATGAACGCGCGATACTTTGATTTTGATAAAAACAATATTATTTGGCTGTATGGAGCAGCGGCTACAGGGGTGATTACGGAACGATGTATGGAAGAACAGGGCTTCACAACAGAAGGTTTTATAGACAAACGTGCGGATGAAATTAAAATATTAAATGGGAAAAAAGTTTTAAATTTAGAACAATTTGTTGAGACTACAAGGAATAAAAGTGTTGTTGTGATAGTGACTGTGAAAAATGTTTTTGAACATGAGAGAATTGCTATGGATTTAGTAAAAGAAGGGATAAACAATATTATTTACTTTCCATACAATACTTTAAAAGGAGGAGGAAGTGAAGAAGAAAAAATTCTTTATGTGATAAGCGATATAATTAGTAAGAGAAAAAAAATAAATGAGATGCGAATTCCGAAAACTTTTTCTTTTTGCACAGTTAAGCTGAACGATGCATTGAAGGTAAGCGATTCCAAGAACAAAGTAAAAGTGTTTCTCCCATTTTGCATGGTTTATACGGATAAAAAATATAAGACTGCTAAATTGATAAAAGGGGATAAGGATACAACATATTTGGACAAAAATATAGCAATGTTAAATCCACATATACAATTTTTTGAGTATTTGCTGGGAGATGTGGAGGCTGATTATAACCTGTATTTAGAATGTTGCGAAGCGTCAGCGAAGCGATTGAGTGCATTTGCTACAACAGAAAGATGGAAAGAAAATGTATTCAGAAACCGTATGGAAGTTTTTGAAAATATGAACAGGGAATATGAAATGAAATCTTCTTTTTTCATTGAGAGTGCACCTGATGTTGAATGGAATAATAACGGATATTTTAATTTGATTAGTGGGAAGCATAGAGCAGCATTTTTGATGGCAAAAAGAGACTGGTATATACCTGTTACTATAAACAAAAATGAATATAATTATTTGTTTAGAGATGAGGATGTGTCCCAAATTAAAAATTTAATTCGGGAAAAAAATGTATATAATATTTCAGTTCCGGTTGAACATCCCTTGTTTGCAGATGTACCTTGTTATACAAATACTTTTTGGTATGGAACCCTTCAAAAAATATGTTTTTATATGAGTAAAAATAATTGGGTGTTGAATAAGGAACAAAAGATAATTATTGATATACGCGATTTTGGATTTTTTTCTCGTTTTTTTAAAAAGATGGGTTTAGAAGTAATAAAAACAATAAAAAGTGTTATTGATGTAGATTTGGAAAATGCTATTAAAAAATTGTTGTGTTGTGAAAATTATGAGTATGTAAAAGATTATACAGGCTCTGACTATGATTATATAATCACGTCCGAGTTTCCGCTTTGTAATAAAAGTAGTAATGCAAAGGCTATTTATTTTTTAGAACAAAAAATTCAGTCCGATTGTTTAACGCTTATCAATGTGGGAATGTCTTTTAAGAAACCAGTATTTGTTTATATGGAGAATAAAAATGTTGTACGGAAATGAGAAAATACAAAAAGAAATTATAAATCAAATTGAAAAATTTGAAAAGAAATTTAATAAAAAAGTAGTATTTGGTGCAATGGTGGGCAGTATTTCTAAAGGAGTCGAAAGATACGACAGTGATTACGATACTCGCTTTTTATATCTTGATAAAGTAGAAGATGAATATATAAGATGGGACAAAACAGGAAGCGACCTTAAGGAAGAACAAATTCATTATTGCTATGTTCCGGAAAAATGTAATTGTTATGCGAATGGAAGAGAGTATCGAAAAGAACATCATAAATTTGATTTAGAAGACAAAAGTCTTTTTTATGATAAAATAGCTTTTTGGGAATTGACATCGTTCCTTAATTTTTTAAAGGTGCCTGTATTGGATAATAAATTTTCGGTAGGTTTGTATCATATAGTTTCGTGGACATTTAACTCACCGTTTTGTTGGGATCCATATGGCATAGGAAGCAAAATATCTTGTTTGCTAGATGAGATGTTCAGACCGGAATATGAGATTCAGTATTATAGAAATTATATTTTAAGAGCGCAAAAAAAAAGATCCGCTAATGCTCCGGGAATATTTGTATTCGGCATATTACGCATTAGCTATACAATATTGTATGAAGAATCATAGATTTGCACCTGTATGTTTTGAAACACTATTGGCATTGTGTGATGATGAGATTTTATGTAATGCTATTTTAAAAATACAGGAGAAGTATTATGGATCAGTAACCGATAAAATAAATATGGATAAAAGCTACGAGCGTAAAATGACAAATACCATTACTGTTGACAGGGATGGTATAATAGAAGATTTTTTACATGATGTGCTCCAGAACTCAGAAAGATATGATGGCAGAAGCATGTTGGAAACAGATATTGACTATGTGGATGAGATGATAGAAATTATATTGGGATCACTAAAACGCCCAGTAGTTAAAGACGTAAATGAAATGGTTTAATGAGGGGATGTTGCAAATGCTGTACGGGAATCAGAAAACACAAAATGAAATATTGCATCAAGTTAAAAATTTTGAGAACAGTTATAATAAAAAAGTTGTTTTTGGAGCAGTTCTTGGAAGTATTTCTCAAGGGATAGAAAGATACGACAGTGATTACGATAGTCGCTTTTTATATTTTGATCCGATGGTTCAGGACTGTAAAGGAAGTGATATGCCAACAGGAGATCTTTATGAGGACCAGATCCATCAGTGCTATATTCCTAAGGGGGGGGGTAATTGGAGGAGCCAGTTATCGTAATGGTTCTCTTTCTTTAGCAGATAGAGATAAAGAATTGTTTTATGATAAGATAGCTTTCTGGGAATTAACATCATTTATTGGTTTTTTGGTAGAACCTAAAATAGAGGGAATTATTTCGGCCAATTTGTATCATACTGTAAATTGGACTTTCTATTCACCATTTTGTTGGGATCCATATGGCTTGAAAAATAAAATCTCCTATCTTATAGATGAAATGTTTATTCCGGAATATGAAATCCAATTTTATTGCAGTTACATTCAAAAGGCGATAAAAAAGAAATCAGTGTCTTTAAAAGAGTATTTGTGTTCCATATATTATGCATTGGCGATAGAGTACACAATTAAACATAACAGATTTGCACCGATATATTTTAGGTCTCTGTTGGCAACTTGTAATGACGATAAATTGAAGAATGCCATATTTTGTCTGGAAAAGAGATACTATGATTTTGCCAATGAAAAAATAAAAGAAGGGCAGTATTTTGAAAGGAAAATGACGATTTTATCGATTGCAGATAGAGTTGATATAATTGATAATTACATTATGGAAGTATTGACTAAAGCATTAACTTATAACTCTGACCATGTTAAAATCAACCAGAGATTTTATGCAGACAAAATCATAGCTCTTATTTTGAATGCTATATTATAGTTTGTTGTGCAGATATGAAGTTTCTTTTACTGGTAATAATGTAAAAAATATGAAAATCGATGATTTTGTGTCTGACATTAATGGGAAGAAGGGATAATGTCTATGTATAAATACATGATAAGTGATTTGTTCAGATATTATGGAAAAACAGATGCAATAACATTTATTAAAGCAATATTGGTAAATCGTATATTTAGGTTTCAATGTGTATTGAGAATGTGCCAAAGTAAGAGTGTATTGAAATATTTAGGGTATTTTCTATGGATGTGTAACAGATCGAGAAAAAGTATTATGCTACCTCGAAAAACAAAAATTGGATATGGTTTATATATTGGGCATAATGGTCCTGTTGTAATTAATCCGGCAATAGTTATTGGGAATAACGTTAATTTATCGCAGTTTACCACGATTGGATCTAATCATAACAAGGCAGCAATCATTGGAGATAATGTGACAATTGGAGCAGGAAGCGTAGTTACGAAGTGTATTCCGGATAATGCGACAGCTGTTGGAAATTATGCTAAGGTTATCAATTATAATAACCCAGAGAGATATATACATAATAGATGGACAGATGTTTGATTTGTAAACATACAAGGGCACAATGAAGGAGGGGATATAAATTATGAAAGTAGTCATTCTGGCGGGTGGGTACGGAACAAGGATTTCAGAAGAAAGTCATTTGAAGCCCAAACCAATGATAGAGATTGGTGATAAACCTATTCTTTGGCATATTATGAAGATTTATTCTCATTATGGATTTGATGATTTTATAATATGCTGTGGTTATAAACAGCAGGTGATTAAACAGTGGTTCGCGAATTACTATTTGTATAATTGTGATGTTACTTTTGATTTTGCGCATGACAATGATTTGTTGGTTCATAGTACGGATGTGGAAAAATGGAAAGTGACATTAATTGACACAGGATTGGATACGGGAACCGGAGGAAGGATTAAACAGATTCAGAAATATATTGGTAATGAAACGTTTATGATGACATATGGAGATGGAGTAGCTAATGTTGACCTTGATAAACTGCTACGTTTTCATAAGGAAAATCACTCGGTTGTTACACTTACTGCTGCTAAGATTCGACAGCGTTTTGGAGTGCTGACGATTGACGACAATCTGCGGATCACAAGCTTTAGAGAAAAGTCGGAAAATGATTCTGAACGCGTAAATGCGGGTTTTATGGTAATGGAGCCTGAAGTTTTTGAGTATATTGAAGGAGACGTATATTTTGAACAGGATCCTCTCGAAAATCTTGCAAAGGACGGTAAATTAGCCGCATTTAAATTTGATGGATTTTGGAAGCCCATGGACACGATGAAAGATCGGATGCAGTTGGAGGAACTGTGGAACAGTGGGCAGGCGCCATGGAAAGTATGGTAGTGGTAAGCGTAGTAACATCATTGCATTGTATGAGGAAAATAGAAACGCAGATATTAATTAACAGCAGAAAAGAGGTAAGCCTATAATGAAATGCAGAATTTGCGGTATGGAAATGAAATTAATAGATATAATAGAAAATTGTGTTGAAGGACACGTATATTTTGGAGAGAAACCTTACCAGCTGCCAACCAAAAAAGTTGAATTATATCAATGTGAGACTTGTGGACATGCACAAATTGATAATTTAATTGAGGACACATATTATGATGTATATGAATGCCGTGATGAGAATACAACTGCATATTATGCATATACGGAAAATATTTATGACGAAAGACTGAAAAAGCTTCAGAGCTTGAATGGGGGGAAGAGCCTTTTGGATATTGGCTGCGGCACAGGCGATTTGTTATCATGCGCTCAAAAATATTATGATAAATGTGTTGGCGTAGAACCCTCATCAAGCGAATATGCTGTTGCCAAAGAAAGAGGATATAAAGTTACAAATTCTTATTTTGATGACAGTTTCAATATGGATGAGAAATTTGATGCTTTTACATGTAATATGGTTTTTGAGCATCTGGAAAATCCGGCTACTGTGTTACATGCGGCGAATAGGATTTTAAACAGGGGGGGGGCAGGACTGATTAATATACCTGATGGGGAGATGATCATTAGAAAAGGGTTATATCACCAGTTTTTAACAGAACATATTAATTATTATAGCTTGTGCAGCATTAGTAAACTTGTGCAGGACTGCGGATTCAGCATTCAAAGTATAGAAAGAGATTCCAAGTTATTGGAGCTTAATGTTTTTGTCTGTAAAAATAATGAATTGAAAAATATATCTGAAATAATAAGCGACCACAGAAATATGCTGCTGAGCATGATAAAAGAATGTCACAATATTGTATTGTGGGGGGCAGGAACCAAGGCGGCTTCTTATAGCTTTTTAATAAAAGGAATTCCTGTTAGCGGCATTGTAGACTCGGATGAAAAAAAGGAAGGAAAATATGTCAGCGGAATCAATCATCCTGTTGAAAAAGTGAGCAGGGAGAGAATTTTGTGCAGTGATACAATTATAATCCTTGCATCTTCCTATAATAAAGAAATACTGGTTCAGATAGAAGAGATGGGATATACCGGGAAGATAATATATTTCGATAATGAAACTAATATGCCTGACATGAAAATTATGAATGCATAATGAATGGCAGGGGCACGATAAATAATGTAATAAATCAGAAAAACTGTATTACATTATAACTTTCTACAGAAAGGTGGCCTATAAAAATGTATGTACATGTTTACAGTGGATTAATGAGTCGATGCATTACGCTGGCACATGCATATTATTTACTGAAAAATAGGGGGGGGGGCAAGAGAAGCTGATAATTGTCTGGCCGGTTGATATAGATTGTGGAATACATTTTAAAGAAGTATTTGCAGATGATATATTTAGTGACGTTGATTTGACAGTAATTGAGGACGACACCAAATACCTGCGAAGTGGGGGTGTTTGGCTTAACATCAGGAAAGGGTCCTGTAAAAAAGCAATTAGTATTGCAGTAATGAAAATAAGAGGATGCGTTATAAAAAGGCTTCCTGCAATTGTGTTTGGAAAGAATTATTTCGACTATGAACCGTTAAAAGAATTGGGATGGTCGGGAACTCGTTATAGAGAACATTTGGTTAATACCTGGAATAAAGTAAAAAAAGCGTTATCGGATCATAAAAAAGTGTATATACACGCATATTGTGGAATAATAAAAGATGCAGAACAGGAAAAAGTCGATGTATCTGTAATTAAGTTTAGAGACGAGTACTGGAAAAAAGTGGAGGAACTGGTCGGACTTGAAGAAAAATGCATTGGCATACATATTCGAAGAACGGATCATCAGGTGGCAATAAAAGGAAGCAGCACGAAGGCGTTTATAAATAAAATAGATGAAATAGTTGAAAAAGAAAAAGATATTAAATTTTTTCTGGCAACGGATGATATGGATGAAGAAAAGACTTTAAAGCAGATATATGGTGAGAAAATCATAACGCAGCCGGATAAAAAATGGGGAAGGGGAAGCAGTAAAGAAATGCAATCGGGAATTATTGACTGTTTATGCTTATCGTGCTGTAAATATATAGTAGGTTCTTGCGGAAGTGTTTTTTCGGCATTTGCAGCAAGATATGGAAAAAAAGACCTGGTTATTTGCAAAGAAGATGATGGAAATTAGAATTTTTGAATTAGGATACCATCAATAATGTTTGACAGGGAGGAGATAAGAGTGTCTGAAAATATCATGGAAGAATGTGCAAAAGAGAAGATTTTGAATTTAGTAAAGGAATATTGCAGCACTTACCATAATACAAAAAAGCCATTTAAAGAAGGAGACAGGATTCCATATGCGTCCAGAGTCTATGACAGCGCGGAGATGGTGAACCTGGTCGACAGCGCATTGGAATTCTGGCTGACGGCAGGGCGTTATACAGATCAATTTGAAAAACAGATGGCAGAATATCTGGGAGTGCGGTTTTGTTCACTTGTTAATTCCGGCTCGTCGGCAAATTTGCTTGCTTTTATGGCATTGACGTCTCCCCTGCTGGGAGAAAGAAAAATTAACAGGGGTGATGAGGTCATTACTGTAGCGGCAGGTTTTCCAACAACAGTGTCTCCTGTTATCCAGTATGGCGCGGTTCCTGTTTTTGTGGATGTGACCATTCCGCAGTATAATATTGATGTATCCATGTTGGAAGCTGCATTGTCAGAAAAAACCAAGGCAGTTATGATTGCACATACATTAGGGAATCCATTTGATCTTCAGGCGGTCAGGGAGTTTTGTACAAGACATCAGCTTTGGCTGGTGGAGGATAACTGCGATGCGTTGGGATCAGAGTATACAATAGATGGAGAAACAAGACTGACAGGAACAGTTGGTGATATTGGTACATCGAGTTTTTACCCTCCTCATCATATGACCATGGGGGAAGGCGGTGCAGTGTATACAGATAATGCGCTGCTGCATAAGTGCGTCCGTTCTTTCAGGGACTGGGGACGTGACTGTGTCTGTCCGTCAGGGTGTGACAATTTATGTGGTCACCGTTTTGAACGGCAGTATGGCGAACTGCCATTGGGATATGATCATAAATATGTATATTCTCATTTTGGCTATAATTTAAAGGCAACAGATATGCAGGCAGCGATTGGCTGCGCACAATTGGAAAAATTTCCGCTTTTTGCAGAGCGAAGACGCTATAATTTTAACAGATTGAAAGGGAAACTATTGGCTGGAGAACAGAACGTGTGCGTATCTGACAAACTGATTTTACCGGAAGCATGCCGGAATTCGAATCCCTGTTGGTTCGGGTTTCCGATTACCTGTAAAGAGGGGACTGATCGTAATCGGGTAGTGCAGTATCTGGAGGAACATGGGATTCAGACGAGGATGCTTTTTGCGGGTAATCTGACCAGACATCCATGTTTCGATGGGATGCGGGCATCGGGAGAAGGATATCGTGTTGTCGGAACTCTGGACAATACAGACCGTATCATGAATAATACTTTCTGGGTTGGTCTATATCCAGGAATGACAGATGAGATAATAGATTATATGGCGAAGATTCTGTTGGAGGCGATTAGATAAGCTTTAAGCAGGTCTTATTGCAGGGTGGGGATGAAAGATATGTTGGATATGGATTTTTACCGTGGGAAAAGAGTACTGATTACGGGACACACTGGATTTAAAGGGACGTGGATGTGTCATGTTTTGACCAGAGCAGGGGCAGAAGTGACAGGTTATGCGTTGGAGCCTTCTGCTGCACCGAATATATTTGAATTGTCGGGCACAAGAGAAAAAATTAGATCTGTAATTGGAGATATAAGAGATTTAGAGCAATTAGGAAAGACATTTGATGCGATACGTCCTGAGATTGTGATTCATATGGCGGCACAGCCGATAGTGAGGGAATCCTATAAGAATCCGGTTTATACTTATGAGACGAATGTGATGGGAACTGTTAATGTGTTGGAATGTATCAGAATGTGTCCGGATGTGCGTTCGTTCATAAATGTAACAACAGACAAAGTATATTTAAATAAAGAATGGGAGTGGGGATATCGCGAGAACGAAGAATTGAATGGATATGATCCATATTCTAATTCTAAATCCTGCTCGGAATTAGTGACAAGCTGTTATAAAAATTCTTTTTTTATGGATGAAAACCGGGATTGTAAAGTTGCCATATCTACTGTCAGAGCCGGAAACGTAATTGGTGGAGGTGATTTTTCAGCAGACAGGATTATTCCTGACTGTATTCGTTCAGCTATGGAAGGGCAGAAGATCATAGTGCGCAATCCGTATTCGATCAGACCTTATCAGCATGTTTTGGAGCCGGTCATGACATATTTGATGATTGCACAAAAACAATTTGAAAATATAGAGTACTCAGGAAATTATAATGTAGGGCCTGATGAAAAAGACTGCTGTACCACCGGAAAACTTGTCACAATGTTTTGCCGTCAGTGGAATCAGGCTACAGGGGAGCACATTGATTGGGAGAATATTGCGGATCAGGGACCTCATGAGGCGAACTATCTGAGGTTGGATTGTTCCAGGTTGAAGGCAACTTTTAACTGGGAACCGACATGGAATCTTGAACATGCGGTGAAAAGGGTAGTAGATTGGACTCTTGCATATAAGAACCAAAAGGACATATATAAAATGATGTGTGACCAAATGGAAGAGTTTATATGTCAGGCTTCAAATTAATATCAGGAGAATCAAAGCCATAATGAAAAATATAAAAGCCTTGATGGATATCAAAAAAAAGATAATATATATTTTATCGGATAGTCAGAAAAAGTCTACAATAGTATTGGCGCTTGTCATTATAGGAAGAGTTCTATTTGAATTAGTGGGAGTGACAGCGATCTATCCGTTTTTGCAGGCATTACTGACACCTGATATAATAATGAAAAACAGATATGCAGAGCCCATTATACAGTTCTTTCACATTGAAACCCCCAAAGGTGTTTTGGCGCTTATTGGTATAGGGTTGATAATTATATATATATTTAAAAATATATACACTATTTTTTCATATTATGTTCAATATGACTATGGTACAAAGGTCCAGAAGGAACTTTCGATAAAGATGTTAAATTCCTATATGAACAGGCCTTATTCATTTTTTTTAAATATTAACAGTTCTGAGATTATAAGAACCTGTAATGGTGATGTGGCAGGCGTGTACACGATTCTGTCCAGTATTTTTGATATATTGGCAGAAGGCCTCTCGGTTGCTGCGATAGGAATTTTTATTTTTCGTACAGATCCGTTTATGGCATTGGCAGTATTATTACTGTTGGCGCTTGTTGGCGGGGCAATCATATTGCTGTATAAACCAATTATGAAACGTATGGGGCAGAAGGAAATGGCTGCGCAGTCTGCCAAGTCGAAAGCTATTTATCAAACGGTAAATGGTGTCAAAGAGCTTTATGTAATGCAGAGAAAGCAGCTTTTTTTGGATGAATATAGAAATGCAGCGGATGAGGTACGAAAGGTCAGCCGTAATAAAGATTTTCTGGCGGCTTCTCCGGAGCGTATAATAGAAGGAACATGTGTAAGCGGACTGATTGGAGTAGTGGTGATACGTTTGCTCATGGGGGTAGATGTCATGAGTTTTGTACCGCAGTTGGGAATGTTTGCAATGGCAGCATTTAAAATTTTGCCTTCTGTAGGAAAAGTGTCTAACAGGGTTACGACAATTGCATATTATGTACCAATGCTTGACAATGTGTATAGAGTTATCGTGGAAGCAAATGAGTACGAAAAGGTGCAGACAGACTATGAGCATACATACGGAGTAAAGGAAAGAGACAGACAGGACTGCCGATTTGTTGATAAGATATCAATTCAAAATATTACATGGAAATATGATGAAAATAATGAGAATGTATTGGAAAACTTGAATCTTGATATAAAAAAGGGGGATAGTATTGCATTTATCGGTTCTTCTGGAGCGGGTAAGACAACATTGGCAGATATTATACTGGGACTGCTTAAACCGCAAAGCGGCAATGTATACATGGATGGAAAAGACATATTCGCCATGCCGGAGCAGTGGGCTAAGATTATAGGATATGTGCCTCAGAACGTGTTTTTAATGGATGATACGGTTAGAAAAAATGTGGCGTTTGGATTGAAAGAAATTGATGACAGATTGATATGGGAAGCACTTGAAGGAGCCCAGATTAAGGAATTTGTTGAAAAACTTCCGCATGGCTTAGACACTATTGTGGGAGAACGAGGCGTGAAATTTTCGGGCGGACAGCGACAAAGAATTGCAATTGCAAGAGCATTATATAACAGCCCGCAGATTCTGGTTCTGGATGAAGCTACTTCTGCACTTGATAATGATACAGAGAATGCTGTGATGGAAGCGGTGGAAGCTTTACAGGGAAAGATGACATTGATTATTGTGGCGCACAGGCTCACGACAATACGTAATTGCGATAAGATTTACGAGATTAAGGACGGAGTTGCTTCGCAAAAAAATAAGAAAGAAGTATTGGGCTGCTAATATAATAGTAAAAATATGTTTAACAACCTGTTATAAAAATTTATGTGAAATCAGAGAAAAGTATTGAAGAAATGTGTAGATTTGCTATAATTTAAGTATTAAAGTGATAGAAGGAAGGAAAACAGATGAAAAGTCCAAATGTAAATATTTATAAAGTTCAAATGGCTTACTTTTTTAGAGAAAAGAGTGAATTTCGAGCATTTGGACTTATTAGCAGTTTATATAATCAATTAAATGATTTTTTTAAAACAGAGCCGCAGTCAATACCTATTCCTGATGATGCGCCTGAAGATGTGCCGCGTTGTGTATGGAATGATGTTAATACATCGTTGACATTCAGCAAGATTAGATTGGATTTTACTTTCAATATTCCATCAAAATCTAATTGGCAAGACAAATTTGCTGCATTTAATGAAAAGATTATGTCAGTCATCGATGAATGTGATATTATGATTGACCGAGTGGGTTTGGTTGCAGAAATTATGCCTTCTGATAATCTGCAGGATTTATTAAAAAAGTATATTCAGATAGAGAAATTTAATAATGCAAAAGCAGCTAATATATCATGGGTTGAAAATATCGAGTCATATAATGTATGGACTTATTTTTTGATTAATGAATCAAAAGATGAAAATAAGATAGTTTTTGATATAAATAGTTTGCCTGAATGTAAATTGAGTGAGTTGGGAGTATCGGGAAGGGAATCAATGAATGAGTGTGCGGAAAAATTGAAAGGGAAGATGTTGAATGTATTATAAATCTGATAATGCAGTATTGGACCAATCGATAGTATGGAATATTGATACATACAAAAATAACAGTGTAGCTAAATACGTTGTGTTTGATCTAATGAAAAAACCAGAAAATCCTTTTTGGATGAAAAAAGGAATAGAAAATCATGTTTTTGGATATAATAATGAAAACTATAGACGATTGGGAAATTTATATTCAATGGTATATGTTTTTCTTAATTCATTAGAAAAAAATTATATTGCGGCAAGTGCAGCACTGGATGAGATAGCAAAACTGGATGATAATTGGAATAACAATGGTGCAGGCCCTTTTTCGGCGAAGTTAATTGAAAAGTGCAGAGGGATTGTGGCACAGCTGGAAGCTGAACCATTTATATGTCCTACAGCCTGCGGTTCTATTCAGTTTGAGTATGAAAAAGAAAATGGCGAATATCTTGAATTTGAAATATATGAAGATAGAATTGAAGTTTTTTTAGATACTCCGTCTAATGGGAAACAGGAGTTTGATTTGAAGGGTAGTTCAGCAACTGATAAAATGAAGCAGCTGGTGGTGGATTTTTATGGCTGAAAGGGATTGGAAAGAAATATATCGTAGAGTAAAAAGCAAACCTGTTTTTATGAAAGACGGCAGACCATCATCGGCTTTGTTTAAGGATAGCAAAGGTGTATCTGTCAACAGAGATGCTGGAAGAACAATAGACGATATAATATCTGATGAAGAACGCCTGCATTCATTGTATAATGCCAATTTAACAGATGAGGAAATAAAAGAAAAAGGAGAGGAATTAAGAGCAATAATTGGTTTGACACGTGAGCAGTGCGACTCAGTTGAAGTTTGTGTGATTCCAGATCCAATATATGGAGAAAATGAATATCATGCATTGCTTCAAAAATCAGAAACAGAAATTCCGTTATCAAAAAGTCAGGCCAAGTCGTTAGCGAAGGCAGCAAGGGTAATAAAAAATTACGCCTGTGAATGCTCATTTGTGAAAGAAAATTGAATGCCCATCGGCTGAAGCCGGCGGGCTATTGCGATTTGATGACGGACGTTTGGCGGCTAAAAGGTAATCGCTTAATAAAATAGCGGATATACATAATCGCACAGAAATATCCGCTTGGATATTCTGGCGCAGGACAGTACCGGGAAGCATTGGGGTACCAATTTATACGATAAACCGCCATTTCGGGGAAATCGATGATGTATTTAATGATGGTTCTCATATTGTAGAAGGAGGTCGGAAAGCTATGTGTGAGGCCGTTGAGAAATATGCGGAAAAGAAGGCGGCTATAAAAGTAAAAGAAGAAAGAAATTTAATGACTCAAATAGTCGAGGCATTGGTTGCTGACAAGGATAATGATACTATTATAAAAGAATTGAATTGCACATTAGAGCA
>CASPLG010000026.1 GCA_949422855.1 uncultured Eubacteriales bacterium | reverse complement strand
CGCAAGAAGCATCTAGAGCGTCGCTTCGGGGCAGCAATATATTTGCGAATATCAGAATTTATGCCCTCTACTATAAAGATGTGGCTTTACTTAATTTACATGACATTTAATGAATTTTCTAAAGAAAACTGTACCTATTTGGAATTTATCAGCAGATATAAAAATTTGATTTCATAAGATCTGAAAGGTTTATGCTTGGATGTAACAATAAATCCTGATTTAGCTCTATCCGACGTATTTAATATTAAATATGTATTGACAATACTATAAATATATGATATAGTTTGAACGATAAGTTAATTTCTTATAGGGTAGGATACTAAAGGGAAACTGAGCACTTCTAATAGCGCTATCTATAAACTTCCTACAATTTACATCTGGGTGTGCTATATAGGGTCGGTACCTTTGCAATAAAAAATCTTTAGTATTGAAAATATCTTATAAGAAAAAGAAAGGAATCTATAAAATGAAAAAATTAAAGAAAATTTTGTCTTGTTTGGGTGGCTTTCTTGCAGTTACTGCGTTAATGTCACAGACTAGCGCCATGGATTTTAAAGTTGTTTTATTAGGGACGAGCGGTGTTGGGAAGACCTCCGTTTTGAAGAGAAGGTTCACAGGTGGTTTTGAATCGGACCCCACGGCAACAGTCGGCTATGGTTTTTTCAAAGAAGAATCCAATACCACTGACGCTCAGGGGCATCAGAATATGATTTGTTTCATTGATACGGCGGGACAAGAACGCTTTGCTTCAGTGTCTGCGAATTTTGTCAGGGGCTCACATGTCGCCATTCTTATGGTCAGCAAGGACAAAAGTGATAGCGTGTCGGAAGACGCGGTTAACAGAATAGTGAACTTGGTGCTGGACTATGCTCCCGATAGCAGAGTTATCCTTGTGGGAAACAAAGTCGACCTTGATACAGATGATATGTTGTCGGAAGGCGGATTTGGTGAAGTGGTTGAAAAACTAGCCATCAGAATAGGTAATAAATTGACCGGAGTTCCCGAGGATAGTGGTGATAAGGAAAACAACAACGCTATAGAGCATTTCTTTACTTCTGCTAGGACCGGTGAAGGTGTAAATGAGTTATTCGATGCGATTCGCGATATAGTTGATAATCAAATGCAGCCATCCATTGGGCAGAACCTCGATATGAATTTAGATATTACAAAATCAGAACCTCATGACAAGAAAACTTGCTGCAAAAAATAAATAGTACGCTTGTTTACCGTAAACTTTATTAACAGACCTTTATTTTTGGTCTGTTTTTTGCTTCTTGTTCTTCTAAATGGCGGTCGATTGTATTTTTAGGCTTATCGACCGATTTTACATCTCAGTTTTTTTATCAATGTCTAGATTGTAAAAATGGAATTTTGCGCTCTTAGGCCCGATTTAAGGGTTTATATGATGGAAAGGTTTTCTTTCCGATTATAAGGATAAATTTATTATAAAAGAGTGATGATAACAAACGCAAATTCTACATTTACCGTATCGCAGCTGAGCTATCGGGACACAAAGCAAAACACAGTGGCAATTACAAATAATGATCAACTGATTGTCAGAAATCAATTGGCACTTGGGGGTTCGTTTACTGCAGCCACAGCGAGGAAATCTGCATCTATTTCAAGATACCAGATAATTTTTAACGGAAACACACAGGATAAGGCTTCTGTCGGGTCATGTGATTTCGGGATAGTGGGTTCATCTTCTAATTTGGAATTACAGGTCAAAGCGATAGACCCTCGTGGGAATAGTACAACTGTCTCAAACTCAGTCCAAATTCCGGAGTGGAGTTCGCAATTATTCGCACCGGTTACGGAAGAGGTGCTTCCAATCAAGTAGATACTAAATTTAAGCAGAATATTAAAGGTGCAAAAGAGGCAAAAATTAAAGTTGGATGCTATCATTATTCTTATGCCGAAAGTCCGGAAGATTCTGTAAATGAAGCCGAGTTTTGCTTATCAATATTGGACGGCGAAGGGCTGGATTTACCGGTTTATTATGACATTGAGGATAGTTCCATATCGAGTAAGCATGATAAAGAAGTCAGAACTCAGATGTGCATAAGTTTTTGCTCGAAAGTCCAGCAGGCAGGTTATAGAGCCGGCGTGTATTCAAGTAAAAACTGGTTTGACAATTACATAAGTTACGACGAACTGAAAAATCGTTATACATTGTGGCTTGCTCATTATGGAGCCCAAAATCCGTCATTCGACTGTGATATTTGGCAATATTCATCAACGGGGAAAATTGACGGAATCAGTGGAAATGTTGACCTTAATTATATGTTTAAAGATTTATCGCAAGAGCCTATCAAGGATGAAACCCTCAATCCAAACACGTCAAGCTCAAATGAAGATAGCAAAACTGCAGCCGCATATTATACAGTCAAGCCGGGAGATACCTTAAGCAAGATAGCATCGAGTTTTGGAACAACCTATCAGTATCTTGCCGAGATCAATAGTATACAAAATCCTGATTTAATTCATCCCGGACAAACTCTAGTTATTCAAAAGGAAAAAATAAAGACTTATACGGTGAAGTCCGGTGATACGTTATGGGGAATTGCAAGCAAATTTCTCGGTCAAGGAGACAGATATGGAGAAATAAAAGAGTTAAATAATTTGTCGAGCGACATAATCCATCCCGGACAAATATTAAAAATTTCTGATTAAGCGAGGTATGACAATGAACAAAAAGTTTTACAGTTTAATTCTATTTGCAATTTTAACTGAGGGAATCGTTACATATGCAGATCAATTCTTTATCGGGGGAAGTTTTTGCCTGAAAATACTTATGAGTATTATTTTAGGAATAGTAGTTGCCATATCGTATGACCTGGATTTACCTGAATATCTGGACATGCAATCTCATGTCCCCTGTGTTGGGTGCATCCTGACCGGAATACTCATCTCACGAGGATCAAATTATTTATACGATTTGGTTTCAAAGCTAAGTTCCATAAATTAGATTATATACTGCGGGCATGAGGTGCTACTTCCGCCTCATTTGCTTTAATGACCGTATTTTTTCTGATAGTGTGTCGTTTTGTTTCCGGTGCGTTTGTTGGAAATAAGTCTTGACAAATTTTGTGACATATAGTAAAATAAAATACATATAGACTTTATTTTTAGGAGATAGTTATGAATCAGACAATTTTACTAAGTTTGAATATAAATAATTGGTATAGCTATTGTAGCGTAGTTACGTCTGCAATGGCTTTTTAATGTTTATTGTTTTCTTAAAGAGCCGGACTATTTTAGTTTTGGCTCTTTTTGTTATACTATGGAGGAATAAAAATGAAATACTTCGGGCTTTTATATAATTATGATACACTCTACCGAAGCAGTTATATATCAATAATTATTATAAAAATAAATACAAGGTGGAGAAATTATATGAATAAGCATAAAAAATTTTGGTGGATTTTGTTACCCTCATGCCTAATTATATTTACCCTAATCTGGCAATTTACAAAAAACGAGAAGGAAAACAGAACAGTTAAGGTTGGCATACTTCAGCTCGCGGAACACGAAGCTTTAGACGCAACAAGAAAAGGTTTTATGGAAGAACTTAAAGAACTCGGATTTGATGGTAAAACTGATTATAAAAATGCAGGAGGGGATCTAGCAACATGTAATATGATTGCAAATCAGTTCGTAAGTGACAATTGTAATTTGATTTTGGCAATTGCTACTCCCGCAGCACAAGCCGCAGCTTCCGCCACTTCGGAAATTCCCATTTTGGCCACTCCCATAACGGATCCAGAAAAAACGGGTCTTGTGGTATCAAATAAAAAGCCTCAGACAAACGTCACGGGTACCTCGGATTTACCCCCCATCGCAGAACAAATAGGTTTAATTAAAAAGTTAAAACCGCAGGCTAAAAAAATAGGAGTTTTATTCTCATCTAAAGAGGCTAATTCAAAGGCTCAGGCAGAAATTGCCAAAGTTGAAGCCAAGAAAATAGATCTTGATGTGCAGATATTTACTTTTTCAGAGAGTACAGAAATTCAACAGGTAACAGAGTCAATTATCGGGAAAGTAGATGCTATTTATACTCCTGCTGATAACATGGTTGCATCTAATATGGAGCTGATTTCTAGAATAGCTATGCAAGGCGGCATACCTGTGATATGCAGTGATGTAACCTTAGTGCCCAAAGGGGCTGCCGGCACAGTCGGAGTTGACTATTTTGAACTGGGTAAACTTACAGCAAAACAGGCAATAAATATACTCAATAATGATATGAAACCTCAGGATATGCCGATTGAATACCTAGAAAATGCAAAACTTGTATTAAATCAAGAGGTCATCAAAAAATTAGGTTTAATGGAGATAACGTCATGAAATTTTTAAAAAAAATATTGTATCTAATCTCACCATTTATATTATTACTCCTCGGTGGGTGCCAAAGCGACAAAAACATAAAAATAGGAATTATGCAGATCGTAGAACATGAATCCCTTGACAGTGCCAGAGAGGGGTTTATAGATGAACTTAAGAATCTGGGATATGAAAATGCGGAGTTTGATTTACAAATTGCAGGCGGAGATTTGTCTAATTGTCAGCAGTTTGCAGAAAAATTTGCAAATGACAAGAAAGATCTAATTTTAGCAATTTCGACTCCATGTGCTCAGGCTGCTGCAAACTCTACCAAGGATATTCCGATAGTAGCCACAGCGATAACGAATTTTGAAGATGCGGGCATTGTAAAATCCAACACCAGACCCGGTGTGAACGTGACAGGAACATCGGATTTGGCACCGGTTGATAAAATTATTCAATTGGCTGTGGATTTAAAACCTAACATAGAAAAAATCGGGGTCTTATATTCAAATATTGATCCAAGTCCGCAATATCAAGCACAGCTAGCCGAAGAAAAGATAAGGGATATGAAATTAGAACCCAGATTATTCGCAGTATCGCAGACTAATGAGGTAAAACAAGTCGCAGAAAAACTTGCGGCAGAAGTTGACGCTCTTTACGTCCCGATTGACAAAATCACAGCAGCAACCATGCCGGAAATTTCCAGGATATTCTTACAGCAAGGAAAATTTGTAGTTTGTGCAGAGAATACGATGATTGAAAAAGGTGCAATAGGAACCTATGCGGTAGACTATCACGAACTCGGAAAAATGGCAGCAAGACAGGCTGAAAAGATTTTGAAAGGGGAAGATAAACCCCAAGATATGCCCATTGAGTATTTCAAGGATACAAAACTATGCTTGAACTATGATATAATAAAAAAATTGGGGCTTGAGGCTCCCGGTAAAACTTAAGTTCGCTTTTCGTACGTCGATATATAATACCAACACAAAGGAGCCTTGAAGGATTAACCCAGCAAGGCTTCTTTGGAGCTGATGAGCGGATTCGAACCGCTGACCTGCTGATTACGAATCAGCTGCTCTACCAACTGAGCCACATCAGCAATAGATACATTATACGTCTTTTGCATGTTATAAGTCAACACAAAATTTTATAGCAGCATATCCAAGTGGACATTTATTTGTATCCTGACATTCTTGTTACTCGCAAATCAGAACCCCTTTTTTGTAATGGTTTTATTTTCACTCAATGTTATCGCAATATACACAAGCATACTTTTTGTTTTTTCGGTTGACAAGTTTAAATATGTGATCTATTTCGGGTTCTACGGAAGTAATGCAATTAATATTTTTACAATACAATACATTTTTTATATACTCCGGCAGATCTATATTCCTAATTTTGGAGATTTTCTGATTTTGTATAATATTTACCGTTATATCTGAGCTAAAATATCCTATTATATCAAGATTTATATGTTCAATATCGCATATTTTAATCATATCCTTTTTGCCCATTTTCCGACTATCTACATTTTTAATAATAATAGTAGGGCAATCAGTATGATTTAGTTTTAAAAGATTATATAACTCCAAGCCTTTTCCAGGTGATACATGATCAATTACAATTCCATTTTCTATTCTTTTAGTTCTACACATTTTATTCTATCTCCAATAGTTTTAAAATTAATGCCATACGTATATATTTTCCGTTGAGAACCTGTTTGAAATAACACGCTCTTGAATCAGAATCTACAAGCCTCTCTATCTCATTTACCCTAGGGAGCGGATGCATAACACAAAGATCCTTTTTTGCATTTTTGAGTCTATCCAGCGTTAAAATATATGGATTATCCATCGAACTCGAACATTGTATATTACTAAACCTTTCTCTTTGCAGCCTCGTCATATAGAGTATATCCAGTTTTGGAATAATGCTATCAAGATCATTCGTTTCTACATACTCTATGTGGTTTTTATCTATATAGTTCAGTACAGCATAGCCCGGCAAACGAAGATGTTCAGGAGATACAAAAATCATTTTTACGTTTTTATGTCGGCAAAGTGTTGATATTAAAGAATGAACCGTTCTTCCGAATTTTAAGTCTCCACAAAATCCTATTGTGAAACTGTCGAGTCTTCTCTTTTCTAGATATATCGTCAAAAGATCCGTCAAAGTTTGAGTAGGGTGGTTGTGACCACCATCACCGGCATTTATCACCGGTACAGAGGCATTCATAGACGCTACAACCGGTGCCCCCTCTTTGGGGTGCCGCATCACTATAATGTCCGAATAGCAAGAAACTACTCTTGCAGTATCTGCAACACTTTCCCCCTTAGAAGAAGAAGAACTCTGAGCTTCCGAGAATCCTATAACGTTTCCCCCTAATTCGTACATTGCCGCTTCAAAACTGAGTCTTGTTCGTGTTGATGGTTCAAAAAATAACGTTGCCATTTTTTTGTGTTTACATTTTTCAAGGTAATTTACAGGATTATCTTTTATTTTTATTGCGGTCTGTATTAAATCAAATATTTCGTCTAGCGATAAATCTAAAATGTCAATTAAATTTTTCATATTAACTTTCTATCCAACTTTCATCTAATGGATTGTCCCTAAAGGAAATTAGTCTTTTAATGTCTTTTTTTCCTATATACCCCTCATTTGCAGCTACTTTAACGATGCAGTCAAAATCCGTAAGACTAATATTTTTGATATTAGCTTCTCCCAGTCTGTCCAGGCTTTTTTTCATGTTATAGGTAAATATGCTTGCTATCCCTATTACTTCTACTCCTGCTGTCCTAAGCGTACCCACAACTTCACTGACACTGCCTCCGGTAGATACCAAATCTTCCACTACTACTACCCTTTCCCCTTTTTCTACCTTCCCTTCAATCTGGTTTTTTCTGCCGTGATCCTTAGAGGTGGATCTTACGTAACCCATGGGAATATTCAAAATGTGCGCCGAAATTGCCGCATGGGCTATCCCTGCCGTACTTGTCCCCATTAAACATTCTGCATCCGGATAATTTCCTTTAATCAAATTTACAAGCCCGTTTTCGATATTATTTCTAACATCAGGGTACGCTAAAGTCAGTCTGTTATCGCAATAAACAGGACTTTTAATCCCGCTGGCCCATATAAATGGTTCATTGGGTCTAAAAAATACAGCTTTTATTCTGAGAAGATCCCTTGCAATATTTTCTTTCATATCTTTTTCCCCTTAATCTAAAAACTCTTTTAAACTTTCTCCATATACCCACACAGGGTCTTTAGATGTAGTGATTGGTCTGCCAATTACTATATAATCAGAGCCCGCTTTTTTTGCCTCAATGGGTGTCATTATGCGAGACTGGTCATCTTTAACACTATCTTTGAATCTTATCCCGGGGGTCACGGTTAAAAAATCTTTTCCGCATACACTATGTACTCTTGAGGATTCATGGGGTGAGCAAACTACCCCATCAAGTCCGGAATTTTTTGCAGTAAGTGCATAATGTGCCACTACCTTATCCATGGGTTCGTCGATTAACAAATCCCTCTGCATGCTTTCTTGACTTGTGGATGTAAGCTGAGTCACCGCTATAAACATTGGCCTTGTACCATCGTCTCTTATAATCCCTTCAGCTGCAGCTCTCATCATATCTGACGTCCCGCCGGCATGGAGACTGCACATATCTATATTAAGTTTTGACAGAACACTCATAGCCCTTTTCACAGTGTTAGGAATATCATGAAGTTTCAAATCTAAAAATATTTTATGTCCTCTTGCCTTTATCTCTTTTATTATGTCCGACCCCTCTGAATAATAAAGCTCCATTCCTATTTTTACAAATGGTTTAATATCCTTAAATCTATCCAGAAAAGAAAATGTGTCTTCTTTGGTAGAAAAATCACATGCTATAATTATATCTTTGCCCACCTAGTGCGCACCCCCTATAATATCTTCTAACCTGTCTATCTTGTATTTCCTCATGACGCAAGGTAAATCTTCTATGATATTTTTACAAACATATGGGTCAACAAGGTTCTGTGAGCCAATTTGTACGGCCGTTGCCCCTGCAAGCATCATTTCCAAAACATCCCCGGCATCTGCTATCCCTCCGATTCCTAAAATAGGTATCTTTACAGCCTCATATACCCTATATACCATCTGAAGTGCCATAGGTTTTATCGCTCTACCCGAAAATCCTCCTATTTTGTTGGCGATAACGGGCTTTTTAGTTTTTAAATCTATGCTCATGCCCATGAATGTGTTTATCATGCTTATGCCGTCTGCTCCGGCATCCTCACACGCTCTTGCAATAGAAACTATATCTGTTACATTCGGAGACAATTTTATGTAAACTGGTTTTGTGGTCACTTTTTTTACCTCTTTGGTTACCTTAAACGCAGACTGTGGAGAAATCCCAAAGCTCATCCCTCCCCCATGGACATTCGGACAGCTTATGTTTACTTCAAGCCACCCGATTTGGTCTTGCTCGTCAAGCCTTTGACATGTATAAATGTACTCTTCTAACGAAAATCCACTCACATTTGCAATCACAGGTTTAGAAAAATACTTTTTTAACCTCGGAAGTTCTTCATTTATTACGCTCTCTACCCCGGGATTTTGTAAGCCAACCGAGTTTATCATTCCTTGGGTGCACTCAGCTATTCTGGGTGTCGGGTTGCCGAACCTTTCCTCTTTGGTAGTCCCTTTAAATGAAAACGTACCCAAACAATTTATATCATAAAATCCCGCAAATTCGTGCCCATAACCAAACGTACCGCTGGCGGGTATTATGGGGTTATCTATGATAATACCGCTTAAATTTACTTTGGTATCTACCATATAATTTCCTCCCTTTCAAGTATAGGTCCTTCCCTGCAAATCCTTTTATTGCCGAGTTTAGTCTTACATGAGCACCCCATACATGCCCCGAACCCGCAGCCCATACGTTCCTCAAAGCTGTATTGCCCGCTTGTTTTCGCTATTCTCTCAATCGCTTTAAACATAGGCATAGGACCACAAGTATAAAAATAAGTATAATTTAAATCCTTTATAACGTCAGTAACGAATCCCCTTTTTTCGTAGCTCCCGTCTACCGTACGCACATAAACTTTTGCTCCTAAAGATTTAAATTCCTCTTCGTAAAAGACCTCTCCTTTAGTATTAAATCCTAAAACAACCTGTACATTTTTCACCTCTGAAATAAGCACTTTACATAGTCTATATAAAGGAGGAACACCTACCCCTCCGCCTATTAGTAAAGGATATTTACCGCTTTTTGATACGTCATATCCATTTCCAAGGCCTGTTAAAATGTCAAGCAGCTCGCCTCGCTTTAAACCCGACATTTTTTCAGTACCCTCCCCCACCACTTTATAGATTATCGTAATACTTTTTTCGTCATAATCGCATACAGATATGGGTCTTCTCAAAAATAAATCATCTATTTTTATATTTATAAATTGTCCGGGCTTCTTTATTTCAGAGGTATCTCCCGTAACCACCATTTTAAAAATACTTCTGGCAATTTCCACATTTTCCGTAATTTTATATATTCCCTGTTTCATTTGCTTCTCCTTAGGAATCAATAGTTGATATGCGAAGCGTAGTTTCCTCCAGCACATCTAAAAGCACCCTTACTGTATCAAGAGACGTAAACATCGTTACCGCATTCTCTATTGCCAGCCTTCGAATTTTGCATCCATCTGAAAATTGATTCATAGAGGCAATATCCCTTGTATTTATAACGTACGATATATGGCCCTGTTCAATTGCCTCGGGAATTTCATTACTATTATCACTGATTTTTCTTAAAACGTGTGTTCTTATACCGTTTTTCTTGAGATATTGTGCTGTGCCCTCGGTCGCCTGTATGTTAAATCCTAAGTCATAAAAACGTTTAACCAGCGCAAGTGCCTCTTGCTTATCTTTATCCGCAACCGTCACCAGTACCGCACCATAATTCTGTAAATTCATCCCCGAGGCTTGAAGCGCTTTATAAAGAGCCCTGTTTAATTTGTCATCATACCCTATTGCCTCACCCGTGGATTTCATCTCCGGAGAGAGATATGCATCAAGACCACGAATTTTTTGGAACGAAAACACGGGAACTTTTACATACCAGCGTTTCTTTTCTTCAGGATAAATATCAAATATTCCCAATTCTTTAAGTGATTTACCAAGTATCACCTCTGTGGCGATATCGGCCAAACTAAAACCTGTCGCCTTGGACAGAAACGGTACCGTACGTGATGAGCGTGGATTTAGTTCAATTATATATACATTTTCGTCTTTATCCACGATGAATTGTATATTATAAAGCCCAATAATACCTATTTCTACTCCTAATTTCTTTGTGTATTGCAAGATTGTTCCTTTGACTCTGTCAGATATGCTAAATGCCGGATATACACTTATTGAGTCCCCGCTGTGTATTCCTGTTCTTTCGACAAGCTCCATTATACCCGGTACAAACACATTTTGTCCATCACATATTGCATCTACTTCTACTTCTCTTCCTACAATGTATTTGTCTACCAGAACAGGCTTATCTTTGTCCACTTCCACAGCAGTTTTTAAATAATGTTTAAGCTGCTGCTCGTTGTCTACTATTTGCATCGCACGACCACCCAATACAAACGAAGGTCTTACAAGTACCGGATATCCTATTTGATTTGCCGTTTTAATCCCATCTTCGATATTTGTTACCGCTTTGCCTACCGGCCTCGGAATGTCAAGCTGCTTTAATATCTTTTCAAAACTATCTCTGTTTTCTGCCTTCTCTATGGCGCCGCACGATGTACCTATAATTTTGACGCCTCTATTCTGCAAAGGTCGCACAAGATTTATTGCGGTTTGCCCTCCTAAAGACACTATTACCCCCTCCGGTTTTTCCATTTCTATTATATTCATGACGTCTTCTGTGCACAGAGGCTCAAAATAGAGTTTATCTGAGGTAGTATAGTCCGTAGACACTGTTTCCGGATTATTATTTATAATTATTGCTTCATATCCTAACTTTTTGATTGTTGATACGGCGTGAACCGTCGAATAGTCAAACTCTACCCCCTGTCCTATTCTTATGGGACCCGCTCCAAGAACTATAATCTTCTTTCTATCACTTAATATCGATTCATTTCTTCCACCATAGGTAGAATAAAAATACGGGATATATGCACCGGTATGACAAGTGTCCACCATTTTATACACAGGAAACAGATTGTTTAATTTCCTCATACCAAATATTTCTATTTCTTTCATGTTCCAAAGCTTTGCTATAAATTTATCAGAAAATCCCATCTTTTTGGCTTCTTTTAATTTTTCTAAACTTCCTATGTTTTCTTTTAGAGTTATTTCGAAATCAGTTATCTTTTTTATACTCTCTAGGAAAAACGGAGTTATTTTTGTTATTTCATAAATGTCCTCAATTGAAGTACCGTTTCTTAGCAGCTGAGCGATAGCGTAAATATTATCATCCCTAAAGTCTTTGATATATTCTATAATCTCTTCGCCGGACATATTATCAAATTTGTCCATATGTAAATGACATACTCCTATTTCCAGAGAACGCACAGACTTTAAAATGCACTCCTCTAAATTCGCCCCTATTCCCATTATCTCTCCGGTAGCCTTCATTTGTGTCCCAAGTTTATTTGTGGCGCAGGAAAATTTGTCAAATGGAAATCTCGGAAATTTTGCTACCACATAATCAAGAGAGGGTTCGAATCTAGCTGTAGTATTAGCTATTTTTATATCCTCAAGAGCCATCCCCACAGCGATTTTTGCAGTAACTCTGGCTATTGGATAACCGCTCGCTTTCGATGCCAAAGCCGAGGAGCGGGAAACTCTTGGATTAACTTCGATTAAATAATATTTAGATGAGTTCGGGTCTAATGCAAACTGTACATTACATCCTCCCTCTATTTTGAGTGCTCTGATAATCTTGATGGCACTGTCATTTAGCATTTTTAAATCATGGCTGTTTAAAGTCATTATGGGAGCCACTACTATTGAATCCCCGGTGTGTACTCCCACGGGGTCTACATTCTCCATCCCGCAAATTGTAATAGCCGTATCGTTGGAATCTCGCATTACTTCAAACTCAATTTCTTTAAATCCTTTAACACTTTTCTCTACTAATACTTGGTGTACGGGAGAAAGCTTAAATGCATTTAAACACACCTCAGTCAGCTCTTCCTTATTATTTGCAAATCCTCCGCCTGTACCCCCCAGTGTAAATGCAGGCCTTAACACTACCGGATACCCGATTTCTTCAGCAGCCGATACCGCATCCGATAGGCAATACGTTATTTTTGACGGTATTACAGGCTCACCTATGGATTCGCAAAGCTGCTTAAATAGTTCCCTATCCTCTGCCCTTTCTATACTTTCACTGCACGTCCCCAAAAGTTCTACACCGCACTCCTTTAATATACCCTTCTTCTCAAGCTGCATAGCTATATTAAGTCCTGTTTGTCCGCCTATTCCCGGTACAATGGCGTTTGGCCTTTCATATCTCAGTATTTTTGCAATATACTCAAGTGTTAGAGGCTCCATATATACTTTATCAGCAATTGTGGTATCTGTCATTATGGTTGCCGGGTTCGAGTTTACCAGTATTACTTCATATCCCTCCTCTTTTAATGCCAAACATGCCTGGGTACCTGCATAATCAAACTCAGCAGCCTGCCCTATAACTATCGGCCCGGATCCTATAATTAGTATTTTTTTGATATCTGTCCTTTTTGCCATAATTTATCCTCCTGATTATTTTACTTATTGAAATCGGGTTCTCGCCATACAATCTTTCCTTCGCAAATCGTCATTACGCATCTGCCATAGACTTGCTCTCCTTCAAAAGGCGTACTTCGGCCTTTGGATAAAAATCTGCTAGGGTCAATTTTATATTTTCTGCTCAAGTCAAAGACACAAAAATTAGCCTTACTCCCCGGCATAAATTTATCGTGGATCCCAAAACGCTTACTTGGATTGACACTCATAAGTTCTATGAGCTTATTTAGAGAGATTATATTTGTTTTTACCAGGTTAGTGTAAAGTACCGGAAATGCTGTTTCTATTCCCACAATACCCATTAGACTGTTCTTAAGCCCTCCGGACTTTTCTTCTATAGAGTGCGGTGCATGATCCGTAGCAATGATGTCTATAGTACCGTCCCGTATCCCTCCTATTAATGCCAACCTGTCTCCCTCAGACCTTATTGGAGGATTCATCTTGTATCTTCCATCTTCTTTTATGTCCATGTCGTTTAAAACTAAGTAGTGTGCAGCAGTCTCACATGTAACATCTACTCCCTCCAACTTTGCCCTTCTAATCAAATCTACACTTTCTTTAGTGGAAACATGGCAGACATGGTATTTACATCCTGTTCGTTTAGCTATCTTTAGTTCTCTCTCAACGTGCGTCCATTCACTCTCACTGCAAATCCCTCTATGTCCGTACTTTTCAGCATACTTGCCTTTATGTATGTACCCTCCATTAATTAGACTACTGTCTTCACAGTGAGATACTATCACTTTATTTAACTTTTTAGCTGTAAGCATAGCGGACTCCATGATACTAAGATTTTGTACACCATGGCCGTCATCTGAAAATCCCGATACGTAACTTGATATCTCTGACATATCAGAAAGCTCTTTTCCATTCTCACCCTTGGTTATAGAGCCATACGGATGAACATTTATTAAGGCGTCTTTTTTTATGATGTCCAACTGTACCTTCAGATTTTCCAAGCTATCCGGCACCGGACTCAAGTTTGGCATCGAAAATATATCAGTATACCCACTCCTTGCTGCTGCCTCTGTCCCGGATTTTATCGTTTCCTTATAAAAAAATCCCGGTTCTCGTAAATGTACATGAACATCTACCAAACCGGGAAATATATAATAATTATCAAAATCTAAAACATTAACACCATCATCAGTGGGTACATAATTTACTTCTTCCAAATACCAGCGCCCGTCCTTAATATACACATCTCTTCTCCCAAACGTACGTCCGTTACAAATATTCGCATTCCTAAGTAAAAAATACATTATGACCTTCCTTTTTACATCCCACTCTTTTGACCCCAATAATTATAAACAAATTTACAATACTTTGTCAATAGACAAAATTGGCCAGCTCGCCTGCTAAAAAAGTTCACAATCAAATTCAAGAGCACTAATTAAACGGCTCAATCATAATTTTACGGATGAAATGGCTAACTGCTGTGATGCAATATTAATAACCGGTAATCTCAAGCATTTTTCTAAAGAAAATTGTACAATTTCAGCGTTTAACTTATTAGGATCGATAAATTAACAGCCTGTGTACTAAGCTTGGTAATGAATATTTTGTACAGTTTTGGGACGCAGATTTTTTACTTGTTTTAAGCTTGAATTTTTCTTAAAAGTTTCGAGCACCCTTCAAACGCCTCAGGATTTTTTAGGTTCCCTTTTTCATCATAAAAACCCTTTACGGTACTTACGATAGTTTTTAAATTGCCGCAATTGCGAAACGCACCATCTTCTATCTTTTTTACTTCACCTTTTCCATCGATTTTCTTTAATTTTTGACAGTTTTCAAATGCACCTGACTCTATGGTTTTTACCACATGGTTAATGGTTAGTCTTATTATTGTACTACCCTTGAAAAAATCCTTAGGAATAACTTTTATGCTGTCAGGTAATTCTAAATATCCTATATTTTTAGAGTTTTTAAAAGTTCTCGTGTCATGTGCTTTTTTTTGCTCATCAGTGGCAAAACTCTTATCCGATAAAACCATATTCGTCCTGTAAGAATTTACCTTTTTGAGTTCTCTTATCAATTTCTTTAGCGGAACTGCACGTTTTGACGAATTATTTTTGTCTTTTAAATACTTCCTGATTTTGCTTATTATAAACAAATCAAACGGACTATTACCCATAAATGCGCTCTCCACCTGACCATGACTTACTTTGCTAGCTTCTTCTTTTATACTTTCAACCATTTTACTGTATTTACTTAACTTAGAAAGTTTAGATTCCATTGACTCCAAGAAATCTAAAACATCTTTGGCATATGTTCCAATATCGTCAGGCTCGAATTCTTTAAGTTTGCCAACATTATACCTATTAAGTCCCTTTTTTATGTTTCGGAGTTTTTCTAAAAAATTCTTATAGTCTTTTTTGTATTGATTATTGGCAGATATTTCTGCAATTATATCAGAAATTACTGCGTCTATATCTTCCTTTTTTGTGTCAACCTCAAATATATTAGCTATTTCGTTAATATTGTTAACGCTACCGAGTTGTTTGGAATTTAAATTATTTATTAAACTTATAGTTGCCTCATTTTCCGGATCTT
>CASPLG010000025.1 GCA_949422855.1 uncultured Eubacteriales bacterium | reverse complement strand
CCCATTAAAATATTCATCCGATCTATAATTAATTTCCTCTATTTCATTTGATAGTTTTTCAAATTCATTAATCTTTATATTCTTACTTAAATCTTTAGCGTCCATATTCTGCACAACCTTATTAAAATAAGCTATTCTATTTTTGATTTCCTTATTTCCATTACCGCTCACGATACTCACTCCAAATCATTTGATTTTTTTCAAACAATTCGGATAGGCTACGGATAACGAATGTAATAGAGAAACCATCACCTCATAGCTTGCCCTCATACAGCCTAAAAAAAGGGCGAAGTTATACACGTAATCGTGCAAACTCTGCTTTTAAAATAGGTGATATAAAGATGTTCTGCATAAAGCTACAGAATTACCTATATGTACTTTTTACTTATTACAGAACATACAACAGCTCATTGTTACAATTCCCCTCTTGAAGTGTTAGCACCTAAGTTAAAATAGGCTATGCACTTCCAAATGTATTTTTGTACTAAAACAAATGCTAAATTTTAAAAAAATTAACATTTATTTATATTTGAATTTTATTCCAATTTTTGGAAGAAAATTGTCACACTATGAACGACAATTTATACAAGCATTGTTGTCAAAATTTATGTAAAATAACAAAAGCGGCTGAATAGATCAGTCGCTTAATTCATCTATATAATTTTTTATTTTATTTAATATTTAAGATTCATACATGAATTATTTTTATATTGTGTTTTTTTTTCGGCATATTTTAATGTTTTGTACGCACCTCCCCAGTTATGATTAACGTATGCAACTAAAAAGTCTGATTTATCTATCATCCATTCATTACGTTTAATAATAGCTAAACGCCGTGGAGCATTTTCTATGTCAGGATAAACAGTACCATCAAATACTTTGGAAATACGCTCTGTATAGTCATCTTTTCCTTTTGGCATATATGACAATATCCAATACGATTTTATAAATGGATATTCTTTGCGAAGTTCACCGACTGTGTGTGCACAAAGCCAATCAAAATCACCTTTGCCTCCACTGTAAAACGTGGTAACATTTTCATTTTCAATAAGATTTATAACTTCTTTTTTTAATTTTATTTTGACCTCCTCTTTATTGGAGATATTTGCGTGTCCCGCAAAACTACAAATTTTATCATTCATTTCTTATTTGTTATTAACCTTTCTACACCATATAATTTTCTTAAATTAATTTTTCCCGCAATATGGGAAATAATCTTATATAACGGGAATATTTACATATAAAAAAAGATAAAATTTCTATATGTAAAACTTATCTACATATGGAGTGCGATAAATGAGCAAAAATAAATCTGGACATAGAATACGTGCAGCTAGGTTTATGAATAACCCTGCCATATCCCAAATGGACTTAATAGCGAAAATGCAAATAAAAGGATTCAATATGTCAAAGAATATAATGTCTAGAATAGAGCATAATGAAAGATATGTTACTGATCTCGAACTTGTTGCATTCGCTGAAGTGTTAAATGTTACGACATCATGGTTATTAGGAGAAACAGACATTCCCAATAAGAAAATTTAAATATAAGTTCTAAGCAATTTGATTATTCATGCGATTTCTTTCGCAGAGTATTTAGGTTTAATTTTATCTGTATTACAGATAAAAGTCAATATCTGTATCACAGATATACCATAATTTCAATGAGGTGATATTATGGTATTCAAGAATATTAAGGCTTTACGAGAGGATAGAGATATAAAACAGTATGTTTTAGCTGATTTACTAAATATTGCACAAAATACATACTCACAATATGAGACAGGAAAAATAGAATGGACAGCTACGATGTTAATTAAATTAGCTAATTTTTATGGTACAAGTGTTGACTACTTATTAGGGCTAGTAGATACACCTAATCTATATTTTAAATAACACTTACTTTAATTTAAGTTTTAATACATAAGTATTTTATCAATTTTTTCAGAGTTTAGTTTTCTTCCCTTCTCAAAAACGCAGTCTTAGTTCTTTATATCTCTAAGAAAAGTCTTTTCCACTTTTTATATTGAGGTTAATTTGCTAATTAAATCGTACAAATAATTTGACCCTCTTGAAAGCAAAATGCCAGTTAAAACGCTACCAACATAGGCTATGTCCGATTTTAGACCGATAAATTTAGGTAAATCCAGATTGTAGGCTATAGCGATAATAATTCCTAAAATTAGGCTTAAAATCATTTGCCACGGAGCATTTCTCAAAACAAAGAACTCATTAAAGTAAGTTATTATTCCTTCAACTAATGTTGCTATCATAATCATTTTAGATACGTCTTGATTCATGGCTATACCTCTTTTATGAAAGCGTCGGTAAAGCCTGCGACTTTGGCTTTTTGTAGACAATTTTCAGCATTTGATTTATCTTTAAATAATCCAATTTGCACACGATATAATTTACCGGATGTTTCTGAGTCACTCGTTTTATATGTAAATCCGTAATAATTACAAATACCTTTACAAATAGCTTCACCAATAGCTTGAACGTTGTTTATAATCCAGTTTGCACCATCTTTTGTATCGTGAAATTCCACCTCGATATAAACTGCAATAGCATTTGTTAAATTTAACTCTGCAAGACTTGAATTAACCCTCAAACTATAGTCATTTCCCGGTGAAATTGGAGCGACAGCATTTAGGATTGCACTTCCTGCTTTTTTATTTTCAGCAGCATTGCTATAGATCATAACAAGTGTTCCGCCGAGAGTTCGACTGTTAAAAGCATTTGTATGGATTGGGATATGTAAGTCAGAACCCCAACTATTACTTTCTTTAATACTTGTATTTATATTTTGACCTTGTGGAGCTTTCTTGGCTTCAAATCCACATCTTTGTAGTGCCATCTTTGCATATTCAGCGATTCTATTACATTGTACGCATTCATTTGTGTTGCCTGCTGCGTAAAGATTATTAATTTGATTACTCGGTGATAAATATATTTTTTTACTCATTTTAAATTTTCCTTTCATTTTAATTTTTAAGCTGTCCTTTTCCAAACATAAACAACTAAATATGGCGGCATATTGTTGTGTGCGTTGCCGCTTCCTGTTCTTTGTGTGTAAATGTCACCACCTATAACACTACTTGTACCGCATCTGAATGTTGCCCAGCTTCCGTCAGATGAGCTCCAGCGTTGCTCCGTAGACTCATTTATTTTATGTGAATGCGAGGGCATTTCACTTGATGTCAATTTATGTGTTGCTGAGCCTCCTGTGTTCCCTGCTGCATAAGTACTTCCTGCACTTAAAAGGAATCTGTCTTTTATTTGCTCCCATGTTCCACCAAATAGATTTTTAGGATTTGTGCTATTAACTGACATATAAATTGAACCTATCGGATAAACCATATCAAACGTTATTTGATCGGCACCTCTTGGAGATGTTCCATTAGGATCGCCTGAAATTGGAGTGCTACTGCTATTAAAATTAAATATTGGGGAATATGTGCTGACGTTTTCTCTGCTTTCGCTCAAAACTTCAAACATATATTTGTCCCATTCAAATACTACTTTCACATAAACATAAAAATCTGTATTGCCACTGCAAACAAGCCTAAATCTGTCAGTCGGCAAATTTCCACAAACCATTCTCTAATCAGCAACAGACATAACATAATCGTTAATACGAACATTTAAAGATATTATCCCGCTTGCCTGATTTCCGCCTCTGGAATGTATCTGAGTGACAGCTAAAAGACATGAATAATTTTCATATTGCTCTACGTTTTCACCATGCAATACTAAAAACCAACCAATATTACTAGCACTTGCTGTTTCTGGAACATATTGACATCTTCTACCATTAAAATAATGTTCTTGCTTAATATCCATCGCAACTTGGAAGCAATCCTCACCCGATACCCTACCTATGGCAATACCTCTGCCACTTGCATTATAATCTACAAGCGTGAATGATGTGCCCAAATTTAGCGATTTTTCAGCATGGGTAAAATAATCTGAGATCCTAAAAATAAATTCATATTCACTATTTACATCTGCCTCAACTATTTGTGTATCGTTATAAGAATAACTGCTGTTTGACAAATTTATTGTGGTATAACTACTATCAGTCAGCTTTTTATAAAGTAATTGAAAAATTTTGTCGTTCTTGTTATTTACACTTGAAAGCGTGGCTTTAAGAGTGCATTTTGCATACGATCCCTCGTCACTTTCCGTTCCGTCTTGGTTGCACCTTTTAACTGTAAATGTATTTATTGTCGGATTTGCATAACTTGCAACTGAATACGAAACGCTTTTACTCTACGTCCTGCTTCTTGAATCCGTTATCTTAACCGTGCAATTTCCACTTCCTGTGAGTGGATTTGTAGTAAAACTGGACGAATTAAACGATTGTCCATTTATTTTAATTTCATATTTTTTTATTGTGCTTGAATATGCTGCGCTTGCCGATACCATTCCTTTTATCGTGCTTTTTCCTTGAACATAGCATCCGAATTTACTGGCTATTCCTGCTGTGTTTTCTGTTAAGGTCACACTATTTATCGTTGGAATAACACTTGATGGAACGTAAAGCGTAAAATCTTTTGACGAGCTACCGATATATGTACTTCCAGAATATGTATATATAAATTTTAGCTGTGCCTGATGTGGAATTTGGTATAAAATTAGAATCACTTAGTGAAGGAGTAAACGTGCAGCTTGTACCTATATTTTCGCCCACTCTAACGTGTTCTCCGTCTGGTCTCACATAGTCAACTTTGTGAGTAAAAGAGCTTGAATCTCTATTTATATTTACAGTTATAGGACTCCCGATAGTATTGCCGTTTATGCTTGAAATACTGCTGACTCTCGGAATTGTAGTAAGCCACTCGCTGAAGCCTTGCTCGCTACTCGATAACGGCGTGTCCATACTTATCCAAGCACTAACCGATAAATTTTTACTTCCGTCGTCTTCATGGTAAATATTTAGTGTCTGCGAGTATAAAGTTATACCGCTACTTGTTATTTTCTGACTTGGACTTATACTCGCACTATATATTGTGCCGTTAATTTTACAATAGCAAGTCCCTGAGCCATAAGTCGTATATGAATTGTCTCGCCAAAAGTCCACCCACACGGATACGTTTGAGTAGTTTCCCTCTACGCTTTGCCAATTTTGATTAATCTTTATGTTGTATTTAACGTGCGAATTACTGGTTGAAAATGTACTTGATGTCCCCACTGAATCGCTCCTTTCAGTCGCTCAAATTAATAATTGACAGTTGACAATTATTTTTAATATACAAAACTCGATATTAAATATGTTTTAATTGTCAATTATCAATTGTTCATTGTTAATTGTTTTTACTTTCTATTTTTATAAAATGATAAATTCCCGTTACTCCGTGGTTCAAACGTGAAATTCCCAAGTTGTAAACTGTTCAAAAACTCCCCGTCCGTGATATAAAGTTTTCCATTGGACATATATGCAACCTCGGATTCTCCCTCCATAAATGAGATACGATTATTTGAAATTTTAAGCGACGAACTATTACCAATCATGCCGAGGATTATATTGCCGTCTACAAATCGAATATATTTGACTATTTCATTAAAGTTTTCTTGCGTCTCGCTACTAAAATTATTAAACTCCTGCGTAAGGTTCGTGAATTGGAAAGTCCAATCGCTGGCGGTTTGTTTCATCTGTGTACTAATAGTTTCTTGATAGCTTTTAAATTCGTCTGTACTCGTAAAAGTCTGGCTTATCTTGCTTAAAAGTTCGCCGTCTGCAACCTGAAACGCCTGTGTGACTTGGTTACTGCTACTTTTTATCTCATCTGTTACACTTTGCTTATACTCATTTGATATATTTTCTGCTTTGATTTCTCCGGCGTTTATCCAGTCAGCATTGATTCCTATTGTGTTTAATACCTTTGCGACAGCATTTCCCTCAGCTGTCATGCCACTCCACGTTTTTCCGCCGTCATAAGATACGCCAAAGGCTTCACGTGTCTTTTTCCAGATAATCTCGCTTTCTGCAAGCGTGGGCTTATCGTGTGCATAACAAATAATAGATCCGTCGTCCTGCTTTTCTACTGTCTGAAAAAGACCCATAGAGTTCGTGAGTAGGCTACTTAATTGCTGTGTGGACAAATCATAAATTGAAATTTGTTTTTCGACTTCAGTTTTAACTGCCTGCACGGTTTTTGTTGAGGCTTTATATCTCGTACTTTCCTTGCTGTTTTTGCTCTCTGCGTCTGCGGTGTATGTTTCAAAACTGCCGATTGTGAAAGAAATCGTACTCAAAATAGTTTTATACTCGTTTCCTTTTCTGTCTGTTATCATGGCTACATCTCCAGCCTCTACTGCCGGATTTGACAGCGATTCAGCTGTAAACGGACGAAAACTAAAACCAATCAGCTTTTGTGCAATCTGAGAGGCTAAACGCTCAATATCGTCTTGTGCAAGTGGGTTTTCTTCAATCGAGATCACATATCCTTCAGCACCGCTTAAATAAGTTTGCTTTTCTTCGTCTATTGGGACAATTTGTATCCCAGTGATCTCAATGTTTTCTGTTGCTATATCATAGGATTTATTATGCACTAAATCGGCAAACTTCTTTTCTTCCTTGAAGTTTTCAAAGTTGTACCAAGATAAAAATAACTCCCCATTATGATTTATTTTTGCAAAACTGCCCGAAAGTTGTGCAATCCAAGAGATAATCTCACGAAACGTTATTTTGTCATCCGTTGGGCGGCTTGCTACCATGTAGCCAGAATTTAAAAAGTCCTGCTCTAAAAAAAGAGTATTGCAGCAGGAACAGGCATCTTCCAAAATCGTTTTTAGTGTTGCTGGGTACTCCAGTGTGCTAGTTTTGTATGGTCTGTCAAATTTACTCATGTTATCAAGGGCTGTTATTGTTACAGTAGATGTACTAAAAACTGCTTCATCAACTGTAAAATAGCCCTTTGGGATCCATTCAGTCGTACTATCTAAGAGAATTAGACCAATTTTTATAAATATAAATGCTTTATCAAAATTATAATTATTAAAATCACCCTCTAAATTGTTTAAAATAAGGGTCAATTTTCCGATAATTGCACTTCCGATTTCAAAACTATTTGGGTGTGAAACAGCGTCATCTATGATTACTCCGCCTTGTATAATATCTTTGTCATCTAATTTTAAAATGTTTCCATCTTTAAACGTTATTGTAGCTTCTACACAAAATTTCCTGCCAGATGTATATATCAAACTTTGGTAGCTATTTGACGTGTTTATCAATTTTTCACCTTCTCATATCTCGATAAAATCGCATGATGCACTCTCCACAAGTTCTCTCGACCAATCAAAATAGGGAACGCTCATATCACCGGTATAAAACACTTTTGTTATGTAATTTCCAGCCATTATATCGGGGTACGTAAGACTTACCTCTACGCCTTTATTTTTCATAAAATTCGCAATAACGCTGCACTCCTGCCACGTCATAGCTGCCCATTTGCACACAAGTTTACGTTTTTGAGCAACTATATCCTTGTGCATTATTCCATCAAGAGTTCGTCCTGAATCGTCACTAGATAAGTCTTGCAAGCTCCAAGTGCAGCTCTTAGGCGTTTTGACTTTTACTCCATTTATCTTGAGAAAAGACATTAAATCACTCCATAAAGCTAAAAAGAACCAAACCAAAATTAATTGGTCTGGCTCTTTTAAAGCTCTGTTTTCATTATACAACATTAATAGTTTAATTTCAATTTTCTTATATCATTTAATTATCTTCTTCTGGCTTAAAGCACTTTGAACACTCATAATAATGATTTTTCACGGCATCATCTTTAGACATAGCTATTTTAGACTTTTTCAAGCAACTACAATTTCCTTTATGATAGCATTTGCCACTTTTTGTGACGTACGCTGTTTCGGATCTTTTTTGCTGTTCAATTCCTTTCTCATCTTTGTTATCTCTTTGGATGTATATAGTCGCTTCTTGCTTTACAGCATCAATATTTATTTCCTCAACTGGTATTGTGATATTAACAGGATATGTCACTGCCTCAAAGCTAATTAACAATATACTTAAAAACCTTTTCATTATAAATATCTCCATTTTATAAATATGCGACTATACTTATTATAATTGATTTAAACTATTTTAATTAGTTTAAAATTTAATTTAACGCTTTAAAAGTAGTCTGTAATAATATTATAACATTTATAAAAGGCATAATTAACTTAAAATAACATATTTGCGTGGAATAATCGTAAAAATATTTAAGGTAGTATTTTTATGTGAGGTGAAATCGCAGTGATGGATAACGCCAAATATGTTAGAGATAGAATTACACAATTAAGAATGCAAAAAGGTATATCTGAGTATCAGATGAGCTATGACTTGGGGCACAGTAAAGGCTATATAAATAATATTTCCTCCGGAAAATCATTACCATCATTAAATGAATTTTTCGTAATATGTGAATACTTTGATATTGATCCCTCTGACTTTTTTGATGATAGGTTAAGATATCCAGAACTTATAAATAAAGCTGTTAAGGGACTAAATCTTTTAAATGACAGCGACATTTTGATGATTTTGGGATTTATTAATAGATTAGGCAAGGAGCAAAAGTAAATATGCAAAGTTTTAAAGGCTAGAAAGGAGTTTGAAAAATGATAAAAAAACAATGTAGTTTTAGGGCTGAAAATAATTTAATTGTAGCTTTAAAAGTGAAAGCAAAAAATGAAAATCGTTCATTTTCTAATCTAATTGAAACAATACTAAAAAAGTGTCAGATAAAAGATGCCATTAAAGAAAAATAACTATGTCATAAAAAATAAAACTATAAATCCACCTGTAGGAAGTGTTTAGGTGGATTTTTTATATTTATAAACTTAATTCGACAAAAAATCAGATAAAAAGTAGATTATGTGCAAATATTGTTGTAACAATTTAATCTATATTGTATAATAAAGAACTGTAGTAGGAGTTTAGCCTGAAAGGCGGCTTGCCCACTTCCCGAATAGAGAGGGGGTGAGCAATGTGTTTGATATAATATCAATAACAATATTTTTTATGATGTTTCCGGTGCTAATTTATTTAGTCGCTGATTCAATAAATAAAAACACAAAAATATAAGCCGTCTTTCCTCTGGTAAAGCTAAGACGACTTTAAATTAAGTTTTAATTTTACGGGGCAAGCCGTTTTTTAATCGGTTTTGCTCCTACTACTTTTTATTATATATCTCATATTGACATTTGTCAATACATTATTATATTATTCATTTTAAACGATTTTATACTTTAAAATATGCTATACCTTAATCGGGTTAAAGCGTCTATTTTGAGATGATTGCTCTTTCAAGACTTCCCTTGCAATAATCTTATTATTAAGAGTTGCAATAAATGTGGAAGTTTTTTCTGGAGCATCTTGTAAAGCTCTCAAAAATGCTCTATATAAACTTTCCTCGCTGATAATCTCTGTATTATCGGCGTTATTTCTATTTATGCCCTCTGCTAGTTTTGAAAAAATTTTGTCATTCAAAGGTAGGACAGCTTCAGCATCTACTCCTTCGCCGATATTTACGAGCGTACTTTCTGTAACAAGTCCACCTTTCGCAAGGCGAGGAATACTCAGCTCTCGAATTGTTGATATATTCTCACACCTGGAATCAAATTAATTACTGAAATTGCTGAATTTATTGCATGAATAAAGCTATTTATCGAGTTTTGAGCAAAGTTTATAATGGAGTTTACAACATTTCTGAATGCTCCGCCGATTGCATTTCCGACAGTTGAGCCAATATTGGTAAAAGTTGATTTTATGTTTTGCCAGATCCCTGAGAAGAAGTTTGTAACGCCTGAAAAGGCTGATCTTATGGCGTTATAAGCACCTGTAAAAATATTTCCAAACCAAGACGAAGTAGAACCGAAAACACTTTGAATTTTAGACCAAAGGCTACTAAACAAATTTTTTAGTGGAGAAATTATATTTTTATCAAACCAATTTGAAACGACGTTCCATGTAGAAGCAACGTTACTCCAGCAATTCGAGCCTGAATTTTTTATGTTATTCCAAAAATTTGTGAAGAAGTTTGAGATCGGCTTAATAACATTTAAATTAAACCAATCTGAGGCAACACTCCAAGTACTAAAAATGTTTTCCCAGCAAACTCGTCCACGAGATGAAATATTTGTCCATAGATCATAGAAAAATTGTCCTACATTTTGGACCAAAGTATTTACAAAATTCCTAAATTCCTCGCAATTATCATAAATTAACTTAAACGCTCCTAAAAATGGCTTTACAAGCACTAAAAGTAGACTCTGCCAGTTTGAGAAGAACCACGAGAGGACAGCGTTAAAGGCATTTACGACCGATTGACAGCACAAAATTGCAGCTGATTTTATATTATTCCAATATTTTATTACTAAAACCGCAACCGCAATTACCGCACCAATCGCCAAAATTACAAGTCCAATCGGAGAAGTCAGGAAAGTGAGTGCTGCCCCAAAGGCTCCTGTGACAACACTTGCTACCGTGCAAACTATATTCCAGATTGTCACCGCAGCTGTGACTAATCCCCAAGCTATCGCAAAAGAGCCTAAAATTATAGAAAAATTTTCTATGATTCCGGTATGCTCAGATAACCAGTTTCCAATTATTGGCAAAATTTTAGCAAGCTCATTTAAGACTGAGCAAATTACTCCACCTGTCCATGAAGCGATCGGAGCCAAAAATTTTGTCCAAAGCCAATCAAAACCTGATATGCAGCCGTTTGTAAAAATATCTATCTGAAACGCAAGATTTGACTTTCTTTGCGTATAGTCTAAAGTATGTTCGAGTTCTGAGTTGTCTATTTCGTAAAAAGTTATAGTCGGGAAGGTGGTTGTAGTCGGCTGAAAATCTTTTTGAACATTTACCGAGGAAAAATTTTCCTCAATTTTTTGTTTTACTGAATTAAAAATCTGATTTTGTACATTAACCATTAAATTTTATTTGTACCCCCTTCGGAGCTTGTTTTTCTAAAAACTTCATTGTTTTATAAGCGAACGCACTTGCAGATCTTCCTCGTGTCCATCTGAGCCTATTTTGATTATCATCAAAATACCACCAGCCTTTCACACCGTGATTGTTTACGTCGTATTTCCAGTTTTTAGGATCAGGAGGAGGGCGATTTTTTCCGACAATCCCTGTTCCGTATTCTACAAAAAGTGCGTAGTTTGTACCTATGGTTATAACCCCTTTTTGATTTATGTCGTCAAATTCCCATGTAATGCTGCCTTTGAGATTTCCTGTATCCTCCGGTACAATCGAGATCATATATTCATAGCCTTTTTTAGTTAGCTTAGAGATTAATGTTTTTAAACCGGTATCAATGCTTTCTCTACGCGTTTTAAGTTTATTTATTGCAGACGATACGGAATTTAAATTAAGAGCTTTAATTTTCATCTCTAAAACCTGCAATTCTTTTGATATATGCTGCATTTTGACCTCCAAGATTAATCGTTGTTGTAACAATATAATTGTTATTCATAGGACGCTTTGGATCGTTATCGGTCAAAATTCCGTTAGGTTCGACATCTAACCATACGGCAGAATGGTTTTCTATATCAAAATTATTTGAGTCATAAATTGTATAGGTAATCTTTAACGTTTTATCGGAGTCTTCGCCAAACATTTTCTGTTCTTCCACGTCTGAAATTGGCTTGACGTCTAAGTCTAACATAGTTGGATTATCATAAACTTTTGCATATTCTCCAGTGAAATTGTTGTCGTCATCTAAAATTGGGGTAGATGGTAAACGTTTTGAAATGTAAATTTTTCGCTTATCTTTTTTTAAGCTTCTCATGTGATTCTCTCCTAATTGTCAATTGTTCATTGTCAATTATCAGTTGCTAATTACTTTTCCTAAAGGAACGATTGTATTTAGCATACTGTCGGGAATATGAGCGTTTTCATACATTCTTGAAACGCCATTTTCAGAATGGGATGTTTCGCCCTCAGCACCAAGTTTGTTATACAAAAACACTGCAATTTCTATTTGTAAATCGGCAAACTGGCTCTCCATAGAAATTTCTTGCGGTGTACGTCTTTTATGTTTTATTGCACTCTCAGCTCGGTTTAACAGTTCTTGCAACAAATCTTCGTTTTTTTTCGCTGGGAATTAAAATTTTTAGCCTTTCAAGTTGTGTCATGGATAGATCCTCTCTTTCGGGCAGATTTCAAATTTTTCTGAATTTTATCCGGTTTTTGCTCTATCACTTCTCTGCCATCCGATATTAACTTTTTAATATCTTCATCTTTTATTGCAAACGGCGTATTTGCCGGAAAATATTTGTCCAGATATTTAACTTGATATGGAAAAATCATCTTTGCCATACATTCCTAAACCTCACTTTCTAGTATTTTTACCGGCAATTGTTCATTGTCAATTATCAATTGTTAATTGATTTAGTTTACCTTCATAACAAAGCACTCATCCATACGCTCAAACGATGGCAAAACTATCTCAGATGCTACTGTTTCAGTTTTGAGAGGAATTGTGTTCGGTCTTAAAACTGCAATAGCAATTCCGGTATTTACGATTGAAACTTGCATTCCAGATTGCATACCTGTGCGTTCTTCCGGCGTCGTGCCAAACCACGTCGAACCTAAGAATCCATCGGGAATCAATGCACACATATCGTCCGGATAAAAGTTGGAGGTTGTCCCATCCTCAGTTTTAAACTTTTTGTTGTAGATAATTATTGAAATTCCCAACTGCTCCTGCATAAACGCTTTTAAAATTCCGCCCGTCATAAAAATATTTGCGGTGATGTTTTGAGCTAAAATTCCAGATTTTACCTTTTCATTTTTAAGTAAGTAATTGAAAGTTTTTCTTGACATTATTGCCACTGATGGGCGAACGCCTGTCTTTTCTTCGACTTTATCCTGAATTGTACGAATGTCCTCCATCGGGTTTGAATTTGCCAAGTCGCTCCACTTGTTTGTACCAGTAAGAGCCAGATAATTATTTGCAGAAAATTCTCCTTTAGGATCGTAATTATATGAATATGTTAAATTATTTGCTGTAATTGTAATTTGTGGCGAGCCTTGTGAAGATAAAAGCTGCATACGCATTCTTTCGGGAACAACTAAAGCTCCATCGATTAATGTATTTGTGTCGTCAAAAATTCGGTTCAGAACTTCGGCAGCATAAGGACTATTTGAATCTTGAACGTTCATAATTTCTTGCTCGTCTTTTTCTTTTATCACCATAGCTTCACGGAAAAATGCCATTTCACTGTCTATTTTTGTTACGCCTATTCTATCTCTTAATGTCGGTTTAGCATCAAAATTTGACGGCATAAGCGATACCGGCGAGCCTTTATAACCTTTGATCCAGCTAAGATTTAAGCCCATTTTCTTTTTTGCTGGAAACAGTCCTTCACCTAGATATGGAATACGATTAGATCCTGTTTCTGTCCAATTTATTGCTATTGCACTGGATGTGAAAATTTCTCCTAAATTCATAAAAGCTCCTCCTTATTATTCGGTTGTATAACCGATAAAATCTATCATTTTAAGCGTTTGTACAGCTTCAGCGGTAACTGTAATTCCATTTTTTACAAGCTTTGCATTGTCTATAAAGCCATGAATCACGATTGTTCCCGGTGTATCACCGTTTGTAACGTCAACGTCTGACAGCAAAACTCCCTTTGCGGTAGCGTCGTTTTTAGGTAAAATGCTGCCGGCTTTAACTATCTTTTTTCCTTCTGAGTCAGCTGTTATCCCTGTGCCTGATACCATATACGCCATTCCGACAAAATGGTCGTTATACAGTATTTCAGGTGGCATATTTACTTGATTTTCTTTGAATTTCATTGTTATTTCCTCCCAGTTTTCAATTGATAATTGGCAATTATTTTTTCAAATATTCGTTTATGATTTTATATGATTTTTGATTAATTTTAGCTCTGGACTTTCCTAAATTCTTAGCGATTTCTTCATTGAAATTTTTGCTGTTTACCTTAATATTTTCTGGCTTTTTTACTTCTTGCATAGCCTTTTTAATTTTTTCATCAGCAATACTTTTAGAATTTAATTCGATAAAGTCTATAAGTTTTCTAGCTTTTTGTATGGTATCTTCTTCGTTATCGCTGACGATAAACTCTAAAATCTCTATGTAATTTCCTTTATCTAAACCTCTTGACAAAAACTCTCGTTCAGCCTTAATTCTGTTTTTATCTATCAAAACCAGCCTTTTCTCATTTTCGAGCTCTTTGACCTTTTCCACGAGCTTTTGCTCGGCTGTAAGTTTTGCTTCCTTTTCAAGTTTTGACTTAATCTCAGACTCTAATTTAATTTTTAAATTTTCATCTCGACCTCTCAAAAAATCATCTAAATCTGATTGATGGTTAAAAGTCTTAAATGGCTTAATATCTTGGCTTTGAGCTTTTTTTAATTCTAAATTATTGTTATCCATAGCAATTTCCCCCTCAAAAATTTAATTCTCAATTGTTAACTGTTCATTAGTTATAATTCTCTTGCACTTGTTGCATTTTATCTCGAATATTCCGTTTAAATTTCCAAGCAATCTATTACAATACAGACACCTCGTTTCGTGTAAAATTGCCCATTTTTTCGTCGCTTTTGTTTCTGACTTGATTGTTGCCATCTCCTTTTTCCTGTCCTTTATCCTGATAGTATGCAAGCCCTCTTTTTACTAAATCTATTGGGTTATCGGAAATTCCACCGAGCGTTACAATGTCTATCGGGTCTATAAATCCCAGCTCCTTTAAGATCGACATAGCCTGAGCTTTATTGAGCAAATTGTTTGTCCTGTTTCTAACAAACGTCGGCTCTATGTGCATTGGCTTTAAATCTATGTTCCTAAAGACCTTTAATATCTTGCAAATGATTTTTAGCATTTGTTTTTCGCTGCGTCTAAAATATCTTTCTTTGGTTCTTGCAACAACTTCAAGAGATGCCCAGCCATCTCGTAAATATACAGCTTCTCCGGTATCTCCACCGCCATTTGAACGAGTTTTTCTGTCTGGGATTCCGGTCATGGCATAGACGTAATCAATAAGTGTCTCGGCAAGCGTTTCGGCTTCATTTTGATTTACCTGTGAATTTACAAATTTTATGTCCGCCGGCTGTCCTGTGCTTGATGTTATTGAAATTGCAAGCTGTTCTTTTAGTTTTTCTAAGTCACTTTTTCCATCGGGATTTTTGTCTTTCAGTTCACAATTCACAAAAACTAAAATGGAATTTACCAGTTGTTCGACTGAGTTAATTCTGTCTGATTGCAGTTTGTTTAGGCCGTCAAGGATTGTTAAAACTGTTTCAAAATCGCCAAGTCTCCATTGGTTGTTCGGATATTCGATTATTGGAATATCACCTAAGAAATGTGGTTTTGGATAATCTTGTAGCAAATCTCCTGTTTTGATTTGGGTATTGACTCCACGAGTTTCAAAAATATATTGATATGTTTTGTCATAAATTGTGTATTTTCTGCCGATGGAATTGCCGTTATCATCTAAAATATCGCAATATGTAAACGCTAAAACCGGTTTATGTTCGACTTCTGATGAGTAAATAACTGATGTACATTTTGGATCCAGAATCGGTACTTCAAATGGGGCTGATTCACTGTCTTTGTCTTTGTTTTCTGAACCTTCATCTACACAAATTAAACGATATGCTGTTCCGCAGATTGATTGCCATTCTCCAAGCTGAGTATCCCCGCAAGCCTTGTCAACACTGTCCATCATGTTATTTAAGATTTCTACATTTTCTCGGCATTCTGCGTCTTTTGAGGCATATTTTATTGGCTCGCCCAAGAAATATCCGTTAGCGTTTCTGACTATCGAATATGCGTTATTTACTACAATTTTATTGTTTACGTCCTGTCTTATGACCTTATTCCTATCTAAAATTGGCTGCTTTCCAGTAAAATATCCTTCCAAATATGCGATTCGACGGCTGTTTTCCTCGTGTCTGAGCATCGCCCCATTTATGATTTTTACAATAGAATTTATGCTTAAATCACTACATGACGTGTAAATTACTTTGCGTCCAAAAAGATTTCGCATTTTCTCACCTCCATGAAACAAAAAAGAGAGCCAAAAACCCATTTTTAGGTAATCGGCTCTCTTGAAGCTCTTATTTTATATATTTAATATTTATTTTATCATGTATGGAAAATTTTTGCAAATATATATTTAGGTAATTCAATTACTTACGGCTAATTCCTCCATTATTTTCATAATTAGGTTACAAATATCCATAAAATCAATTCCTTGCGTATAAACAAACTCTTGTTGATATTTTATCCATAAATTTTTAATAGGTGCATATTGTTTTATTCTTTCAATAACTACTTTATAGTCTTTAAAAAGTCCTAAATCATTCTTTCTTTTACAAGTTTCATATAAAGCTATAGAGAGAATGTTAATATCAAATTTATTTTTATAGAGCTTACAGAGAGTGTAAACGTCATAGTAATCACGCATTCTTGTACTATCTTCTCCTAAACTCAAAATAGCATGGAGTTTCTCAGACAAAACAGTTTCAATATTATAAGACATAATTTTTATTTTTCTATCTTCAAATAATAATTTATAATCATACTCTATCTCTTTCGGAGTAATTTTATCCCCTGTCGTTATATCTACAACTAGTGGAATTTTCATTTGCTCCATAAAGGCGGTAAGTGATACACGAAGTCCGGGATATAAGTCTTGAACTCGTATATCCACAAATCCATTTAATTTAAAAGTCACATCATCATCAATTTTTATTTCTAATATCTCGCTTAAAATATTTTGGGTTAATTCTTTTGATAATTTTAAACCTTTTAAAGTTGCGTCTAAATCCATTGTTGCTCTGCTTTCTATTCCCATAATTGAAGAAAGCAATACTCCACCTTTGATTATAAAATTGCATTTATATTTTGAAACTGAAATTCTTTCGAGTAAACGCTCTATCATGTAATTTTGCATTATAATTTGAGGGCTAAGTTTTGATTCTGCTGCTTTGTTTTTTATATGCTGACGTAAACTTTGTGCATTCTTTATATTTTTTCCCATATTTTCAATCAATCTCCTATAACAAAACAGATAAGTATTTTTTTATGGCTTGTTTTACTTTTAAAATCTCGGCATACTCATTCAATTTGCGTAAATTGTAGTTTTCGTTGTTAATGTAATGTCTAAAGGCATTATTTATAAACCTAATATCACAATTAGCAGACTTTTTTACAATATCGCAAAGCGTTTTTTCTACGTCATAAACTTTAACTTTTCTTCCACAAGATGTTTCTTTTTCAGTGATTCCAACGCTATACTGACTTTTAACTGATGTTCTAATTCTGACATTTTTTTCTGACAAATTTCCCAGTCCATAGTTGTTTGGAACAGTAACTGAAAGTCTGCTGGGCGTTACGTCAGTCATGCCATGCAAAAATAGAGCTGTTTCATGTGAAAAAATTGCCTTTGAGAACATTATTTGAAGAATAAACATATCATCTTCCCATGTATCTGGAGTAATATAAACTCCTCTGCATATCTTTTCTATTTTTCCGCTTTTTACCATTCTAGACAAATAAACTCGTGGTATTTTATTTTCAGTTAAATTATTAGATAAAATCATTCCATTTTGTTTATGTAAAATTTCTTCTATTAATTTTTTATACTTCATAACTTTTACCTCGTTTTGTTACTTGTATCATTAAACTACAATCCATCTACATGATAATGGTAACACACAAAATAATTTTGTCAAGCAAATTTGTCCTAAAACGGCAAAGACCTTCTATCAATAATTTTAATGGTTAGCCTGGATAATTCTTTAAATAATTGTGATAACATAGCGATGGCGTCGGGAGCGTCATCGTGTTTTGCTTTTCCGGTTACAGTAAAGCCGAGTAAATTTTGCATAAATTTTTTGTATTCGGTTGTCTGCTTTGATTTATGAAGAAATATAAAATTTTTCTTTACAAAATCGCTCTCAGTAACAATTTTAGTGATTTTATTACTAGACGTAAAAAATGTACGAATAGATGCGTTCCCGCCTAACTTTTTAATCATGTCTTGTACGTCTTTAGCATAATAATCACCGCCATTGTTGGATTCCATGTCAAGCCTTGAAACATTGTTTTTTACACATAAATTAGAAACTAACGGTTTTGTAATTTCCGGTAGTCCATTATTAAAAATAACCTCATTTATATAAATTTTATCTCCGTAAACATAGCCACAGGGGCAGCAAACATAGTCTTTTCCTTGACCTTTGCTATCGCAAACCGCAATAACTGTGTCGGGTTTTTCCTTTGGCAAATCGAAAAAATACTGAAAATCATCTTCAGAGTAAAGAAGCCCCTCACGCTCGATTGGCTCTTGCATATAGATTGACCGCCATGAAATATCGTCCATATTTTCTTTGAGGTTCAAGAAATATTCTGTGGAAAATCCCACGCCATAATCATAACCAAAATTAGAATTTCCATCTAAATCCAGTGCCGGAAGCTTTACAAATTTTGACTTTCCATCATCTAAGTATCGCTGCTCCAACCTGCCGATCGGATCGTGGATTGACCATCTTGTGCCAATTATTAGCATTTTACAGTCTTGTTTCATACGAGACATAAAGTCATTTGAAAATTTTGTCTAGAGTATTTCCATTCGTTCGTGGTTTAAGGCTTCTTCACTACCGGATACCATATCATCAGCATAAGCCAAAACTTCACACCGAGTTGCCCCAGTTAGTCCACTGTCAATCGAGCGACAAGTCAAGGTTTTAAAGCGTTTTATCTGCTTTAAATCTATTGTTTCATCCTTTGAGTTTGTGGCGACTAAAGGAGATTCGGGGAAAACTTCTGAAAACTTATATTCCGGGTCTTTGATTATTTGTAGAGCTCCGTCAAAAAATGAGCGTGTGAGTTTATCAGCATAAGCTGTTGCTAGACTGGGTTTTAACGGCTCTTTTCCCATGAGCCATGTGATGTAAAATATTCCTAGCGTTGATTTTCCTGTTCCCGGTGGCATAGAAATTCCTAATCTTACTAATTTTCCGTCAGATAAGTCTTGTAAATCTTTTACAACTGAACGTAAAACCTCGATTCTCGGCTGATAAAAGCGTTTTTCAGCATCTCGGTCTTTCTCGATATAAAGCAAATATGAATTATTCCTAAGGTTTCACCTAATAAAGTTTCATTAATTTTTTTGCGCATTTCAAGGTTCATTCCCAGTGCGTGGGAAATATCATTTTCACGAGAATATAAAGTTCTTAGGGCTTCGCATTTTTGTAAGTATAAATCATCTTGCATATTTGAGTGCTTTTTTAAATCTTTCAGTAGCTTGTTTATTAGTTCTTGATTGTTCATAAAATCACCTCTATTTTTTTAAATATAAAAGCCCCCAACAACACTGTTGAAAG
>CASPLG010000024.1 GCA_949422855.1 uncultured Eubacteriales bacterium | reverse complement strand
CCATTTTAGTTTGAGGCTTGTCTTTTTGAATTTCTAATTCAACTAATTTTTCCATCTGGAGTGATAAAATTTTGTCCTGACAATTTTTTATTTTGGGCACCCGAAAAGCGGCACTGACAAGCCATGCTATTGAGCTGAGTTTGGGAAAATGCTTCAAGGCGGCACTGAGTTAATATTTTGCGAACATACCGGTACCAGAAAAACGTTCTGTGCAGGGTGCATCGCAAATGTGCCAACCAATTGCAGTAGCAGGGCAACCTCGCAGACAGAAAGACGCAGAAGCAAAAGGAGCACTCTTGAATAAATTTTTAGGCTTGAACTAAAAGAAGATGATAAAATTACGGAAAGTGAAAGTATCGAAAATTAAATCAAATTTGGGGAAAGAGGTGCTCTATGATCTCCTGACCAACCCAGAGGTCAGGCAAACATAGAAACGTCCCTGTCAACCATGGTTCAAGCTTTTCGTATCGCAATGCAGGACTTACCTAGAGAAAATCCAAATGTAATCGTTGAGGCAAACGGGAGCTTAGGCGAGCTAATACGGTTTTTAAACTTTGAGATTAAGAAAGAACAAGATTTTAGAGGAAACTCATCCATTGTGAATGCAATTTAAATTGGGAGGAATAAAATTTAATGGTGGTTTTTAAAATAAATGGTCAAGATTTTAGTAGTATGGTATTGAAAATTGAGAGAAGTGCGAATAAGCTGGATAAATATGCCGAAAGGACCATTGACGGAGATTTAAAACGAGAAGTAATTGGAACATATTTAAACTATAAGTTAAGTTTTGGGAACAGTACGTACCAAAAGAAAAAATATAACCAGATGTTTCTAGGACTTATCAGACCCATAGATTTTGTGAAGGTAACAATACCAGTAAATGGTAAAAACTATACGTTTGAAGGATATATTTCAAATGTTCAAGACAACATAGTTTATATAAGCGACAAAGATCAGATTTATGAAGGGCTTTCCTGTGATATCGTTACACGCAAACCTACGTGGAAAGCAGGATATGATAGTCCTTCTTTGGATCAATTTTAGATGGCCGCTTATAATGATTTTCCAAAACGTCGTAAAAAGGGGGACAACATTTGAGAATTACAAATACTAAAATAGAAATTTTCACGGAAAATGAAACTCTGATTTTTGGGGACGATAAGGTTAAAAAATGCTTTATCCATGAGGAAATAGATTTAATTTCAGACAGACTTGTCCCCAAAACCGCTGAAGCCTCATTGCTCTTAGACCTAAAACAATGGACTGTGATAAGTGCCAAGTTGGGAAAATTTCAGAAGCTAACAGTTAAAGTGTATATTAGGGATGATGCTTACAGCATTGATGAAACAAAGGATATGGGGATTTTCTATATTGATTCCTGGAAAAGAGATGAAAACAACATTTTATTTATAAAATCTGTTGGGTATCTAGCGTATCTTGACTCAAGGAGAACCAAAGGCTCATATGTATATGATACGTCCAGCACTGCCGGGCATAATAACATAACGGTGAAAAATTGGGCAAAAGCATTTTTTAGGAATGCCGGTGCGGATTTTACTCTTGCCCCAAGCTTTAGTAATATTTATCTAACCGGGACCCTTCCCCCCCTCAACTATGAAAGACTACTTAAGACGTGTTTGATTTGTAATCGGTGCTGTAATTGAAGAGGACAGAAATGGGAGATTTTTGATATATCCTCCAAGAAAGGCAGCAACATATCAGATTGAAAAAAACAGAATTATTAAACCTGTTAGAGAAACAATAAACAATCCTATATCAAATATAAAAATTGATACGTATGAGTATATTAGACCTATATTTACACCAGATACACCGGGAGGAGAGGTGTTTTTCAGTGGATATCTAGAGTCAGGAGAGCATGATATATATTTTGATAAACCTATTGCAGCGGTTAATCTTGTTACAGTTCCAAGTGAAATCGAAATGCTTGGTTCATGCATTTGAAAGTTTCTAAATCTGCCACATATGAAATCAAGGGGGATTTCTACGATGAAGTTATGGCTTCCAATGGGTTTGATAGTCTATTAGTTGACAAGGGGGACAGCCTAACCATAAAAGACAATCAACTTATAACCTCATATAATGTTAAAACCATTGCGAGCAAATTATTTGCACGGTACCTTGGATATGTTACTATGCTCGAGTTTAAATATATTTCGAACGGGGAAGAGGCCGGCAGATGCGGAGAATTTCAAACTGAAAATACAAGGTCGGCTATTGGGGTAATAGTTTCGCAGGATATTGATGTTTCAGGTGGACTTATAGTTAGTGCAAAAGCCAATATAATACAGAACCCCAATATTTCGAGATCTCTAATAAAAGGATAGATAAAAATATACAAAAGAGTGAATAGAATGATAAGTTGCAAGAAATTTGGAAGTGAAAAACGAGTAAAAGATGGTAGGGTTCGAGGACGACAAAGATATTCGTGCAAAGAATGCGGATGCAATTTTATAGAGGGAGACCGGAGGATAACTGAAAAAATAGGAGCAAGGAAAGCAATGTGTATGATGTTGTATGCGACAGGAAAAATTTCAACAAATAAGATAGCAAAAACATTTGGAATGTGCTGGTCATTGATATACAGATGGACAAATGAATCAGCAGAAAAGCTATCGAATTATGAAATTAAAAATGACGTAGAAAGAATAGAATTTGATGAGATGTGGCATTTTCTATATAAAAAACGTAAGCTATGGCTAATCAAGTCCTTCGACAGGGAGAAAAATGAAATGATAGCATGGGTTACGGGTTTCAGATCCGCAAAAAACTTTTAAGAGACTGTATGCGGAAGTAAAACATCTGAAATGATGCACTTTTTATACGAACTCTCGGAATGCCCTTTCCAAAATCTTGCTGAGGGGAAAATATGTTATTGATAAACAACACACTGTCGCTATTGATCGTGACAATGCTCTTGCACGTTTTACTCGTCGTACTAAGGTTGTCTCTAAGTCTGAAAAAATGATTAATAATACCCTTAAGCTTTGGCAAGCTTTTCAAACCTCTAACATTTTTTCTGTACTATGGAAAATTGCCCTATCTATTTTTAAATAGGAACTGTTTTTTTAGCTTCCGCATTTATATCACCTTTTCAAAAACAGTACGATAAGACATCAACTATTTTTAATCGGCGTTGTTGGATATTATTCTATTGTTCAATCTGGTAAACCGGAGTTTATCACTGCTGCACCAAGGATGTGATCATCAAATCATAAAATGAATGTGCACTTGTAGGTCATTAGAGAAATACAAATACGCAAAGACTTTTATAAATCATTTGAGGATAGTATTTCTTCTGCAACCTTAAGTGAGCCCTGATGGTCAATATACGCTTTGTTTACATCGCTTGACCTTGATAGTATCAAACCGCCAATTATAATCATTTCCTTTTTATTTTTTTATCCCCATTTGCCGCCTTCATTTGCAGTAATTCTAGGGTAACGGTTTTTGCTCATCAAATTTTATTCTCGATGAGTGCCGCCCTTGGACAGGGAAACAATATCACGGACGTCTTCCACAGACCTTAATATATTTCTTCTAGTGGCTTGCCTTAATTTTATTTAAAGACCTATTGTGTAAGCAATGCACCCAGATTAAATCGTAATTCATCTCCACAGCGATCTGCTCCCATGTTCTAAAGCATAGATACCCAGTAAAATCTCGACTGAATTTTCCTTTGACCTTTAACACCATATCAATCAAATACTCTAGAAAAATTCTCCCTGCAAAACCATAGTTGTTTTCGCTTACTAAGTGCAATTGATGTGCTGTGTCGACGTTTTCCACAGGCCTTCCGTAAAGCTCTAAGGCTCTGGTCAGTACGCCATCGCTGCTCGACTCTTTGCTCATCGGCTGCGCGCCATTCGTTAAGATATTATTCAGCCAGCTTGATATTTAAAGATAATATTTTCATAGAAACAAAATCAAACTTGACAAATATAGTAATAATTGGTATAGTAAATAAGGGGGTTTGAAGCTATGTATATAGCTCATATCAATAAGGACAACGGCAAACAATCTATTAAAGAGCATTGTGTGAATACTGCCGAACTTTGTAAACAATACACTATTTTTCCTTTTAAAAATTTTATGTATACGGTAGCACTTTTACATGATATAGGTAAGTTTCAGCCATCATTTCAAAAACGTATTTTAGGAAACAATTCAATTAAGATAGAACATTCCATCTGTGGTGCACATGAAATTCCTCAAATGATACACTGCGAGATTTTGGAACTAATAGCTCAGCTTTGTATAGCCGGCCATCATTCCGGCATCCCAGATGTAGGATTTCGAAATGATACGGAAGATATGTGCACTTTAAAGGGTCGACTTAAACGTAGAACAGAAGACTATAATGTATATAAATTAGAATTGAAATATGAATTAAGCAATCAAATTGATGACACAAAAACTATTAAAGAGTTCTTACTCAAAGACTGTAACACTGAAGAAGATTTTGTAAATAAATTTGGATTTTTTATCCGATATTGCTTTTCTTGCCTGACTGATGCAGATTCCATTGATACAGCTAGATTTTCTAACGGTAAGGAAAACAAAACTTTAACTGCAGACTTTGAAAAATGTCTTGAAAAAACAAATAATAAATTAAGTTCATTTAAATGTAAGACAAAACTGCAAAAAGCCCGTGCTTCAATTCAAAATCAGGTCTTTAAAAAAGTTGACAAAGATTCTGAAATTTATCTTATAAATATGCCTACAGGTAGTGGAAAGACTTTATGCAGTCTTAAGTTCGCCCTTGAGCGAGCTATTAGAAAAAAGAAAAAGAGAATAATATACATAATTCCATACAACAGTATAATTAATCAAATTGCGGAAGAATTTGAAATACTACTTGGAGAATCTGCACACATTTTACGCCATCAGTCAACATTCGATTATGATAATCCAACTAATAAGAATAACGATGAAGATTATTGCAAAACATTCGAGTTTGCAATAGAGAATTGGGACTCACAGTTCATAATTACGACTGCGGTACAGTTTTTTGAGTCAATCTATAAAAATACCCGTAAAAAACTTCGTAAGCTACACAATATATCTGATAGTATCCTGATATTTGATGAGGCTCATTTAATGCCTACAGAATACCTTAGACCCTGTCTGGACGCCATATCTTATACAACTAAATACCTCAATAGTGAAGCTGTATTTTTAACCGCAACTATGCCGGACTTTCGTAAGCTTATAAAGGAATACTCCCTTAATAACTGTAAGATTTTAAACTTAGTTGACAATACGTCTGAATTTAAAATATTTAAAAAATGTCGTTTTAAGGATATCGGACAAATCAGTTGTGAAAATTTAGTTCAACAAGCTGGAAATTTTCCGTCATCTTTGATAGTGGTAAATACGAGAAGAAACGCTAAAAGCATTTTCAAATTACTTCCATATAAAAAATATCACCTTTCCACTTATATGACTTCAAAAGACAGAGAAGACACTATAAACGAAATACAAGATGAACTTAATAGATTAGAAGAAGACTTTCCTTACTTAGAAAATGTTCCACAAGACAGAAAAATAGCAGTTATTTCCACCTCACTTATTGAAGCGGGAGTAGATTTGGATTTTTATAAGGTTTTCAGAGAATTTAACGGATTAGACCATATTTTGCAGGCTGGCGGAAGGTGCAACAGGGAAGGCAAAAGAACGGGGGCTGAAGTCGATATATTTGAACTTGAGGGTGAAAGATATAACAAAGGTGACAGATTTCAAATAACACGTTCTATTATAAAAAAATATAAAGATATATCGTGTGAAGAAAGTATTTACGACTACTATGATCAGTTATATTATATGAGAAATGATGAAATACAGCATAAAAGTTTGCATAAACTTTGTAAAAGTTTTTGGAGAATTTGCTTAAAGCAGTATGCTCAAGAGTTCAATTTAATTCCAGAAAGCACGATTTCGATAATAATAAATCAGGATGAAGAAAGTGAAAAATTTATAAATGAGTTAAGAAATACAAAAAAGACAAACATGAGAAAACTTCAAAAATATGCTTGCACAGTATATAAAAAGGAATTTGACGAGTTGTTAAAACAAGGCATAGTTGACGATTACGGTACAGGGGTATGGTGCCTCACAAACAAAGACTATTATGACAATGAAACAGGAATTACAGTTGAGTCGTGTGATTACATTATATAAAGGAGGGCTGAATTTTGAGTTACGGGTTTAAAATTGTAGTGGAAGGTGATTATGCTTGTTTTACGCGCCCGGAAATGAAAGTTGAACGTGTGAGTTATGATGTTCCGACGCCAAGTGCACTTTGTGGATTACTTAAAAGTATTTACTGGAAGCCTGCAATAAAATATGTAATTGATAAAATCATTGTTTTTAATCCTATTAATTTTATAAATATTCGCAGGAATGAAGTAAGGCAAAAGGTATCCTTCAGTAGGCTAAAAAAGCAGATGAAATGTAAAAACACAGATATTTGTATTTATACAGCTAACCCTGAATTTATAAATTTAAAAGAGCCATCTATATATCCAAGGGCCTCAATGATACTGAAGGACGTAAAATACGGTATTGAATTTCACTTTGAGACTACAAATATAAAAAGTGAAGATGAAGTAGACGGAGAAAATAAGCACTATAGTATTATAAAGAGACGTTTTGAAAAGGGTCAATTTTTTAGAGCTCCATGTTTAGGATGCAGAGAATTTTCAGCTAAAAGTGTGTCTTTAGTAGATGATTTTGACTTGTCTCAGATTGACGAGAATATAACAAAAGCCGGCAATGTGGACTTAGGTTTTATGCTTTATGAAATGAAATTTGAGGATAAGGGATTACCCATAAATGGTGACTGGGGAAATCCCGTATTTTCGGACAAAGCCTCAGCAATATATTATCGTCCTCATATGATAGGCGGTGTGATAGATGTACAGAAGTATAAGGAGGTGATAAAATGCTCATAAAAGCTCTATGCGACTACTACAATAAAGTTATGGTTCCGAATAAATATGCTGATCCCAAGGGCTATGAATCTGTGAGAATCACGCACACTATATATTTAAATACTGATGGTACGATAGATAATATTATAGATAACAGAGATAAAAACGAAACAATTATACTGCCAAAACGTCTGAGTAAATCAGCTATAAATGCGGAAATTATTGAACATAGACCCAGCTATATTTTTGGACTTGAATATGATAAAGAAAATGATAAATTTTTTTCAAGCGATAAATCAAAGAAGTCTAATGAATCATTCAAAGAAAAAAATTTTAAATTTGTTGAAGGTATGGACTCTGATATTGTAAACGCATATAGAAACTTTATTTTAACTTGGGACGCTGGAAATGAAACAAGAAATGAATACCTTATGGAAATTAGTAGAGATTATAATAAGTCTAAATTTGAATTCAGACTTGCAGAGAATTCAAAAAAATCTCTGCAAGATGATGAGCAAGTAAAAATCAGATGGGATTGTGAAAAGGAGAAGGGGCTCAGCTCAGAGGGAAAGTATAATACACAATGTGCAGTTTTGGGCGAAGATAAGACAATTGCACGGATTCACAATAAAATTAAAGGTATAGGACGGTCAACAGGAGCAGTACTTGTAAGTTTTGAAAATGATGCTGATTGCTCACATGGAAGGGAGCAATCCTACAACAGCAATATTTCAAATGACGCTATGGAAAAATACACTGAGGCTCTGAAGTATATTTTGGACACTAAAAATAACAAAATTATCTTAGGTGATATTATTGTTACATTCTGGGCTATTGACAAAGAAAGTAAATGTGAAGAGTGTGTCGCTGAAATCATAGGCGGGAGGTCAAATAAAGAGGACGCAGAAGACACACAAAAAATGTTAAAGGGACTGATTTTAGATGCCAAAAAGGGGAATTTATCTAAAGACAGAATTTCTGTAATAGACTCAGATGTTGACTTTTATATAGTAGGTTTACAGCCTAATTCTGCGAGAATCGCAGTTAAATTTATATATCACAGAAAATACGGAGACATATTAGAAAATATTGCTAAATATCAAAGTGATATGCAGGCCTCTGAAGACATAAAGATCATCCCATTTTGGAAAATAAAAAAAGCAATAAGTCCTTTGATTGGTAATAAAACATCTGACCAATCAGAAATTATAACAAAGCTTTTTAAATCGATCATATATGGGTATAAATATCCAGAAATGTTATTAAGTATTGCAGTAAACAGAGTTAAAATAGAGGCAAGGGATTCAAAAGATAAAAACAGAACTGAATTACAGGCAGCAATAATAAAAGGTTGTCTTAATAGGAAATCATTAAATAAGGAGGAATTAAAAATGTCACTGGATGAAAATAATCAAAATTCGGCATACATATGTGGAAGACTTTTTGCTGTTCTTGAGAAAATACAAATAGATTCAGTAAGAGAAAACTCACCAAAAAAGAAGCTTAACCGTACAATAAAAGATTCTTATTTTTCTGCAGCATGTTCAACACCGGCATCCATATTTCCGCAAATTTTAAAACTGTCACAGTATCACTTGGAGAAATTGGAAAATGAAGGGTTTAAAATAGGTTATAAAAAACTTATAGGTACTATTATAAACAAACTCGATGGTTCTTTCCCAAAACATTTTTCGCTTGATGATCAGGGGAGATTTATTATAGGTTACTACCATCAGACACAAGATTTTTATAAATCTAAAAAAGAGCAGAACGATAACGAGGAGGAAATTTAAAATGGTTATACAAAATAGATATGATTTTACAATGATTTTTGACGTAGAAAACGGTAATCCTAACGGCGACCCTGACGCAGGCAATAATCCAAGGATTGATGCAGAAACAGGAATAGGTATAGTAACTGACGTTTGCTTAAAACGTAAAATCAGGAACTACATAGATTTGAAGAAGAATGGTGAGCAAGGATATAATATTTTAATTAAGGCCGATAAATCACTGAATTCCAAATTTGAAGATGCATATAAAGCCAGTAGTATAGAAATTAAAAAAGGCAAAAACAAAGATATTGATGATGTAAGAAAAGCACGAGATTATATGTGTGCTAACTATTATGATGTTCGTACTTTTGGAGCGGTTATGTCCACAGGGGATAACCCTTGCGGGATTGTAAGGGGACCTGTCCAAATCAACTTTGCTAAAAGCATATCTCCAATAAATATTCAAGATATAACGATAACCAGACAATGCCGTACTGTTGAGGAAAAGCATGACACAGGAAATACTACAGAAATGGGGCGAAAAAGTATTGTTCCATATGCACTTTATCGTTCTGATGGGTACGTATCGGCTGCACTTGCTCAAAATATTACTAAGTTTAACGAAGAGGATATGAATCTTCTTTGGGAAGCAGTCGCCAATATGTTTGAACATGACCATAGTGCAGCAAGAGGAAAAATGTGTATGAGAAAGCTTTATGTATTCAAACATGATAATATTTTAGGAAATTGTCCATCTCACATACTTTTTGATAAGATTTCAATTAAGCCTTTAACTGATATACCAAGAGGTTTCCTTAATTATAATATTACTGTCGATGAAAATATGCCAAAGGGCGTAACTTTTATAAGTAAAATATGAATGATAGTGTAATATCTATAAGGGAAGTTCAGCAGTTTTTGTATTGTCCGCATAGATGGGGACTGATTAAAATAGGGAAAGTATGGGCAGAAAATATTTATATCACAAAAGCCAATATATTGCATGAGAGAGTACATAACTTCAGCAACTATTCTTCAAAAGGCAAAAAAATTTTTACCAATATATCAGTATATAATGATTTGCCCGAGTATAATCTTTATGGTATTTTGGACTGCGTAGAACTTACAGAATCTAAAGATGGTGTTCATATTATTGACGGTTGTAAAAGGTATAATGTATGTATTGTGGAGTATAAGCCGACCAAGCCCCAATATACAGACTATAATTATGAGGATTTAATGCAAGTATTTGCACAAAAAATGTGTATTGATTTTACCTTTAAATGTAATTGTGAGGGTATTATTTACTACGTAAATGTAAAAAAACGGGTCAAGCTTCCGGTAAAAGAGAATTTCGAAATTTATAATACTCAACTTAAAAATCAACTTGAAGAAATGAGATATTTTATGAAAATTGGAAAAATTCCTGTTATAAGAGACAGTCAAAATTGTAATGGATGCTCCTTGAAGGAAATATGTATGCCTAAGATGAAAAAGATTCACTGTGTTCGGGATACGATAAGAAAATCCATTAAAACGGGGGATATCTAATGCGTAAATTATTAAACACAATCTATGTAACGGATGAGTCGGCCTACTTATCATTGGATAATGATAATTTTATTTGTAAAATAGCCGACAAAGAACGCTTGCGAATTCCATTTGATAATATAGAAAATATAGTTTGTTTCAATTACGTGGGATGTTCTCCTGCACTTATGGGTAAATGTGTGGAAAAAATGATACCCATAAATTTCGTATCGCCTCACGGAAAATTTTGGGCGAAGGTATGCGGAGAAACTAAAGGAAATGTGTTTTTAAGGATATCTCAGATTGATAAATTTCGCTTGAACGGTATAAATTTAACACAGAATACTTTGGCTGCAAAAATTAGCAATTCAATTAAGCTTATCAAACGCTCTCTTCATGACAATCCTAATTTACGTAGTGACAAAGATATAGCAGACGTCTTAAAAATTTTATACGCCGGAGTAGAAAAAATTTTCAATACTCAAACCTCAGATGAAATTTTAGGTATAGAGGGATTTTGTGCGAGAAATTATTTTTCAATATTCGGTAAGCTGATAACTAATCAAAAAGTAACATTTGAGTTCAATTATCGGACTAAGCGCCCCCCACTTGATCCTATAAATGCAGTTTTGTCGTTTATTTACACTTTATATACAAGTGAATTTTCTTCATCGTTGGAAACAGTAGGACTAGATAGCTATATAGGTTTTTGTCATACTTTAAGAAGCGGAAGAAATTCTCTTTCTTGTGATTTGGTAGAAGAGGTAAGGGCTGTTGCTGAACGATTTGTATTAACACTTTTTAATCTACAGATACTTTCAGAAAAAGATTTTGATGTTCAAATTTCAGGAGCAGTATTTTTAAATGGTGATGGACGAAAGAAAGTAATAACACGGTGGCAAGAGAAGAAGAGAACTGACCTAAAGCACCCATATTTGCAGCAAAAAATACAATTTGGCTTACTTCCTTATGTACAAAGTAACCTTTTAGCAAAATATATTCGGGGAGAAATTGAAGAATATCCTCCGTTTCTGATACAGTAGGTGTATATTTATGATGGTGATCATAAGCTATGACATAAATACTCAGGATAAAGAAGGAAAAACAAGACTCCGAAAAGTTGCCAAAGAGTGTCAGAAACATGCTCAAAGAGTCCAAAATTCTGTATTTGAAGCGGACCTTGACTATTCAGCCTTTATGAAATTAAAAGATAAACTTGTAAATTTAATGGATAAGAAAGTTGATAGTATAAGATTTTATTATCTGGGTAATAGGTGGAAAAACAGAGTGGAACATATCGGAGCTAAAGATACTTACGATCCGGAAGGGGTAATTATCATCTGAAGCGAACCCATGGTGATTAAAATATAAATGTAGGTTCGCATAGTAAATGCAAGAATATATTGACATAAATTAATAAGTATATTATAATTATTAGTACAAAATAGTCCGTCTCTCGGTGTATGTGGTGTACGGCTTAGTATAAAGCGCTATATATTGCCGTCGCACCTCGCGAGAGGTGCGTGAGTTGAAATATATGCTATGGTAGTAAATTACGCAATTGATAAGTCGCACCTCGCGAGAGGTGCGTGAGTTGAAATGACATTTTGATTGTAGGGCGGATAAAATCGCTGAGTCGCACCTCGCGAGAGGTGCGTGAGTTGAAATAAAGCTGTCAAGGGTGCCAGTCGGCGACTGCGGTCGCACCTCGCGAGAGGTGCGTGAGTTGAAATTTTTATGTTACGGAAAATAGGAATAGCAGAAGGTCGCACCTCGCGAGAGGTGCGTGAGTTGAAATAATACTGCAGATTCATTTATAGCTCCTTGAATGGTCGCACCTCGCGAGAGGTGCGTGAGTTGAAATATTTAATGAACTTATCCCAGTGTCAGATGTAATTGTCGCACCTCGCGAGAGGTGCGTGAGTTGAAATATTTGTGAACTAAAAGATGTAAGCAAAGATGGGGTGTCGCACCTCGCGAGAGGTGCGTGAGTTGAAATCATGATGAAAAAGCATCTATCCCCTTAAAATTGGTCGCACCTCGCGAGAGGTGCGTGAGTTGAAATGCGTTAGCCCTTGACATTGAAATTTGGGCGGATGTCGCACCTCGCGAGAGGTGCGTGAGTTGAAATACTTTAGAGCTGATGAAAGTAAGGGGGATTATGAGTCGCACCTCGCGAGAGGTGCGTGAGTTGAAATCAGACAGTCGTATTACCATATCCGACAAAAATAGTCGCACCTCGCGAGAGGTGCGTGAGTTGAAATTTGTAACCAACGAGAGGAAACTATATTTATCAGCGTCGCACCTCGCGAGAGGTGCGTGAGTTGAAATCCTGTTTCCGAGGGATATTATCCTATGGAACAAATGTCGCACCTCGTGAGAGGTGCGTGAGTTAGGGTGTTTTAAAATTTAATACACTTAAGAAGTTAGTAAAAACATGGCAAAAACTATAGGAGAGGAATTAATGGAGGGATTAAACGATGCTATAAAAGAAAGATTTGTAAGAGTTTCGCCCTCAAGCATATATTTGTGTAGGCGCTACTATAAATCAATACATAGACTGTCTGGCATAAAGGAATCCTGAAACCTCAAAGTATGCATTTCAGATAATTTTAGATTCTATAAAAGCAGGGGGAAGGCATGTCGTTGGTAAACAACAAACTACAGCTATTGAGCGTGACAATAGTAATATTCTAATGATCTTGCCTGTTTTGCTCATCGCACTAAGGTTGTCTCTAGGTCCGAAAAAATGGTTAATAATACTCTTAAGCTTTGGCAAGTTTTCCAAACCTCTAACATTTTTTCTGTACTACAGAAAATTGTCCTATCTATTTCTAAATAAGAACTCCCAATATGCCAAATATAAGGCACAAAAAGGTGATACATTGTGGGACTTGTCGGAAAAATGTCTTGGAAACGGCAATACATACAATGAAAAACAGTAAGAGCTAAACCGTTTAAAGAACGGCTAGCCCCTAAAAATGGTAAAACTGTTATACAGTCACCTTACTTTTAGCAGAGATGGGCGACTATATTTTTGTGTACTTGCGATATGAATAAGTAACACATATTATAAATGACAACAATAATGTCACAAATATTGCTAATATTACGATATCCAGCACATCGCTCACCCCCAATCCTAGGGAGTGGGCCAGCCGTCCTTCTTTAGGCTAAAGCTCTTACTGCAAAAGAATTATATCATCATGGAGCAATCAATTTCAATCTTTTTCAGCAAAAATTTTTACAATACTTAATTAATATTGAGCCTTACTAGTTTTTCACATTAGTCGGGGCTCTCTTTATATGAATTATCTTAAACTATTAGCAAAGGAGTTATAATTATGAAAGACAAAATAGTTAGTATACTAACTCTCGCCGTCATCACGGAGGGAATTATTGCTTATCTCGAGCATTTTTGGGTGAATGGTAATTTTGAATTTAATATGCTTTTCAGCATGTTACTGGGAATAGTCATTGCAGTGGCTTATAAAATTGATTTGCCTTCTTGCCTTAATCTGACGTCACCCATACCCTACTTTGGCAGCGTTTTAACGGGTATTTTGATATCCAGGGGAAGCAACTATCTGTATGACATTTTGAATGTGATTAAGGGTATAAAATAAAAGAGTTTCGTATAGAAAGGATAATTACGTGAAAAATTATTTATTAGCAATCGGTATCATTGGATCAATTATATCAGGACTTTTGTTGCTATCACCTGAGGGAGTTACAATACGTGATGTTCTCGTCTATATATTTTTGTGGGACGCTGTTGACCTGATTATTGGTATAATTGGGGTTCTTGTCCTGTACTATTTTGACAAATACAGCAGATGAGATATGACTGATACAAAAATTTGAGATAAAGTAAATTAGCCAACGCACAACAATAACCACCCGTCCAACGGGTGGTTTGCTCTAGCCCTATAAGGGCTTGTTACCGGCCAGCGCCTAAAGACGCTGGCTTTCACTTCGTTCAAGCCATCTTGCCTTTGCCGCTTTTGCCACCCCTTGAAGGGGTATTTGTACTACTTGCTACCCTTAAAAGGGTCCTTGTACTCTTTTACACTGGGTTTATCCAGAGCTATATCGTGACCTTCCTGTTCTTGGATATACTTCTTTATAGTTGCTTCATTTAATCCCACAGTACTGACATAATATCCTTCTGCCCAGAAATGTCTGTTGCCAAACTTGTACTTTAAATTTGCATGTTTATCAAATATCATAAGTGCGCTTTTATCTTTTAGGTAACCCATAAAACTTGACACACTTATTTTCGGCGGAATACTCACCAACATATGGATATGATCCGGCATAAGATGCCCCTCTATTATTTCCACTCCCTTATACGCACATAACTGTTTTATAATATCTCTAATGCTTTCTTTGTATTGATTATAGATTATTTTTCGTCTATACTTTGGAGTGAACACAATATGGTATTTACACACCCATTTTGTGTGCGATAAACTATTTGCCTTATTGGCCATTAAAATTACCTTTCCGTTATAAATTGGCTTGAACAACCTCATTATAATGGAAAGGTGATTTTTTTGTATAACAATCGTCGCACACCCGCATAGCGGGTGGTCTATATTTCGCACGCTTCGCGAGCTCAACTGGGTCACGACCCATAATAAAAAAATATTAGTTTAGCGTTACTTGTAGCCTTATGCGTTAATTTCAATCTACCAGGATGTGTAAATAAGTTTTCTGAAAATTGCGATGAACAAACTCCACAATCCGATAAGGAAAATTTTCAAAAAACTAGTTTAAGTGCTTTTAATAATGGAAATTATTACGTGAAATATGGGGACTATACATATTATCGTGAATATCAAAAAGATAGCTTTGAAGAATTCGGATTAGATGATTACTATGAATATAAGGAAAATGCTGTTAAAAAAATGGTTAGGATTAATGAACACGGGGAAAAAGAAGAACTGTTTGATGATACAGGTTTAGGCAAAATATTTATTTTAAATGATACAATGTATCTCACAGACGAAAATTCTCATCAATTATATTCTGTGGATTTGCACGGTCAAAATCGAAAAGGTTATTCATATCCCTATGGTTCTATTATATATGTAGATGAAGAAAATAGCAAAATAATATATTCATCTCTTCAAGACATTAATCATAAGCAATTCAGGTGAAGACGTTGTAATTCCGGATTGTAAATTTTTATCATATGATAGCCAAGAACAAACGATATATTTTATGGATCAAATTTCCGCAAATGAATCTAAACAAGTTCAACTATCCTCAATAAGTATAGACGGAAATAATAAAAAAGTATTAAAGACTATTTCTTCCTCTACTGTAGCACATTTACAAGTAAAAGGTGATTATATTTATCTGTCTCGTGGAACATATGAAGAATCTACGGGAATATATAATGGTTCTATAGCCAAAATGAAAAAAGATGGTACAGATTTTTATTCTCTTACAGAAACTGGAGCAGAAAAATTCCTAGTCGTGGAAAGGGATGGAAAAGATTATTTAATTTACGATTCTACAACAATGGTCTCAAGTAAACCAATTCACTGCTCTATAGATTTAAGTACTAACGAGATTTCTGAAACAGAAGAATTTTTACCTATACCTTTAAATGTACCGTTCTTAGAAAGCAAAAATAAAACTTTAGACCTCAATAATTTGACTTATTTTTATAATAATGTTTATCATCGCTTTTGTTATCCCTATTTTAAAGAATGTAATTTAAGTGGGGGAAATATTATTTTCAGTGTTTATACAAATTATAAAGGAGACAAACAAATCTTACTTGATGAAAATAACTTTAAAGAAATATCTGGAAGATCATATGTAAGTGATAAGGGATACAGAGCAATAACAAATATAGAATATACTAATGATTGCGTGTATTTTACGATAGAAGAGGCTGTAAGAAGTGAAGAACACGACGTTCTTGATAGACGATCATATAAAAAATTAAAAACAGAAACTTATCAGAAAAATTTAAAAACATCGCAAATTAGAGTTATTCATTCTTATTAAGATACTAAATTGAATCGGTCATCTGAATCCGAATGCCCCTCTGGACTTAGATAATCGACTTTTATTTATAAAAATAAATATTCACTAACTTTTCAATATTTTCCATTAACTTATCATTTTTTCATCAATTTTAATATACTTAACTATGTCAATTGGCTCCCACACAATGCATTTATAAGGGCTTATTCGATATATCTTAATAATACATTTTGACTTTTGTATGTTAACAAAAAAATAAAATTATATAGGTTTACTTTCATGTGATTATAGGTTATAATATATTTAGAGATGATTATAATTGGGTATTGAATTTGAAAAGGAGCTTTAATAATTGAAAGGTTTTTCATTAAAGCATTTAAATTATGTAATCAAAAAATTTATTGTGCTAAGTGTGGGATTACCTTTAATTATAGGAAATGTTGGTGCAGTTGATATTGTAAAGGAATCTATTGCTCTTGGCGGAGAACAACAGTTACGTGAGTTAGCAGAAAAATCATATCACTTATGGAATAAAATTCATGAAAATTTAGAAGGATCATCCATTGATTCAAACCTAAGTCCAAATACGAAACTAGAAAGGATAAAATTTTTATATAAACAATTTATTAGTTTAACTGACGATGAAATAAATAATTTTAAGCTGACTTACCATAAAAAAATTGATGAAATAAATAATGAAGAAGCACTTTTAGTGGTATTAGCTGAGTGCCAAACTTATTTTCAAAATTTTTTGGGAATTTCTTATGATACCGAAAGTAATCCAATTCTTAGTTTCTCAGTCTTATATAGTGAATCAGTGGAAGACAATAAGACTATTTCAGATGATTATGTTGAAGGAAAATTGAAAGAATTTTCACTAAAATCATGTCCATTTTCTTTGAAAGAATACTCTGCAGAGGATATTGCCAAAGGATCTAATGCATTTAATTCATTTAAAACGATTTTGTTATGTGCTGAAAATCCGGAAAAGTTAGAGATTTTAAAAAATAATACTAAACTTTTAGTAGATAAATTTTGCAACCAATTAAGTAATGATGTTCAAAACGTAAAAAATGGTTCTCCAAATCTTGCTTCTGGAACCCTAGACGAGTCTTATCTTGTATTTACGTCATTTAGTTGCTATTTAGGTAGTGAATTTTTTAAGACTTTTGAAGATGTTCTTGCTCCCAAAAAAGATTTGACTCTGAATGAATGTTTGTGTGATGTTAAAGAATCATGCAAATCTAAAATTATGAGCATTGATACTTTTAGCATAGAAAGCAAAAAATATATTTGCGATAAAATTGACAATATTAAATTAAATAACAGTTTGGCAAAGGATAATTATAATTTGATTAAATTTAATATAGAAGCTTTTCAGTTAGGTGAAAATTTTATTGAAAGTTTAATAAATCTTAGAAATGAAAGAAGAAATTATTTTCAAGCGTTATCCGTAGACTCCAAAAAACAGACAACACATTTGAAAAATATTATACTTAATGATGACTTTGCTCGAATAATGCCTCCAGCCTCTGCATTAAGTAGTGATTCTATTTCAGCTTATTTTATATGTGATGATGGTCCGGAATATATGTTAGGTACTTCTAAAGTAGTAATTCCGCTTATACAATATTTGCGATATAAAGATACTGCTGACTATCTTTCAAAAAAATCGGATTTTAACGAAGAAGAAATTCTCCGAATATTGTTACAGTTTGTTATGGCACATGAGCTTGGTCATGCAATAGATATTGGCATCATTTTAAAAGATGAAGATGAACTTTTTAAATTCGGTGGACTTGGTGGGTACGAGATAGAACAAAAAGAAGAAGGCTATGTTTTCAATCAGTCTGAAACTACATACCTCACTGAAATAAAAAATAGGTTGGGAGAATACGCAAAATCAAAAATAAATAAAACACTATCGGATAATAATGAAATATTTGCAGATTATTGGGCTTTTGAAATGTTGCATGATATTGCAGTTAAGAAAAGATATAGTAAAGATCAAATAGCTTCAATGTTAAAATTAATCCCATATGAACTTACACATGATATCTATGCCGTTGCAGCTCATAAATATAAATGGGATGAGTCTGACAACCATCCTCCCATCAATATAAGGATGAATGGAGTTGTTGGAAACTTCGATTGGTTTTATGATCTTGGCTTAGATATAAAAAAGGATGATTTTGTTTATGTTAATCCAGAATATAGAGTTAGGATGTAATCTCAATTAGACAGAATACCTACTGTTATTTTTCTTCTTCAAGCTCTCTGACTATATTTTGTATCCCTTGAAAATACAGTGTCAAATTTTTATACAACACCACTAATTAAAAATTATACTTGTAACTCGCCTCAAAATACTATACAATTGTGACAAATTAATATAAAAAATAGCCAAATTAGGGGTGAGGTTATGAACAAGAATTTAATTTGTCTTTTTGAAATATTATTAAATGATTCAGAAATTAGAAAAAATTTTGCAAAACAAAAAAATCTAAATGATGCTTATAAAATTTGCAATTCGGTAGTAGGAGGATATAGTTTTGATGAGTTCATAGAATTTCTTAAAGCCATTATTACAATTAACTCTCAAATTTCCAATAAGATTATTGATAAGGAGTTAGAAAGCGTGACTGGTGGACTTGATTTCTCGAATTTCAGGGCCAAAATTACGACTATTTTATTGGGCAGCATTTTACTTGTAGGAGAGACATCACAAAGTTTAGCATACGGAATCGGAGAAAAGGAAATATCTCAAAATATTGTTTCAGTAGGACAGAAAGTTGAGTACAGCCAAAAATACGATATAGAGAGTAAAATAGAAGAAATAAAAAATAATGTTTCGGAATCTACAAAACAAGTGATTAATATACTTGCTGAAACTGCAGAAATATGTATAGGGACAGCATTGGATACTGTTACTCCGTCAGTTAGTGCAGTAGAAACAAAAATTGTACCATCTATAAATAGTTGGCCCACAGCGTCAAATGTAACTGTCGGACAAACTGTTGGAGACTCAAAGCTTTCTGGAGGTTCAGCCAACGTACCCGGTAGCTTTTCATGGCTTCCAACTATTGCAAACAAAAGGCTGGACACTACTGGGGAAGTCAGCTATGTTTGCCAGTTCGTGCCGACAGATACAGAAAGATATGCCAAAGTCATGAAAACAATTTATTTCAAGGTTTTCCCGGAAAAACCCAATATAAATAGTTGGCCTACAGCTTCAAATATTACTGTCGGGCAAACTGTTGGAGACTCAAAGCTTTCTGGAGGTTCAGC
>CASPLG010000023.1 GCA_949422855.1 uncultured Eubacteriales bacterium | reverse complement strand
CTCACCTTCAAGCAGACGATGTGGAATATAAACCCTATGTGAATATGGGAACTCTTCAAGATTTTTAATAGCCTTTTCTAAGTCAATTACCAGATCAAGCGCAGCCTTTGGATTCTTAAGTGTAGCCGATATATATGATGCGGCTTCCTTGATGTCATTTTTAGCAAGTCTGGTATAAACAATATTATACTGCATTTTCTTTCACCTGCTGCTCTAAATCCCTTTTTATGTCATCAAAAACCTCATCGTGACTATATCTTTCGCTACAGATTTTGTTATCTAGCTCCGCCTCTTTAAGTTTAAAATACACATCATTTTGAAACTGCAGCTTTTCATAAGCCTCTACACTCATCACAACCATATCACCATAACCATTTTTAGTCAGAAAAATAGGCTCTGCTGTCTCGTGAACAACACTTGAAATCTCTGTAAAATTATTTCTGAGGTCAGATACTGGTCTAATATTTGGCATATCAATCACTCCTTTTATCATTATTTTATCATAATAACGATAAAATATCAAGCGTATTATTTCTCAATATTTGGGTATATACCGTCTTTTTTTAATAAATCGTAGATGAAGAGTCTGCCTTTTTGCGTCCAATAGGTGTGTACTTTTGTATGCTGACCATCATTATCGAGGTAAGTATGTGTTTTAGTGCTGGTATAGCCTTTTTCCGAATATTTCTGATATAAAAGCCAAATATCTCCTTGCTTAAACTGGACTCCTTTTTCATGCAAGATTTTATTCATCTTTTTGGCACTACAGCCATAGTCTTTCGATATTGTCGATATGGATACTAAGTCTTTACAATTTAGAACAACGTCATAATAACTGGCCTTCGGGATCATTTCTGAAATCTGCTGTGTTTTTATCGCTACTGAATCTTCTAATTTTTTATTTTTCTCACGTTCTTCTTTAAGTGCATTAAGTGCAGCAATGCCTAAGTCCGGGTTGTCAATTAAGTCATTAATCGCATACATTCCATGCTTACGGATTGCAGGGAGCACCTCGCTTGTTACCCAATGTTTAAACTTTCTGGCATTTGGCAGTTTACTCGATAAAATTAGGCTATATAGACCACTTTCATTAATTATTGTTAATTCTTGCATTCCTCCAAGGGTGTCACATTTCGTTACTCCCTTATCTTCATTGTCCACATGGTCAGATAATGCCTTTCTTGTATTACTGTATCCTAATATTTTTGCCACATCTTTTCCAACAAAGTAAGGCTCGTTGTCGATTGTAATAGTCCTTACCTCTCCAAATTCCTCGTTTTCAAACACTTCTAAATTACTCATAAACTCAAATTACCTCCATAGTAAAATTTTTTATAAAAAAAGTGCCAGCATCCCTGCTGTCACATCAAAATTTTTTAAATGATTTTAAATTATGATTAGTCCTCTTTCGTTATAAACTGAGTCTGTGTTTATGTTTTGATTTCTTATCGCTCTGTCAAGTGCCATGATTGTCGCAACAGCTCCATCTATTTTCTCCGTTGATTTTTCTTTATCAGGCTTTATGTTTCCTGCCGGATCCGTGCGAACATAGATATTATCCATCATCCAGCGAAGCACAGGATGCCCTGTATGTGCGAGTTTTCCTTCAAGTGTGAGTTTCATAAGTTCTTTTGACGGAGGAGACATATCTTTAAATCCCTGACCAAACGGAACGACTGTGAAACCCATACCTTCAAGATTCTGTACCATCTGCACAGCGCCCCAGCGGTCGAAAGCTATCTCACGAATGTTATATTTTGTGCCGAGCTCCTCGATAAAATTTTCGATAAATCCATAATGCACCACGTTTCCTTCTGTCGTCTGAAGGTAGCCGTCTTGACGCCAAACATCGTATGGAACATGATCACGTCTGACCCTTAAATCGATGTTATCTTCAGGAACCCAAAAGTAAGGAAGGATATAGTATTTATCTTCCTCATCTTCAGGTGGAAACACAAGCACGAATGCTGTTATATCCGTTGTTGATGATAAATCGAGACCGCCGTAGCATATACTTCCTTCGAGGTCTCTTTCGTTAAAGTTAAAGCTACAGGCATCCCATTTTTCCATCGGCATCCAGCGCACTGACTGCTTGACCCATTGATTGAGTCTAAGCTGCCTAAACAGATTCTCTTCGGCAGTGTTTTGCCTCGCTGACTCGCAGGCATTTTTGAGTTTTTCTATATCGACTGTAATTCCAAGCGATGGATTCGCTGCCTTCCAGACTTCCTCACTTGTCCAGTCTGCATCAACCGGAGCTCCATAAATAACAGGATAGAAAGTCGGATCACGCTTTCTACCTTTTAAAATGTCCTCGGCCTTTTGGTGTACTTCCCAGCATACTGAGTTTCTGTCTGTTCCGGCAGTAGTAATGAGGAAAAAAAGTGGCTGTTTTCTCGCATCGCCTGAGCCATGCAGCATTACATCGTATAAATTTCTATTCGGCTGGGCATGAAGCTCGTCAAACACAACTCCGTGTACGTTTAAACCATGCTTTGTGTAGGCTTCTGCAGATAAAACCTGATAAAAGCTGTTTAGAGGCTTGTAAATCAGCCTTTTCTGCGAAAGTACGGGCTTTATTCTCGATTTGAGGGCAGGGCATTGCTCGACCATATCGACCGCTACGTCGAAAACTATCGAGGCTTGCCCTCGGTCTGATGCGCAGCCGTAAACTTCGCCACCATGCTCGAAATCTCCGCACGTTAAAAGAAGTGCAGTTGCCGCTGCAAGCTCACTCTTTCCCTGTTTTTTGGGAATTTCAATATATGCGGTATTAAATTGCCTGTACCCGTTTGGCTTTAAAATTCCAAAAATATCGCGGACAATTTGTTCCTGCCAGTCGATTAGTTCAAAAGCCTCTCCATACCATTCACCCTTTGTGTGTTTAAGGCAATTAATAAAGCAGACTGCAGAATCGGCGATTCTTTTATTATATGCGCTATCCGTATTTGCAAATTCTGTGGGAATATATTTTTTTAGCTTGCGAATCGAAATCATCTCCTTTTTATTTTAAGATTCGGTGGGGAGCACCCACTTCCATAATTTGGAGTTTATGAGTATTAATGGACATTCAATTAAGCTATAAATTCGTGTACAAGAAAAAGAGCCTCTCGGCTCTTCTCGTGTTTTTTAATTATATTTTTTCATTAAAATCATAAGCGCCTTCTCTGCTTCCTCCGTCTGAGGTTCAGTGTCTAATCCTCTGTCGTAGTTATAAACTTCTTTACCATCTTGCCTCAGTGTTAGCTTCGAAATTCTGCCATAATCAATTCCGTAATCTTCACTCGGTTCTTCAAAATGTTTACACCAGTATTGTACTGACACATATTTACCACCCTTATTTTTGATTCCAATTACTCCGTCCGACCACATAATCATGTCTCCTTTTTAAATTTTATTTTCCCTTTCGGTACTTACATATTCGCTCTTTTCGAAGGATATAGCAAGACACTAAACTACACGATCTTTGGCCCCATTAAATCTACATTTATTGTGTACATTATAGTTGCTAAACAGGGGAGTTCTCTCTTCCATAATTTGGAGTTTATTAAATATTATGGATAACGATACGGAACAAAAAGGGAGCCTCTCGGCTCCGCCCTTTTGGCTTTGTTGTTTTATGCAAGTTTGTCGATATTTGTTTTCGCCCAGCGTATTGCCATAACCATTGCTTCGCTGTCCGTTGCGCAAAGTCCTGTCATCGTGAAGGCTCCGTAGAGTTCTTTTCCATCGTGTTCCCAAACCCTGACCGACCACCATGTGTTTCCCTCGGTGTCCCTCTGGTATTTTCCAAATGCTATGCTGTAGCCTTTGTACTCCTTGATGTATTCGGTGTTTCTTTTAAGTTCTTTCACTGTCGAGCAACCTGCGAATGTCTCGTATCCAAAAATTTCATTGTAGTTTTTCATTGTGTTTTCCTCCGTTTAAATTTTTATTTTCCCTTTGGGGTACTTACATATTCGCTCTTTTCCGGAGATATAGCAAGCCGCTAAACTACACGATCTTTGGCCCCATTAAATCTACATTTATTGTGTACATTATGGTCGCATCGAGCGATGAATTGCGCCTAAAATCTGCTCTTGTTCCTCCGGCGATATACCTAAGCTTTCAAGTGCCTCCCTTGTCCCGCAGTCCGAGCAAATAAGCGTTTTGTTGTCTAGCCTTGAGGTAGCAGGATGGCCATGATAGACTTTCCTGCAGCGTGGACAAATCTTAATCTCAGTAATATTATTTTCCTTCATAATAATTCCTCCTGCTATTTTTTATTGCTTGAAATAAAACGTCTTTGTCAAAGCCAAAATTCCGATATCCTTCAAGACACGTTTCAACATAATATCGGCTCGGAATTCCAAAAGGTCGATCTTCATGCATGATGTACACGAAAGCAGTGCGATTTTTGATTTTACTGGATTCAATGTCTTTAATGGGAAGTTCCATCTCCGCCTTATAGTAAAATCTTGGGAATCCTTCGTAGCGGTCAAGGGCTGTCTCGTCTTCAGTTCCAACCTTCCAAACACCTACCGGAACGCTCGTTCCGACCTTCGGCTCAATTGTAAGATACGAGCCTGTTTTGCTCCCTTTAAAGAGCAGTTCGTAATCCGGGATCTTCGACGTTCCAACGATTCTTGCGTTTGGACACCGCATAATCATTTGCCGAACATTTAAATTACTCCCATAAGCAACATAATATTTTTTTACCATATTGGTCTCCATCCTTTCTGAAGGTGGTACCCTTCTACCACCTTAAAACCGCCGAGGCGGTAGGAAAAGGTGGCAGGAGGCTAGCTCCTGTGATTCCTTCAAGCGGATCTGCCAAATCTAAAGGCTGTGTCGCCTGTTAGTCTTTTCGTCAAAACTTCTCTTGCTGTTTTAAATTCCTCTCCGATAAATCCTAATCTAAGGAGCCAAGTTCTCATTGCGAATCTTGGATTTTCATTTTGTTGTGGCTTTGGACTCGCTGTTTTTAAGATTTTTGCCATCTGGCTTAGTGCCAAGCAAAGCTGGATGTAGCTTTTTAATTGCCCAGCGTGAAGTCCGTTTTTCTTGCCGTTTGCTGGTTTATCAAACTCAAAAAGTCTGAATTCAATTGTGCCCTTCGTAAAGGTTGCATGGTAGTTTAGCATATGGTATCTGCTCTCGTTGTAGTGATGGCTCCTGCCGTAATTCGCTTGGTGGCTTGTGTACCAAATGTCGGCAAGCTGTGCCATCGTTGTTGGTTTTCTGCGGTTTAATTCCTTAAGAAATCGGGGATCAACTGTTCGGCAATAGTGCCTCATTCTGTATCCGTCAAGATTCAAGGCTTTTGAAATCAAATCCTCATGGCTTGCCATTATGTTTGCAAGGTTCCGGAGCGTCTTTGGTGTGTGGCCCTCTGCTCCGATGTGAATGTGTATTCCGCATCCTCTGTCGGCATCGCTTTTCGCTCCTGCTTTGCGAAGGCGGCGAATTAGCTCTTGCAAGGTTTCCATGTCGCTGTAGTTTAGGATTGGTGTTACCAATTCGCATTTTTCGCTTTCCGGTCCCGAAATGCTGGTGTCTCTTTGAAACTTCCATTCTCTGCTTTGGGTATCCCATGCGCTCCAAGTGTCGTATCCGTTCCTTCTTGCGGTATTTTCAAATCTGTGTGTTCCAAAGAAGTCCGCTGCAACCTTTGCTGCTTTGCTGCGAGTAATGCTGTTCATTTCAACCTCAACTCCGATTGTTTGCTTTTTCATTTCCTCGATTTGTCTTGCGGTTTTCTCGTTCATTTTGTTATCCTCCGTTTAAAATTTGATTATGTTTTCCTTTCGGTACTTACATATTCGCTCTTTCTCGGAGATATAGCAAGACGCTAAACTACACGATCTTAAGCCGCATAAAACCTACATTTATTGTGTACATTACAGCTTGCTGGAATATTGATTTTAATGCCCATTTGACTCCATAAATTGAAAATTATGGAAGTGGGTGCTCCCCACGTTTGGAGCAACTAAATCTTCTTGCATATATCTTCACCATAAATTACATTAAGGCTTGAACCATTATCCCACGAAACCATAATACTTCCCGTGTCATCCACGCCTCGAACAGTTCCTTTTGTACCAATTGGCGGAGCCTGACAGTCATCCATTTTTACAAGCTTTACTCGAGTTCCTTTCGGATACTCTTTTCGAACACGCTCCACAATATCTTTACTCGGAAACTTCATCGGGGGACACCTCCTTGTTTGCGATAGTTTTAAATGCAGAGGATCCGACAAGATTTCGAAGAAGAATTTTTCTCTCTTTCTTGTACTCCGAACCGATGAATCCCAGTCTCAGCAGAAAACATCTGAATGCATATTTTTCGTTGTCAGCGGATTTTTCTTTTGCGGTGACTCGGCTTTGCTTCTTCGCCATGTCGCATAGGGCAGTAATGAAATGCGTGTAGGCTGAGGCTGTTTCTCCATCTTGTCCGTCTGAAAACCATGGAAAAGAAATCTTCTCATCGTCTACTTCAATCGGTAAACTGTCAACTGCCAGTGCTTTTTTGATAAGGTTTTCTTTTGCTGCTATCAGCTGCTTTAAATTTTGCAAGGCATCGTCAGTGAAAGATTCTCTTGGCATTGCCACTGTAAGCCCCACGTTTTCGCTCTGTGGGGTTTTATTATTCTCTGTGGTACTGTTTGTTCCATTTTCTTTTGGTGCGGCTGTGGCGGTATTTTCGGCAATAAATCCTGCCTGTGACAGTCCTTCCATAACCTTTTCTATTACGCTATTATCAGTTCTATCATCATAAATTAGCGTACCATTTTGACTGACTTTCAAATTGTTAATAACGTAGGCACAGGTGGGCATCCCAAGATAAACCTCTTTCATTTTTACAATTTCTGATATAATCTTCACCATCTCTTTTCTGTGGCTGCCTGTTAAATTGTATTTAACTTCCATTTTTGTATGACCTCCTTATTTTTTGTCATTAACATTAATCACTCTAAACCGCATAAATATCAAGGTTATGTGGTTTAGAAATGCACCAACACTATTGCCGGGTAACTGTAAACACTACACAAAGGCATCAATGGTATCGCTCTCATTCAATTTCACTACTTCCGAATATGGGATTTTTCTGTTATCTTTAAATAAAAACACATCATCGCTGCCGTAAAGTTCGATGTATCTTCGCACAATCACTGATGCATATTTGGGATCAAGCTCCATTGTGCAGCAAATTCTGTCCATCTGCTCGCAGGCCATAAGCGTAGAGCCTGAACCGCCAAAGGTATCGAGTACGATACTATTAACAGCGGATGAGTTTTTTATCGGGTAACAAAGAAGCGGTATCGGCTTCATGGTTGGATGATCTGCATTTTTCTTCGGCTTATCGTACCGCCAAATTGTAGACTCGGCTCTTCCTGCATACCACTTGTGTTTCCCGGTTTTAAGCCATCCATAAAGTATAGGTTCGTGCCCCCACTGGTATGGGGATCTTCCCATGACAAACGAGTTCTTCTCCCAAATACACACGCCCGAAAGATGAAACCCGGCGTCAATAAAGGCTTTTCTGAAATTAAGTCCTTCTGTGTCTGCGTGAAAAATGTATGCTGAGCCGCCTTCTGCTAGATGCTCCGACATATTTTTAAAAGAGGATAGCAAGAAATTATAAAAATTCTCGCTATCCTGCTTATCGTTTTTGATTTTAAGACCACTTGCACCCTGAAAGTCTACGTTATATGGGGGATCTGTGAGTATTAAATTCGCCTTTTTGCCGTCCATTAAGAGATTTACATCTTCGGAATTTGTCGCATCGCCGCAGATCATTCTGTGTTTTCCCAGAAGCCACACGTCTCCTCGATTTACAAACGCAGCCTCTTCGAGAGCCTTTGTTACATCGTAGCCATCGTCTTTTCCTTCTTTGTCATCAGCTTTTGAAAAGAGCTCATCAATCTCGGTTAAATCAAATCCTGTAAGCGTAGCATCGAAATCGCTGTCGCTTAAATCTTTAAGTAAATCGGTAAGAAGCGGTATGTCAAATTCTCCGCCTATTTTATTTAATGCCACGTTGAGTGCTTTTTCTTTTATTTCATCAAGGTCTAAAACTACACATTCTACTTCAGAAAGTCCCATGCCTTTTAGAATTTTATACCTCTGATGTCCTCCTATAATATTTCCCGTTTTCTTGTTCCAGATTATTGGTTCGACGTAGCCAAATTCGTCTATACTTCGTTTAAGTTTTTCATACTCAGCATCGCCCGGCTTTAAGTCTTTTCTCGGATTGTATTTTGCCGGATTTAGGTTATTAATCTCTACTTTTTCTATTTGCAAATCCTACACCTCTTTTTTAAATTCTGTATATGAAAAGGTGCCGCCCCTACGGGTAGCACCTTAAAAGTGTTATTAATTTAGTGATCTTTTTTCCAAGAAATTATCCCGCAAACTGCGAGAATTACTTGTACAAAATCAAGGAGGCATCTTCCGTATGTGCTATTATGAAAGTCCAATGCACACCATAGGATGTCTCCAATCAGCCAAACATAAAAACACCATATATTTTTTCGTATATTTAAAATGGTTCCCGTCAGCGAAACTGCTGTCAAGAGCCATGTTATATCCATCATCATTTTTTCCTCCTCGCAGTTAGGAGCAGTTCCATTGCGTTGTCCTGCGGTGTGTCTGAAAAATTGGTTGTACAGTTCTGCTTTACAATATCAAAAATCTCGTACCATATGATGTTAGCCTGTTTTTGAAATAGCGCGCTCATCTGTACGAATGGATTCGCAATCGCTGCTCCGGTGGTTGGATGCTTTCCTAAAAATCCAAATTTACTTATTGCTTCCTCGCACTGAATGTATCTCGCAAAGGCCTGTGAGTAAGACTCCACGAGTCTTGGATTTACAAACTGGTCGCACTTCCTCTTTTTAAGCCATCGCCACGTTTCTTCGAAGATCCTATCTGCTCCGAGCGGTTTGCCGTCTTTTTGCTCAGAGCTTAAATACTCACTTGGTTTTGGAATCTTCTCGCCTTCTAAATCCTGTAGGTCTAAAAAGTCAGAGCTATCGAGTTCGAATGAAGGCTCATCGTCTAGGTCCAGCGGTTCAAAAACTCGTGCCGACCTTCCTGATGCGATTTTGTCTACCAAAGAGTCAGGCTTATCTCCGGCTCTGACTCTCCGACCGCCTCTGTACGTTCCGTCCTTTGACATTTTTCATCTCTCCTTTCCTGAAATTAAAACTCCCAAAAGGCTTAATTTGGCCTCTCGGGAGGATATATTGGGTTAATACCCTGTTTGAATCGGATTTTTTTCGCGCGTTTCCCCACGCCCGTTGCTCCCAGAGGGAAGAGGAGAGATTTTACTCCCCCCTCCGGAGGAGGCGGCCAAAGCCGCCGGCCTTTAAAGTCTTATCAGTGCGGCGTACCTTGCGTAGTCGTAGCCTTCCGCGTTGATCGCTAACACCTCGTCGTTTCTGGTTTCGTCGCGGAAAAGGTAGCATCTCGCGGTTCTGTCTTTTTCCTCGCCGCACTCGTTCGTGATCTCTTTTACAAACTCGTTCTCCTCGTTCAAGTTTTGGATCAGGTCCTCGTAGGCTTCGTGGACTAAAACCTTCTCGCCAACCACTTTAAACCTTTTTTCTTCTCCAAACCTTCTTGCCTCGTTCCTTAAAAGTTCCTCTCTGTTTTTTGCCTTGCGTGAAAAAAATCCTGTCATTTTAAAAACTCCTTTTATTAATTTTGCGTTAGGGTTTTATTTCCCTTTCGCTAATTACAGTATACCTCTACTCGCCACTACTAGCAAGTTAATTCTGTACTTTTTGAAGTAGAACAAACCCGCATTTTTACTGGCTTTTACGTCATTAGTACACAAACAAAATCAAAGCAAAATTATCTCCATCAAATGAGGTAAAAAGAAGTACCCCCACTTTTTGTAAAGGTACTTCTGGCTCACGTTTATTTTTAGTTTATTCCTGCTTCTTTAATGCCTTTTTTAATTGATTATTTTCCATTGCGATTGTACGTATTGTATTCACTTTGACTTTCAAATCTGATATTTGATTTGATAACCACTCACATATATCTAAAATATCCTTATCTTGTAAGTGGTCTATGGCCGAAACCATATTTTCCAATATCTCATCCATCAGTGCGAATTGAAGACTAACACTTGCCTCTTTCATTTTGATTAAATTTTCCATTGTTTTTTATCCTCCAAATTTTTTTAGCTTCAGGCCCGTCCGCTTGATTACATATTACCTCTGTGTGCGGATACTAGCAAGTTAATTCTGTACTTTTGAAGGTAGAACAAACCAGCATTCTTCCTAGCTTTTACGTCATTACTACACAAACAAAACCACACTCCATTTGATGGATTAAATTGAATATTTTTCCATTAGACGCGACTAAATTTTAAAAATGTTTAAGGGACACCTTGCCATATCCCTTAAACATTAATTCTAAAAGTTAATAAATTGTTTATACAAATAAAAATCCTTGATCATTTATCTCTTCTACACACTCTTTTGCTTGAGATAAATCCTCAGGTGTGCAGCCTTTATTATTTGTATCATTTTGATCAATTTTTATTACTACATCTATGAACCTAAGATTATTTTTAGAAGATGGTGTTTGTCTAATTATAGTTTTTAAAAATACGTTGCTATCACAACTTTTCATTGTTTTTATCAATCCAGTTTCAGGGTCGTAAGTAAAAATACAAAATCCGTATGCATTTGCTGCACTTTCGATAACACAATTAATTGATTTTACTCCTAAGCTAAAGTTTTCCATTTTATTTTTCCTCCAAATTTATATTTAGCTTCCGGGCCCGTCCGCTTGATTACATATTACCTCTACTCGCTACTGCTAGCAAGTTAATTCTGTGCTTTTCAAGGTAGAACAAATCCGCATTCTTCCTAGCTTTTACGTCATTACTACACAAACAAAACCAAGCTCCATTTGGTGGAGTTATCACCATATTTTTCCAGATAGTGTCCAAGGGAGTATTAAAAATTATCATAGTCGGATGCATAGTGCAGCTTGTCTAACAAAGCTGTCTCTGTCATCAGTATTTTTCACTACTTGCGTACCTTGATTGTTTTTAGCTCCTAACGTAAGTGTCTTACTTGATATAACATTTAGTTGATGTGCTATAGAGTTATCTTTTTTGTAGCCTACAGAAAACAAATATCTGGTTGGATCTTCTATATCAATCGCCATGTGGTATATGAGTATGGAACCGGCATTCCCAAATATCCCATTACCGGTACAATCTGACAAAGACACATAAAAGCTCCCTGTTACACTTGAGGCTATTCTTTCAGTATGTATCCTCAAAAAATAGGTTGATTCATTGTTAGTTCTCTCTACGACATTGGATGCCATACACTTCAATAGTTCCGGAGTTAAATTCACAACACCACTTCGTGATTCAATTAAATCTCCAGACGATGTTATACTTTGGACTGCGCTGTCAATTTTAGATTTATACTCGTTTGTAAAATCATTTGAGGATAGTGTTTTCCCATCTATCTTATCAACCTTAAGTGAGTCTTGGCGGTCAACATAAGCTTTATTTACGTCGCTTGACCTTGATAATATCGAATCACCAATTGTAATCATCTCCTCATTTTTAAAATTTTATCCCCAGCGACCTCCATCACGAGCTGTAATCCTTGAGTGACAGCTTTTGCACAGACTCATCAAATTTTCTTCTCGATGAGTGCCGCCTTTAGCAAGCGGCACAATATGATGGACTTCTTCCGCAGGCCTTAATATATTTTTTCGTTCGCACAGCTCACAAACGGGATGCTGCTTTATGTAAAGCTGTCGGATCTTGCGCCAACGGTTCCCGTATCGCTTATAGGTATCCGGGGCACGTTTATATTTGTTGTAGTAGCTGCTTTCAAGCTTTCTGTGTTTATCACAGTACAAATCTCTAGTCAGTTCCGGACAGCCTGTGAACCTACACGGACTTTTCGGCTTTTTCGGCATTGCTTTCACCTCCGTAAAAATGTTAAACCTCCACGACTTCTCGTGAAGGCCATTTTTATTTTACTTCTCCTAATTATAATACTATCATAAGAGACTACTGTAATTCTATGGATTTTACTGTACAACATAAAATATATTAATAGATCTTAACGCTTTTTGATGTAGTTTAAAAATATTATCTATGCCATAATGCATATCTACAGCTATTTTCTCCCATGTATTAAAACACAAGTATCTAAGTTCAAGCAGTGTTTGATATTCAGGGTTTTTGACTTTTCTAATAACAGACATAATTTGCTTTTTTGTATCTACAAGTTTGTCAATATCCTTATTAATTTCTGTTTCTAAATCCACTATTTTTGCTATGATATCAGCCATTTTACTCTGGCTTTCTGATTTATTTATCGGCATATCAGAAAGTGCGGATGTAGCCTTAGTTGCAAGTGTATGAAGTGATATTATTTGCTCCAGCTTACTGTTAATCCTTTGATCGATACGGTAAGCCTGATTTAAAAATTCTTTTGTGGTCATAAAACCATCCTCCAAATTACAAATTTAAAAAAGTAAGAATTATCTGCATTTTGTGTCTGTGAATTTTGTACCTTTGTAATTTGTATTTTTGTATCTTTGTATCTTATATCTTTGTACTTTGTATCTTTATCCTTTGTCCTTTGTCGTTTAACTTTCCGGCATCACCTCCCTTAATATGTCTTTTACTTCTTCTAAGCTTGTGACTTTAAACGCCATACCGCCTGCTTCATTTATTCGTTTGAGCGTAATTTCCTGTAGCTTTGATAGCTTACCTTTTTCGGTCTTAACTTCAAATGCCACAAATTTTCCCTTGTAGCAGCATATAACATCCGGGAGTCCTGATACACCATATATGCCACCATGTTCTTTAAATGCGAAGCATAAAGGCTCTGATTTTAGGTACTTTAATATTTGATTTGTTATTGTCTTTTCTTTCATAAATTTCTCCTTAAGTTGCAATAGTAACCACAAGTAACCTATAGTAACCACTATTTTTTAAAAGTGGCTACCCTTATAAATCCCATAACAAAGCCAATATTTGTATATAAGTAACCATAGTAACCATTAAAATAAATTTATTTATTATATAGAGATTTATTTAATTCACACTCAAAAACTTAAATTTATATTTACTCTAATAAGAAGGTGTGTGTGCGGAAAATGGTGGTTACGTGGCTACCTATCCTACAAATGGCTATACTAAGGGATTTGTAGTGCTTTCTTTATCCTCATTAGTAACCACTTTAATACAAAAGCACCTCTGATTTATACCATTTATCTTTTTTTGAACCTGTGTTCTATCGATTCCTTTATTGTCTTTTTTAGTTTCAATAAAACCACGATCCTTAAAACCACGAGTAACTTTTGAATAATCAAAACCATTCTCTTCGAGAGCCTGCCGCAGAATATTTGGTATGATATACACCGCATCTTGCTCTATTTTCCCATAGCATGGCGTACTGTCTGGAAGAAAGCGGTTCTTATTGCTCGTTATCCAGCCTGTCACGAAGTCCCACGCTCTGTCGATTGTGTCTGCCTTTTGAAGTTCCTTGCAGTTCCGGAGTATCTGAGTTCCGAGGTTAACAGCTTCGCTCCACGCTTCTTCCTCGCTCTCCTTGAAAACAGAAATCGATGAATAATAGTCACCAAGACACACAATTGCTACGTTATCAAGATGTGTGTTATCGTGGGTCTCTGTTTGACACTTCGATATAGCTTCCCTTAATTTATCAAAGTTCTTATGCGCTTTTCCCTTAACTTTCAGCACATCATTAATCAGGTATTTAATATACACTTTCCCTGCAAAACCATAATTGTTCTCGCTTACCAAATGCAATTGATGTGCGATATCCATATTGTCTACAGGTTTTCCGTAAAGCTCCAAGACTCTCGTTAAAACGCCGTCATTGCTCGATTCTTTGCTCATGGGCTGTTCACCTGACGTGATTATGTCGTTTCTCCAGCTTATCGTTTCCTGAATGCCGCCCTCTTTTGAGCCTCTGAGCCTGCCAAATCCGTTACCCAAGCTATAAATAATATTTTCCACAGACAGGCGCTTGTTGTTCAGAACCTGAAGTTCATCGATTGCAAAGGGAAGGTGCTTAAGGATTCCTGCCATACGTTCGAGTCCTACGCTTGTAGCGTTAAAACTGCCCATGAGTTTCGTAGGACTTCCCCAGACGCTTATTGCCATCTTAATAGCTGCGGTTTTGCCTGACTTTGAGTCATGCCAGATATGGACAAAAAATACACGATGACCCAGCATTTCTAAAAGCGGAGAGGTAAATGATGAAGCCAGCATAAACCTTCCGAATGGATTAGCTCTTAATGTTGCAGCGTGCTGCTTCCAAACGTCAAAGCTGCCGTGTTCACAAGTGCTCTCGATTAAATTTGCAGCCTCTTTGTATTCAGATTCAAATGTTATCTCGTCTTTAACTAAATAAGGAAAAAACTCTTTGCCGACCCAGCCAATTCGGGATATTGATTTTACAAAAGGAATGCGTCCGTCATTTGCGCTTTCGTAGTCGGAGAGGTATTTCACTATATCTGAGGCATTGCCCGAAGATACAGGCAGACCACTGTCAGCGTACTTAATTATTGATGTTCTGTTGAATATATGGGAACGAGGTGCGATGACTGACTTCCAATGATTATGATTTAAGAATTTTATCTCAACTTTCTGAGTTCCATCATCGATATTTTCGAACCTCCGAGATATAATCAACGGACATGAACACACAGATGCAAGTTCGTCTGATGTGTTGTTTCTTATTATTTTCTGAACACCCTGATTCATTGAGATGTCCCAGCCTTGAGGAATTACGGCTCCACGAGTTTCTATCCTGTCTAATTTTAAAACTTTAGATTTTGCCCTATCTGTATAGTCCCTGTGCGAAGCACACTTGGCTGCACGCACTGCGTGCTCAAAATCACGAAGGTTGACTTTACCTTTGAGCCTTGCTTTGAGTTTAGCGTACTCAGAAGCAAGGTTTGATTTTGCCCACGCACAGAGCCTCATATTTTGCTCCGACAGAATATCGTCTACACTGATTTTTTCGCTTGACACTAATTCTTTAAAACGCTCCTCATAGCTCGGTAGACCATAAACTATAGGAGCCTTAACATGGCAGTTCTTGCCGCAGTCAAAGTTAAGATTTTCTCTTATATACTCGCAGGTATGCGGTTTGCTTTCCGCTATGGCACGCTGTATTTTCCTTTCCGTCTCGTCAAAGTTATACTTCGGATAGCTTTTACTAAACTGATGTACCGAATCGTTACCCCATTTAAGCGGAGCAAGATTGGTAATCATAGCGTGCCACAAAGGTTCCGGGAGCTCTGCTGCATTTTCCACGCAATACTTTATAAACTCACATTTTTCGAGGACTTTATCCACACCTTGTGCAGTTTTACTAACAGTTGCACCCAAATCGTTACAATGTACATCTTGACTAAATTCGTCTAAACTGTACCTTTGCAGACTACTTTCGATAACTTCGCATCTAACACCGTTTCCAAGTTTATGATTAATTGAACCCGGAACCCTTAAAATACGAGCGAGGTCATACACGTTATCAAGCTTCCATCCACGCTTTTTGGCTTCAAGGTTTATATATTTTCCAAAGCCTCGAAACACCGAAGCAATGCGGTCTTTATCTTCTGCATTATTAATCTTGAAAGGCTTATCAAAAAGCCAATATGAATGAATCCCGTTTCCCGACTTTACCATGATGCTTGGTTTCAAATTCAACCCATTTAAAAAATCAACAGCCTCATCTATTGTTTCCGGCAGAGATTTCTCTGCATGAGCATCGCCCTTAACGTCAATATCGGCATAAAGAGTCGTGATGCACGAGATATCTTTTTCACTTCCTCTAAGTCCATTTTTGAGCGCCTTATTTCTAAGGCCCACACCAAAAAATACATTTGTTTTTTGTCCTATACTTTCAGCCACCTTCGCAGCCTTCTCGACTTCATTTACCTTAAACCACCTAGTTTTTCTACCGGGAAGCGTTGTGAGCGTTATAAATCCTTCATTGCAATCTTTATATATTTCATTCAAAAATTCCTGTGTATTCACGATTTCGCCTCCTTATTTGTGCTAAAATTTTTCATATCTTCTTCGGTATCATCTTCATACAGAAAACAAATACAGGACAATTTTTTCTGTTTTTCTGCTTCACATATATTTCTGATAGCCTCAAAAGCTGTTAAATCGTAGTATCCTTCGGCATTTTTTAATCCTAAATCCATAGTATTAACCCTCCATTTCTTGTAACGTTCCAAATCTCGTTCCGACGGCTGCCTCGGCTACAAGCGGAATATCAAACGCTTTAAATGGCTGTGTTTCCATACAGCTTTTTACAAACTCTACTGCTTCAGTCAGTCTTTTCTCTGGCAGTTCAAACATCAGTTCATCGTGTATTTGAAGTAATGGTCTAAGCCACGGCCTTTCCGGTAATCCACGAAGGATCCTGACTATTGCTAACTTTAAAATATCGGCCGCGGTTCCTTGTATCGGTGTATTGAGCGCCTGCCTTTCAGAAAAACTCTTTTTATTCCAGTTTGTAGATAAAATATTCGGTAAATACCTGCGTCTGCCGAGATAAGTCTCTGTATATTCATTAAACTTTGCCTTGACTTTTACCTTGCGCTGCCAAGTTTCAAGCTGCGGATAACCATCTTTGAGGTTTTTTATAATCTCCTCGCATTCTTCGAGTGTTTTATTGAGTCCTGCCTTAAACTTAAGGTTTCTGAGGAGTCCTCTTGCAAATAATCCAAAAAATACGCCAAAATTACACGCTTTAGCAATCGTTCTGCGCTCTTTGTAGTGAGGTGCGTTTTTATCCACCGCCTGTTCAAATGGGATTTTATATATTACAGATGTTGTTTTAGCATGAATATCGCCGCCGTTTTTGTAGGTATCCATCATAGCCTCATCTCTGCAGTAAAACGCTCCAACACGAAGTTCTATTTGAGAAAAATCCAGCGACATCAGAACCTTGCCCTTTGGAGCAATGAAGAAATTTCTCACTCCAATCGGATCATTATCCTTTCTTGGGCAGTTTTGAAGGTTGGGATACCGACTTGCAAATCTCCCTGTTTCAGTGCCCAGAGGAAAAAGGTCAGGATGTATGCGGCCGGTTGCGGTATTAAGGTACTTTAAATAGCTGTCTATATACGTTGACTTAATTTTCCCCCACTTGCGGTACTCCTTGATAATCTCAAATAATGGTACATATTCCGGCTCATGTTCCTTGCAGTATGATGATAAAAGGATGAACGCTTCATCGTCCGCTGCTTCTTTGTTCTTCTGCGTTGTTTTCAGGACAGGAAGACCAAGTCTTGTGTAAAGAAAGTTTTTAAACTCCTGCGTTGTTGCATTGGAGCCGACGTCCACATTGCCCGTTAAAATAGATATATCTTCTTTGAGTTCCCTGAGCATATCTGCGGCTTCCGACTGCTTTTGCCTCAGTAAGTCGAGATCCACAAGCAGTCCATTATGCTTCATAAGACCAACATATACAGCGGTTGGAGATTCGATTTTTTCTACTATAAACCTATGCTTTGGAAGATTCTTATCAAACCAATCATTAAACACATGATAAAATCTCAAGGTGTAGTCGCTGTCTCCACAGGCATATCTGACAGTTTCAAAATTATCCGGATTTAACTCATCGAAGAATTTTCCTTCGGTAACAGCCTCAAAGGTCGGAAGTTCCGACTTTAAAAGTTCCGGCACTAACTTTTTAAGTCCGCTGTCGGCAAGGCTTCTAAACTCTGTATAAGTTTTAAGGGTTAGCTGGGCTGCAGCCATTGTGTCATAAACCTTGCACTTCATAACAACGCCCAAAGCATAGAAGAAAGCGCTCTCGAACACCGCATTATGAATAACCACGATTTTATTTTCATCGAGCAGAATGTTCTGCTTAATGTATGAGAAAACCTCGTCAACATTGGCGTTTTGATAGTTTTTATGACGGAAGGGAATATATATCCCCGTTCCGCTTTCCACTGACAGACTAATACCGGTAATCTCTGATTTATTCGAGTCTAATGCCGCCTTTTTATCACTGCGGTACTGCTCCTTTGGCGAGGTTTCTATATCTAGTCCCAGCAGGCTGTGTCCGCTTAAATACTGTGCAACTTCATCTGCTGTTTTTACTAATTTATAACTCATACTTCGGTTGCCTCCTCAAATACATCCGCTTTATTTTCTGCTAAAGCCTTGATTTGCTCTATAATCGTTCCAAGTCCATCTTTTTCCGATTGATTCAAATCCCTCACAGCAGAGAAATGTACCCTTGAAAACGCTATCCCTGTCTTGTTTACTGCCTTTTTAAGCGATAGCTTTGTGACAACGCTGTCCGATTTTTTCCCAGTAGATAAGAGCCTTCTGATATATTTTGAGAGTTCCTGGATTGAGCTTGCAGGCAACACCAATACTACAGGGAATATCTCATTTTCACGAAGGAGATACAGCCTGTGCTTATTTTTGCAAGCTTTAGAGCCGTTCTCGCCGCTTCCGAATGCATTTAACTTGCAAAATCTACACTTTCCTCCGGGTATACCTGTTCCGTTAATACCATCAAAGCTACAACAATCCGGTGGATTATTGCTTCCTGTGTATTTATTTTCGTAGTAGGCAAAGAGAGGATGGTGGTGCAATATTACTGCAGAAAACTCCTTTGTAAATGTAGGCTCATCTGAGTTTTCTAGGTTCGGAATCTCAAAGTTAAGACCTCCGCCTGCAGGAATTTTTATCCTATCAAAACCGCTGTCAAGTCCTACAAGTTCACTGCTAAAATCATCTGATAAATTTGCCATATACTCACTGTTTTTAATCATTAGTTCCTTGTTTTCGTTCATTATATGTTCCTCCAAAATTTATTTTTATTAGACTTTTAATTAGCGCTGTGTCTGATGCCGCAACATCTCACTAATAATTCAAATTTAGCTTTATCGCGACTTAGCTGCGGCACTTTGCCGCCTTACGCCGACTGTGTTTTTTTCATATACGTTAACTAGTCCTTCTAGCCATGAGGGTAAAAGATTATCATTTTCACTGATTTGCTCCTTCACAAAGGATGACAGAGAATTAGCATTTATTGTTTCGTGTATTAAATCCTCATAGCCTTTCTCACGAAGTTTCGAGTACAGTTCATCTTTTAGTCCTGCAACCGCTGAGGCCTTTGTGCTTGTTGTTAAACAAAAGGTCGTGCCGCCACGAGTAAAATTCTGTGTTTCTTTGAGTATCATAAGCTCCGAGAGTGCCGCATCTACTTCAAAAATCATGTCGTTAATATTTCTAAGCTCCAATTCCTTTTGTTTCTTGTCCTCTTTCAGGGATTTCAATCTATCCGCTAGTTCAAACATTACATTTTCCATATTCTTATATCCTTTCTGCTCTAAATGGATTGAGCCCTTGCCTGTAATCATCAATAAGAGATGAGGCTAAGTCGTATTTTTTATTAAGTGATTTCATTACTTTTTCATCTATCGTGCCTTTGGCTATCAAATAAATGTACGTGCATGGATCGCTCTGCCCAGCACGATGAATCCTAGCTTTTGTCTGCTCGAAATTACTCATCGAATAATCGAGTGAGTAAAACACCATGGTGCTGGATGCTGTGAGCGTGATGCCAAGGCCCGCGGTCGCAATCTGACCCACAAATACCAGTACATCCGAATCATTTTGGAACTTCTCGATCTGCTGACTGCGATTCTTCACATTTCCTGTTATAATTGAAAATTTAAGGTTCTTTTTCTCCAGCAGTTTTGTGATTTCATTAATCTCCGGGATAAACCTAGCTATCACCACAAGTTTTTTTCCGCTCGATGTTACTTCGTCCACGATATCCTCTAATGCATCAAGTTTAGCACTGCTTATTTGGTGTATCGCCTTGCCTTCGTCATCGCCTAAAAATCCCCCGGTTAGCTGAGAAAGACGCAGTATCTTGGTAAGAATATTTGTCGCAGTTACTTCGCCTCTCGAAAGTTCTGCAAAGCTATCCCTCACAAGATGCTTATAAATGTTCATCGCATTAGGTTCAAGATCTATATACCGCACTATATCTGTCGTTTCCGGCAGGTCTAAACACTCAGCCTTTGTAGCCCTGAACGCTATGCTGTGGATTTTTTCCTTGAGTTCCGGCTCCATTGATTTCTTAAGCACAGGAGTATGATTTCCGTAGCCAACCATATCGAAGTAACGATTTCTGAAGGTATAAAAGCTTTTGCCGAATATCTGTGGATCTAAAAATTTATACTGTGAGAATACATCAATCTCCTTATTTGTTATTACTGTACCTGTAAGGATTAGCTTATATCCTGCCTTTTCGCCAAGCCTGTGAAGCGACTTTGATGCTGCGATATTGTGAGTTTTTATTTTGTGCGACTCATCGCAGACAATCATATCTGGCTCCCAATCTTTAATCTGAGGTTCGATCCTCCAGACAGACTCGTAATTTACCACCGCTACCTGCAGAGAATCTCCGTTCATTGAATTAAGCATCATCGCTTTGCTATCGGCTGTTCCCTTTAAGATTTTTAGATCATAGTTAAAATCGGCAAACTTTAAAAATTCTTCTTCCCATACTCCGCAGATTGACAGCGGACACACTATGAGCAGCTTTCTGATTTTTCCTGCCTCGTACAATGTCCCAGCGACAGCTACAGATATGAGACTTTTCCCACAACCCATCTCAATAAGGAGAGCTGTGCCTCCCGGATTTTCAAATTTTCCTATCACAAATTTCCACGCTTCCTCCTGATGCTGATATGGAGTTACTTTTATCGGCATCCTCAAATCTCTTAATTCCAAAATTACACCTCCTTGATTTCAATTTTTTGTACGCTGTCCTGCGGCACTATGACCATTAGCTTTTGTGCATTTCCGAACCATCTGTGACGGAGCCTTTCAAGAATCGGCAGCTTTTTAAACTTTGCTATGCTTATTGGCTCTTCTCCCGATCTTCTGACTGTAATTTTAAGTTCATGTTTGTACATATCTTTCACCTCATTCCAGAGGCTCTTATTTTCTCTTCTTAAAAACGCCTCTATATATAAGCCACGGGAAAAGCAAAACCGGCCTAAAAATTATCATCTTCTACTCTTTGCACAAATACAAGTCCTATAAATCAAATTAATATGTATATATTTAAAATAATTTCTTTAATTTAATCTTTATTTTTGTTAGACGTTTTCGTACAGCATTTTCCGTAACTCCCAACATCTCAGCGTACTTTGCCTGTGTCATTGGATGCTCGTTCAAATAAAGTTTATGTATTAGTTCTTGCTCTTCAGATTTCAGCTTTGCTATCGCATCATATAGCTTGTCCTTATCAAGATTTCTACAAACATCTCCTAAAATATCAGCCGTTATATCCATGCTCTTTATATCTTTATCTAACAAATCCAAACTTTCATGCCTTCTGGTTTCTTTGCGATTGTTATTTTTAAGATTGTTATTAAGTTCAAGCATAATTTCCTCAAATTCACCATATACTTCAATAGATACATCTTCGCCTGTAACAAATTTATATTCTATTTTCATGTTCCTCGTCCTCCGAATTTTTGATTTGTGTTTTCAAAAATCGAAGGACTGCGGCGGACCTCGAATCAAACAGAAAAAAATGCCCATTTATCCTTCCTTTCCAATTTCGAGAAAAGAAGGTATAAAGGTGCATTTCGGTATTTAAAATATGCTACTATACTATTTATATGTAACTTTTGTTTTCCCGAAATCTTCTATTATATTT
>CASPLG010000022.1 GCA_949422855.1 uncultured Eubacteriales bacterium | reverse complement strand
AGCGACGCTCTAGATGCTTCTTGCGTTCTATGAGTATTTTTAAATTCATTATGAATATCTTTATCTATGCTTACAACAAATTTAGTGTATTTAAACTTCGCTGTCCCCATCTTGAAAAGGCCTTATCACTGTATTAATTTTATCCCTTACCTTTAATTTAAACACTCCCCAGAGTTTATGCGAGAGAAATTTTATGAAAACACGCAAGACCAACCAAAATAAAAAATAGCTAATTACGTTTAAGGGTAAAAGATTTTATTCTAGAGGTGCGTGCGAAAAACTTTTACACACCCTGGATAATTGAATCTATACTTCCGCCCTGAGCTTTCACTTGCCTTTCTATTTCTTTGACAGCTTCGGCAGTACTATGTATTCCATCTAAATTAATTCTTAAAGGCTCACCTTCCGGATTTGTACTAAGCCCCATAGTGCTAGCCTGTATTTGACCAAATCTAATCCCATAAGTCACTGTTGAGCCGTAATAATTGCATACGACAAAAGCAGTTGGAAATAAGGTATTTCCTATAAACCATCCTAAAAACATTGAAAATATTATAACAAGTATTCCTACGATACACCTAATAAGTTTTTTATTCATATTAATCTTTACCTCCTATACTGTGTATTATATCATATAATATACTATTTAGAAAGCATTGCATTTATAGTCAAATTGTAATGCACTGTTTCAGACATAAAAATATTAATATACTAAGTGTACCTTGTTAGCGTTATTTTTTAAGGAAGCTACTTTATGAGAGAAATATAGATCAATAATATATAAAGTTTTTATAGGCACTGTACTAGACCATAGACTTTTAACATGTACTATGCTACTATTGAAAATATGGATGTGATATATTTCATAAGAGAATATATTTAAGAATTATTTTTAGAGAGGTTTATGATTCTAGGATGGTACCGATTAGTGTAAATAGCAGTAAAATATTGATTGGAGACGGATTAATAGATAATATTAGGTTGGCAATAACGGATTTGACCTGTCCTTGCAATGTTTTAATTGTAAGTGATTCCAATGTATCAAAATTTTATGTCGGGAAAGTGAAATCACAGCTGGACAAACTAAATTTTGAGGTCTACATTTATGTTTTGAGTCCGGGAGAGCAGTATAAATCTCTAAATACTATAGAAAAAATATATGCAATTTTATCACAAAATTTTATGTCACGCTGTGATGCTATTGTTGCCATTGGAGGAGGGATAGTCACTGACGTGGCGGGTTTTGCGGCTGCAACGTATAATAGGGGAATGAAGTTAATATTTGTGCCTACCTCGCTTCTAGCAATGATAGATGCCTCTATTGGAGGAAAAAACGGTGTCAATTCCGAGTACGGTAAAAATTTAATAGGTACCTTTTATAATCCAAAATTGATTTTGATTGACCCTGAAGTTTTAAAGACTTTGCCGCAAAATGAGTTGCACTGCGGTATAGCTGAGGCTATAAAATACGGGTGCATAAAGGATGAAAAACTTTTAGATATTTTAGAAAATAGTGATATAGGAAATTATCTAAATGAAATAATATATAGGAGCATAATGATCAAGAAGGAGTTTGTAGAGAAGGATGAATTCGATCTGGGATATAGAATGCATTTAAATTTCGGTCACACAATTGGGCACGCAATAGAAAGACTATACAACTATGAAAAGATATCTCATGGTCAAGCTGTGTCAATCGGAATGAATATAATTACAAAAATTTCTGAGATGATGAATCTGACTCAAAAAGGTACTCTAGATAGGCTATCACTCGTCTGCAAGAAATATTCTTTGCTCACCGGGGACGATTTGTTCTTTAGTAATACAGATAAAATATCTGAAATCATTTTACACGATAAAAAAATTTTGGATAACTACTTGAATTTGGTTTTGCTTAAAAAAATTGGGGAGTCATTTATTTATAAAATATCTTCTGAAAATATTGTAGACTTCATAAAAGGAGAGTATTTAATTTGAGTGATGTGATTATAACTCCGTCAGAATTAAATGGAGTGATAAATGCTCCTGCCTCTAAAAGTTTTTCACACAGAGCTATTATTTGTGCAGCTCTATCGGGAGGAAAATGTAATATTTCCCCCTTGGTTTATTCAGAAGATGTTTTAGCTACGATAGATGGAATAAAAGCAATAGGGGGTAAGGTTGATACATATAAAAATGGCCTAGTGGTGAATGGATTTGAACATAGCAGAAGTAGTGTATTTATAAACTGCCGGGATTCCGGCTCAACGTTGAGGTTTTTAATCCCAATATGTGCAGCTTTGGGCATTGGTGCTGTGTTTAAACGCAGTTTGCCACTTTCTAGAAGACCAATATCTCAGTATTTAGAAATCCTGGCATCAGCGGAAATGAGCTTTGAATTTAACAATGATTTATCAATCGGAATAAAAGGGAAACTGAAACCGGGCAAATTCTTTATTCCTGGAAATATAAGTTCGCAATTCGTCTCAGGTTTATTAATGGCCCTTCCCTTGCTTAGAGACGATAGTGAAATTGAGATTACTTGTAAACTAGAATCTTCTAAATATGTAGATATGACGATTGAAGTCATGGAGAAATTCGGGGTGTATGTGCAGAGAACGACGCATGGCTTTTTTATAAAGGGAAATCAAAGATATAAATCCATAGACTATACAATAGAGGGAGATTGGTCACAGTCGGCATTTTTTATGGTGGCGGGAGCTATAGGCGGAAATGTAACCATTAGAGGTCTAAATAGGAATTCACCCCAGGGAGACAGAGAAATATTTGAAATAATAAAGAGATTCGGTGCTAAAGTTTTCTGGGAGGAAAATGAATTGCATGTTGAAAGCGCGCCGCTTAGGGGAATAGATATAGATGTGTCGCAAATACCGGATTTAGTTCCCGTGATAGTCATCCTTGCAGCAAACTCTAAATCTGTTACAAACATCGTAAATGCCGAAAGATTGAAGTTTAAAGAGTGTGACCGATTAGATGCCATATATAAGCAGATGAAAAATTTGGGGATGGACATAACAAAATCGGATTGTGGATTAACCATCAACGGGAAAAGTAAGTATAGCTGTGGTACTCTTTGGAGTCATAATGATCATAGAATCGCAATGGCACTTTCTATTATGGCAACTAATCTGCCGCAAAAAATAAAAATCCAAGACAGCGGATGTGTTAAAAAATCTTATCCCCATTTTTTTGAGGATTATAACTCTATTGGAGGTAAGGCAGATGTCATCAACATGGGGGAATAACATTAAACTATCTATTTTTGGAGAAAGCCATGGAAAGGCAATAGGAGTGGTTATAGATGGCTTGCCCCCGGGAGAAAAAATTGATTTTGAAGATGTCGAGTTACATCTGAAAAGGCGGCGTCCGGGAAGCAGCGGTTTAATGACTGAAAGAAATGAGTGCGACACCGTCGAAATGGTATCCGGACTTCTAAATGGGTTTACTACCGGCACACCACTTTGTGCTGTTTTTAGCAATTCGGATGTGGACAAATACGCATATAAAGAATTAATTTTCAGACCGGGACATGCGGATTACACGGGCTATGTAAGATATAAGGGATTTGCGGATTTTCGTGGCGGAGGGCACTTTTCGGGGAGACTTACTTGCCCTTTGGTCTTTGCAGGGGCGATATGCAGACAGATTTTGAGGAAAAGAGGCATTATTATCGGCTCTCATATTATTTCAGTCGGAGATATAAATGATGAACCATTTGATTCTGTGAGAATATCTAATGAATTTTTAGAAAACTTATCTAAGGAATATTTCCCAGTAATAAATAAAAATAAAAAGGTTCAAATGCAGGAGAAAATTCTAGAAGTTAAGTCAGATTCAGATAGTATTGGTGCGGTAATAGAATGCGCTATTTTAGGCATTCCTGCGGGAATAGGAAATCCCATTTTCGATAATATAGAAAGCAAAATTTCCGGGATTATTTTTGCTATACCTGGCGTAAAGGGTATAGAGTTTGGCAACGGCTTTGATTCTTCGAGAATGAAAGGAAGCCAAAATAATGACGAATTTACATTTGAAAATGGGAAAATCCGGACTAAAACTAACAACCATGGAGGAATTTTAGGTGGAATAAGTTCAGGAATGCCTATAATTTTCAGGGTAGCCTTTAAGCCCACGCCGTCCATAGGGAAAATTCAGAAGACAGTAAGCCACAAAGACAATTCCCAGCGGGAGATAAGCATAAAAGGAAGGCATGACCCATGTATTGCGGTCAGAGCGGCACCGGTAGTGGAGTCTGCTGCAGCAGTTGCCCTTACAGATTTAATAGTTATATGATTCGGCACTGAAATGGGTAAATAAAATTGGAAGAATTGAGCTTAATTATTTAAGATTCTTTCAATAAGAGGTTTACTATAAAAATTTAGGAGATTAAAATCTATGAATGACAAAAAATTAAAAAAAATCGAACGTGGCTCATCTGATATGTTTAATACCCTTCAGGGGCAGTTTAAGTGCTTAAAAGAAGGAAAACTACAAATTATAGCAGGACCTTGTTCTATAGAAAATGAATTCATACTGGATAAAACAGCCAAAAGGTTAGCAGAACTGGGAGTGAAATTTTTAAGAGGGGGTACATATAAACCACGAACTTCTCCATATGATTTTCAGGGACTTGGGAAAGAAGGTCTTGAAATTTTAAATGAAGTAGGCAAAAAATATAATCTGATAACAGTGAGCGAAGTTGTAGACACAAGACATGTAGAGATGATGACTAAATATGTAGACGTTTTGCAAATTGGATCAAGAAATATGCATAACTTCGAACTATTAAAAGAAGTGGGGAAATCTAAGCATCCAATACTTCTGAAACGTGGTATGTGTGCAACTATTGAGGAGTTTAAATTTGCCGCTGAATATATAGCATGTGAAGGTAATAAAGATATTATAATGTGTGAGAGAGGAATAAGGACTTTTGAGACTGCAACAAGGAACACCCTTGATATATCATGTGTGGCCATTTTAAAAAGAGAAACAAAACTGCCTGTTGCTGTGGATCTTAGCCACTCCTTAGGCAGAAAGGATATAATTGCTGAAATTGCCAAAGCAGTTATAGCATTGGGTGCGGATGCAATCATGGTAGAAGTACATTGTAACCCCATGAAGTCACTGTCAGATAATTGTCAACAATTAAATTTATACGAGTTTGAAAAATTTATTGAGCATATAGGATACCTATAGATGGGAGTATTGATCTCTACTTATATTATGTCAAGGTAAATAAGGCATAATTTACATTACAGTATTTAAGTTCCCAGTGTCAGCGCTGGGTTTTAAAACGTTATCCTAGCAAGATTAACACCGGTTTGGTTATCTTAGTTTAAATACATTGCCGGACAGTTTAGCAGCCTTTTCCAGTGGGACACATAGTGTGCGATATTTTTATTGTTATACAGTTTTTAATATGGAAATACTTTTAAAATTGTGGTACAATGCACCTAAAATCTGATATTACTGCGGAGGGTATATGAAAAGAGTGTTGATTGCTGAAGACGAAACGGCTATACGTGAATTCGAGGTTATAAATTTAAAAAGGGCGGGCTATGATGTCGTAGATGCTGAGAGTGGGAAAAAGGCACTTGAATGTTTTGAGCGGTACAACGGTGATTTTGATTTAGCAGTACTTGATATAATGCTTCCTGAAGTAGATGGGCTGACTGTTTGCAAAGAACTCAGGAGCAAAAGCAGTACGCTTGGTATAATTCTTCTGACTGCAAAAACGCAGGAAATGGATAAAATAAGTGGTCTTATGTTGGGGGCTGATGATTACATAACAAAACCATTCAGCCCATCGGAACTCGTTGCAAGAGTGGATGCCCTTTATAGGAGGGTGGCTTTAAATTTGATGCGTACTGAGAATAACTTCAAGGAAGAAATCAAGTTTGATGAGGTTGTCCTTAATTTAAGAAATCGTGCACTAAAAAAGAGAGGAAAAATAATAGAACTTACCCAAGTTGAGTTTCAAATCATGGAGTATTTCTTCTCAAATCCGGGTACTGTGCTCAGCAGGACGCAAATTCTTCATCATGCGTGGGGAGACTCCTATCAGGGAGAGGAAAAAATCGTTGATGTGAATATAAGGCGTCTTAGAATGAAGGTTGAAGACAATCCATCTGTTCCGCAGCATATCATTACCGTATGGGGTTTGGGTTATAAATGGGAAAATTAAGCAGGGATGTATTTCATATGAGTATAAAAGGTATAACAAGACGATGGGTTGCGGGCGCCCTATGGATTTCAATGGGGATTTTAGCGTCGATTACTATGTTATTTATGTTTTTGCTGAGAGGATATTTTTATAAGAATATGGAGACGAAAATTTCGGGGCATGCAATAGAAGTTTCCAATGTATTTTCTCTACATAAATACCCGGAAAATGAAATGTTTGATACTTTTGCTATATCTTACGTAGAGGGCATCAGAGACATGGATGATCTGCAGGTGGTAATTTATGATAAAAGGGATGAATTGGTGATTTGTTCTGACGGCCCGTGGAACAGTAATTACAGTTTTTTTAAAAACGGCATAAATAATAAAGAGTATGATGGAGCACCAAAGGTGTGGGCTGAGTTTCTCCCATCAGGGGAGCATGTTATGACAACGACCAAAAATCTGTTTAACCATGAGCACGAGTATGTAGGGGCAATAAAGTATATAGTACCTCTAAAAAAAACTGATTCTCTTTTCTTTTCTTCATTTATTGCTTTTTTAATTTTTTCGATTATGGTAATATTATTTACAGTGATTGTTGGTATTTGCTTTATAAAGTCTATAGTTCACCCAATTGTAGAAATAAGCAATATTGCTAAATTAATAGCACATGGGAATTTTACCATAAAAATAGAGGAAAAGTACAATGACGAGATAGGAGAGCTTTGTTCCGCCATTAACTACATGGCAGAGGAGTTAGGGACAGCAGAAAAAATTAAGAATGATTTTATTTCGTCGGTATCGCACGAAATACGAACTCCGCTCACCGCTATAAAGGGATGGGCTGAAACTTTACGGTGTGAGGATGAAATTGATAAATCCGTAACAGAGAAGGGATTGGATATAATAGTCCATGAAACAGAGAGATTGTCAACTATTGTTGAGGAACTTCTGGATTTTTCCAGACTTCAGAACGGAAGGATGGTTGTTTCAATGGATAAACTAGATATCCTTGCAGAACTTGGTGAGGCTGTTTATATATTCAAGGAGCGTGCTGTTTCAGAAAATAAGGCTTTGATTTATAATGAACCTAAAATGCTCCCACCTATTATGGGAGATAAAAATAAGCTAAGGCAGGTATTTATAAATATTATAGATAATGCTTTAAAATATACGTCGGAGGGTGGGGGTATAAGTGTAGGCGTTGGTGAGAAAAACGATAAAATCTGTGTAAGCATCACGGATAATGGGTGTGGAATCTCTGAGCAGCATTTGCCTCATGTTACAGAGAAATTTTATAAAGCAGATTCGTCACAACGGGGATCCGGAATCGGATTGGCGATTGTCAGCGAATTAATAGAAATGCATAACGGTAGTTTAGAAATAATCAGCGAAGAGGGTTTTGGTACGACTGTAAATGTACTTTTGCCAATGATTAAAGGTGATTTGGCTGATATGGACTTGGAGGGGAAATGATATTACGGGGATAACTTTTAGGGAGATTTATAAAAAAGGTGTAAATCTTCTGAAGAATAGAAATATAGAATGCTACAAAACGGACTCTTTGTTGATGTTTGAGGAATGTTTTGGACTGAAATTTAAGGATTTAATTATAAAAGGAGATAATGTTGCTCCCAAGGATGAAGTTAAGCATTACTTAAAGATGATAGACATGAGGTTAAATGGGTTCCCTGTGCAGTATATAATTGGTCACTGTGAGTTTATGGGGATGGACTTAGAAGTAGGCGAAGGAGTACTGATTCCCAGGGATGACACTGAAGTTCTGGTGCGCCAAACAATAAAACAGATTAAGAAATTGGGGGAAAAATTAAAAATTGTAGATTTATGCAGTGGCAGTGGTGCTGTTGCAATATCAATGAAAAGTATTCTTGGGGATAGTCCAGAAATAACAGCTCTGGAACTGTCAGGGCTTGCACTGAATTATCTGAAAAGAAATGTGAATAAGCATAATTTAGATATAAAAATAATGCACGAAGATATTGCCAAAGGGTATGAAAATTTTATGGATAAATCTATAGATTGCATAGTCTGTAACCCTCCATATATTCCGTCTGAGGAAATAGAATATTTAAACAGTGACGTTAAAAAGGAGCCTCATCTGGCTTTAGACGGAGGTTGTGACGGCCTTTGCTTTTACCGTATAATATGCGATAAATGGCTAAGCAAACTTTCTGAAAAAGGTTTTGCCGCAGTGGAAATAGGCAGAGGGCAGGGTAGAAGCGTATGTGATATTTTTAGAAAAAAGGGTTTGGAGAATATAAAAGTTTATAAGGACATAAATAACATAGAGCGTGTAGTAATAGCTAAGTACAGTAAATAAACTTAAAAAGGATAAGTTGTTTAGTCGGGTCAAGAAATTTAAACGTTTGGGGTTGGGATGTGCTCAGCAGTTTAGGGGGACTTAAAGAGTAGAGTTGTGATCCTTTTTTTAGATGTTTTTTGGTTACTTCATTCTTAAATGACAAAAATATACAAAGGAGTTAAAAATATTTTAAAATAGCCCGGATATTTTACCATCCTCGTTTATATCGATTTTTTCCGCAGCCGGGGTTTTAGGCAGACCGGGCATTGTCAAGATATTTCCGGAATATACAACTATAAATCCGGCTCCATTTGAGAGAGAGAGTCTGCTTACTCTAAAAGTGTAATTTGAAGGAGCTCCTAATTTTGTTGGATCATCTGATATTGAGTATGGGGTTTTCGCTATGCATATTGGTAGACTATCTTTTTTTAGGATTTCTATTTTTCTGATGTCATCCAGGGCTTCTCTAGAATAAACCACATCTCGTGCTCTGTAAATTTCTGAGCATAAAATAGAGATTTTTTGTTTTATGGTGGCATTTAGAGGGTAGATAAATGAAAAATCATTTTCATATGTACATGCCGTGCAGACCTTTTGTGCTAAATCAACAGCCCCATTTCCTCCTTTTGAGAAGCATTGTGAAACTGAGTATTCTACACCTAGTTTTTCGCAATACTTTTTAACAAAATTTATTTCTTCATCACTGTCAGAGATAAACTTATTTATAGATACAATAACAGGCACCTTAAATTTTTTCAAATTTTCTATATGTATCCCAAGATTGCATATGCCCTTTTCAAGGTATTTTGTGCTTTCTTTAGATAAATCACTAAGATGACATCCGCCATTATATTTCAAAGCTCTTAGGGTAGCAACTAAAACAATTGCAGAGGGTTTGAGGTTTGCCATCCTACATTTGATGTCCAGAAATTTTTCTGCACCCAAGTCCGAGCCAAACCCGGCCTCAGTAATGCAATAATCGGCTAATTTAGTTCCTAATTTAGTTGCTATGACTGAATTACACCCGTGTGCGATATTGGCGAAAGGTCCACCGTGCATGATGACGGGGGTACCTTCCAGAGTTTGGACAAGGTTGGGCTTAATTGCATCTTTCAGCAATACTGCCATGGCCGAGTTTATTTTTAAATCTTTTGCATAAATAGGGTTTCCTTCGTAGTCATAGGCTATCAGGATATCCCCAAGCCTTTTTTTAAGTTCCAAAATATTGTCAGCTAGGCAGAGTATAGCCATAACTTCTGTTGCAACAGTGATTATAAATCCATCCTCTCTGGGTATGCCATGAGCTGTACCGCCGAGCCCGACCACGGCGTGCCTGAGTTCTCGGTCATTTACGTCTAAACACCTTTTTACCAAGATTTGTCTTGGGTCAATATTTAAAGCATTACCTTGATGAATATGATTATCCAATACAGCACACAGCAAATTATTTGCTGAAGTTATAGCATGCATATCTCCTGTGAAGTGCAGATTTATATCTTCCATAGGAATAACCTGAGAATATCCCCCGCCCGTTGCTCCGCCTTTCACCCCGAATACGGGACCTAAGGAAGGCTCTCTCAGGGCTATTACGGCAGATTTATTTATTTTTGCCATGGCCTGCCCGAGACCTATTGTTGTAGTCGTTTTCCCTTCGCCTGCCGGAGTGGGATTTATGGCCGTAACGAGGACTAATTTGCCATTTTTGTTATTCCGAGGTAATTTTTCTATCTTGATTTTAGCTTTGGATTCCCCATACAGTTCAATTTGGCTTTCCTTTAATCCTAAAGACTCAGCTATTTTGAGTATTTTTTGAGGAAACACGCTCTGCGATATTTCAATATCCGATAACACATTAAGTCACTCCCTAATAAAGTATAAGCACGATACATATATTATAGTCTAATTTCCCAAATTAGCAAATTAGATATTTTATATTTACCGGGTCATTATATTTCGTTTTTTATAGGTTTATCACTGTAATCTGACGTTGATTTAAATATTTGTGAGGTTTAGGGTCGCATTCTATTGACTAAAATATCTTTATGGGTTAGTATTTATAGTGTATTAATCAAGGAAATGAGGATTATAGGTATGCATAGGAAGTTTTTTACATCCGAATCTGTGACGCAGGGTCATCCGGATAAGATATGCGATCAAGTGGCAGATGCAGTTTTAGATTCCATACTAGAGAAAGACCCATATGCGCATGTTGCGTGTGAGGTTTGTGCTACTACCGGCTTATTACATATTATGGGTGAGATATCTACCAGTTGTTATGTTGATATAGCCTCGGAAGCGAGGAAAGTAATAAAGGATATAGGTTATGATAATCCATTGAGTGGATTTGATGGAAATACGTGTGGCATTATAACTTCGATAGATTCACAATCTGAAGATATTGCGATTGGTGTAGATTGTTCTCTCGAAAAGAAGGATGGTATGGATGATGACTTGTATCAAATAGGCGCGGGAGATCAGGGGATGGTGTTTGGATTTGCATGTAATGAAACTCCGGAGCTGATGCCGCTGCCAATATCTCTTGCACATAAACTGGCAAAAAGACTTACACAAGTGAGAAAAGACGGTTTGGTGAAGTATTTGAGACCGGATGGGAAAACCCAAATTACTTTGGAATACCAAAACGGCAAACCTACAAGAGTAGATACTATTCTCATTTCCGCCCAGCACGCAGAGGATATTTTACACAAACAAATCAAGAGTGATATAATAAATACTGTTGTTTTGCCTATTATACCTTCTGATATGTTAGATTCAGACACAAAAATACTGGTAAATCCCACAGGAAGATTTGTCATAGGAGGTCCTCAGGGTGATTCCGGGCTTACCGGACGAAAAATAATCGTGGATACATACGGAGGATATTCGAGGCATGGTGGAGGAGCATTTTCAGGTAAAGATCCAACAAAAGTAGACCGTTCGGCTGCATATGCGGCGAGGCATATAGCTAAAAACATCGTGGGTGCGGGTATCGCCGACAAATGTGAAATTCAGCTTTCCTATGCTATAGGGGTTGCAAGTCCGATATCTGTTATGGTTGACACTTTTGGAACGTCTAAAATAGATGATGAAAGAATATCAAGAGCAGTAGATGAAGTTTTTGACCTGAGACCTTCTGCTATTATAGAAAATCTCGGACTCAGAGCTCCGATTTACAAGAATCTTGCCTCTTACGGTCATATGGGGAGGGAAGATTTGGGAGTTAAATGGGAAAAACTAGATAAAGTGGATATTCTTCGATCTAAATTTAAAATATAAATTGAGAGGAGAAAATTATGTCTGATATTGTACATGAACTGGAACAAAAGAAAAAAGAGTTACAACAGGAAATTTCTGAAGCAGAAAATAAAAAATCAGCAGAGAATATAAAGACTAAGTATTTAAAAAGCTTCATGGGTGAACTGTATAAAAAATTAAAAACCTCTGAAGATCCTGAATTAAAAAAGCAGATGGGTAGGGCTATAAATGAATTTAAGGAATATGCTTCCGAAAAAATTGACCATTTAATAGAGGAATTTGTATCAGAAAAAAAATCCAACAAATATGATAATACGATATTTAAAAATAATATAAAAATAGGCCATTATCATCCGATTACAAAGCTGTACAAAAAGATAGAAAAGGTACTTATAAGTATGGGATTTTCCGTTGTACAAGGACCTGAGATAGAATTAGACAGATATAATTTTGAAAAATTAAATATTCCCGCACATCACCCTGCCAGAGATATGCAAGATACATTTTATGTGAGTATTCCAAATATTCTTTTACGCTCTCATACTTCCTCTGTTCAAATTAGGACAATGGAAACACGGCAGCCTCCGATTCAGATAATATCTCCCGGTACGGTATATAGAGTGGATGATATTGATCCACAGCACACACCTATGTTTTACCAAGTAGAAGGGTTAATGGTTGGGGAAAAGATTTCCTTTTCCAATTTAAAAGCGATTTTAACAAAACTTTTGAAAGAGATTTTTGGCAATGAGGCAAAAGTTAGATTCAGACCTACATATTATCCTTATACTGAACCCAGTGCGGCAATAGATGTGTCATGCGTGGAGTGTGGCGGAAAAGGATGCAGAACATGTGGAAATTCAGGGTGGATAGTAGTTTTGGGTTCCGGTATGGTACACCCTAATGTTCTTGAGGGTGTGGGATATGACAGCGAAAAATATACAGGTTTTGCATTTGGATTGGGACTTAACAGACTTGCATTGATATATTACGGCTTGGGAGAAATAAGAAAATTATATGAAAATAATGTAAGTTTGTGGAAACAGTTGTAGGGGGGATATAAGTGTTTAAATTTTCTCTTAATTTAGTTAAACAAATGTGCGGTTTTGAGATAAGTAGCGATGAATTTTTTAAGATATTAAATCTTCAGGGCTTTGAAGTTGATGAAACTTTCAAAAAAGACGACGATACTATTGTGACAATAGAGGTTAAAGCTAACAGACCTGATATGCTGTGCCATTTAGGGATAGCCAGGGAAATATGTGCTTTTAAGGGAAAAGAAATTCCTCGTGTAGAGGTTTCTGATAAACCTTTTGGAAACAACTTATTTCCTATGGATGTTGAAGTTGATCCGGACGCATGTTCGAGATTTTGTTTGTTGATACTTGAAGGAATAGATAATAGGGTTCAGACTCCGAATTATATAAAAACTCTGCTTCAAAAATTGGGGATTAACTGTGTCAATGCTGTGGTAGATATAACGAACTATGTTATGCTCAAGTACGGTCAACCAATGCATACCTATGATGCCGATAAGATACATGATAACTGCATGAATGTACAAAAATACGACTCAGAATCTGAGATTTTGACTTTGAGTGGGAGTCCTTTAAAAGTAAAAAAAGGAGATATTGTAGTATGTGACAAAAAGAATATCCTCTGTGTTGCCGGAGTAGTGGGTGCAGATATCTCTTCAGTTCAGAACGATACTAAAAATGTTGTGCTTGAGGCAGCGTGCTTTAATGAAGTAAGTATTAGACTGACCTCCAGGCGTATGAAAGTATCCACGCCTTCTTCTTTTAGGTTTGAAAGGGGAATAGATATACAGAGGTGTATGGATATTGCAAATATCTGTGCGCACTTAATAGTAAAGATCTGCGGAGGAAAAATTAGAGAGGGCTTTTATGATTTTTATCCGCAAAAGCCGGAGAAAAATCATATTGATTTGAGGATCTCGAGGGTTAATTCGTTATTGGGCGTGAATTTAGACAAAAAAATTGTAATGAAATACTTGCAAAGTTATGAATTTAAATGTATTGACAAAAATGAAGACGGGGTTTGTGTAACAGTACCTGATTACCGTTTAGATGTAAAATGTGAGGTTGATATCATAGAGGAAGTAGCACGGATACACGGCTATGATAATATTGCCCCGACTATGCCGACTGTGCAGCTTTGTTATAACAAAAATACAGTGTGGGATAATATCGATAAGTTACGTGAGATATTTGTGGGACTGGGTTTTGACGAAGTTATAACCTATTCTTTTATACCCTCTGATTTTATTGATACATTTAAAGTTCCCAAGGGAGACAGGTTACATTCTGATTTAATTTTGAAAAATCCTATAAATAAAGAGTATGCACTTATGAGACCTACTCTCGTCTATTCACTCGTTGACTCGCTTGTTTATAATTATTCTCTCGGCAACATGGATTTATCTCTTTTTGAGATGGGCAAAGTATATTTTAAGGATGAGACATCTGAAACAAATTATGGAGAACTTGATGTGGCCGGATTTATTTTCTCCGGGAACAGAATATACAAAGGATGGGGGATAGATAGAAATATAAAATATTCTTATTATGATTTGTTAAACTATGTTAATATTATTTTTGGCGAGTTCGGTCAAGATTTTAAACTGGAAAGGTCAGATTATAGGTTTTGTGAGGAGGGAACAGGCTTTAATATCATAAGCGATGGCAATGTGGTAGGGTTTATTTGTGAAATTAATAAGAAATCTTTGAATAAGCCCCAAAATATAAAGTTAATAAAAGGTTCTGTTTTCTACTGTGAGATAATTGTGAAAGCCCTAAGGGAAAGAACTAAAAAGCTAAAATTTGAGTCTAAATATCCTTCTGTAATGAGAGTTTATAATTTTATGGTAAACAAAAATATTGTCTCGGATAGAATTGAGAAGATAATCTTGGAATCTAGTGATTTAGTTACGAATATAGAAGTATGTGACCTTTACAAAGATAAAAATATGAATGATGATGAGCATGCAATCCTATATAAGGTTAAATACTGTAGCAGACAGTGCACCCTTACATCCAATATGATAGAGAATATAGAGCAGAAGTTTATTACTAAGTTAGCTAGCGATTTAAATGTAACTCTTAAAAATTAAATCATCTTTTTTTACGCAGAAAGGTAATTCCTGAAAAGCCTGGGGGGAGGATTTTGGTCTTTTCACTTTTGTGTGCCCCTACCTAAACAATTTATATATTCTCCAAATCCAATTTTCTTAAATGGAAATTGGATTGTTTCAAATCAGAACGGCCACACTTGCCCTATCTACAAATGCAGCATTCCAAAATTTATACTATCATAGTCCGGGGATAGTACTGTTATCAATCCCGGTTTTTATTCTTAAAATAATTGCCTATTTTGGTAACGATATCGGGTGTCATAGATATTATTCTGTCCAAAGCGCCGGTAAAAGATTGAATCTGTAAAAGTTTAACATCATCGGTGGTTATTACTAAAAAAGCTATCGGAGTTATAGTAAAGCCTGCGCCGCTACCTCCTCCAAATACCTTTTTTTCGGTTTTAGGAGTCTTAAAATCCGAACCTCCCGAAGCAAAACCATAGGAAACCTTGGAAACGGGAAGAATCATAGAACCGTTTTTTGCAATAATAGGTTCTCCGATAACAGTGTCAGTGTCAACCATTTCTTTGATTTTATCCATAGTTATCCCTAGCATATCCTCTACATTGTTATTTTCCATTTTAGCACCACCAATTTTATTTTTTCAACTTACTTATTTTAACATTAATTGATTTGATTTATCAATATAATTATAAGTAATAAAGAAGCAGATACTATAAAAATAGTGGAAAAATATACTGATTATATTTAAAATGACAATAAGTATTAAGTTTAATATATAATAAAATTTATTTTCGCGTGTCAAGAAATTAGACTTTTGAATGCCGTGCATGATTTTTATTAATTTATAGCTTGCAAATGGTAATTATTTATGATACAATAAATCACAATAAATACGGGAGTGTAGAATTATGATGAATATGGCAGCTTATAGCCGATTTAGTTATCGATTTAAATATTTTGTGTGATCAATGCTTGCTTTTGGGATTTGTTTTTATCGGGGCCATAGCAAGTGTTGGGGGGTGCTTGTTGTGGTTCCTTTTGTATGCCGTATAAATGGAGCCGGACTTATGTTTTTAAGTTGCGGCTTTTGTATTTTGTGATAAGGGGGAGTAGTTATGATCTGTCCAAACTTAAATACTAACATTAGAAAAACTTTATTCAATGAGCGATTTAGTAGTTCTGAATTTATAAGATCTAAGTTTGAAATAAAATATTTTTATAAATGGAGGAACTGAAAATGAAATTAAAAAAATGGTATATATTGATATCTCTTATTGGTGCTATATTAGGATTTGCGACGTTGCTGCTTACGAAGCAGGGTTCAGAGGGAAACAAAAAGGAAATAGGGATTATACAGATAGCAGAGCACGATTGTTTAGATGAGGCAAGAAGGGGATTCATAGAAGGGCTTTCGGAGCAGGGGTATAACGATGGAGATAATATAAAAATAGATTATCAGAATGCTCAGGGTGACCAGAGTGTTTGCAACTCAATTGCCGATAGCTTCGTTCAAACAAAGGACAGTCTGATTCTTGCGATATCTACCCCGGCAGCTCAGTCTGTCTCTAATGCCACGGATGAAATTCCTATTTTGATAACTGCTGTTACGGACCCCAAATCTTGTGGGTTAAATGCTAAAAATATAACGGGTACATCGGACATGGTACCGGTGGAGAAGCAAATAGGTCTTATAAAACGCCTATTGCCTAAAACAAAGAAAATTGGTATACTCTATTGTTCGGGCGAGATAAACTCAAAATACCAGGCAGAGGCAGCATCCGCAGAGGCCAAAAAGCTTGATATGGTTGCTGAGGATTATACTGTTTCAAATTCAAATGAACTCAGTCAGGTCGCAGAATACGCCGCCAAATCAGTGGATGTTATATTCGTACCAACGGACAATCTGGTTGTTTCATGTATGCCTATGGTGAGCAGGGTAGCGATAAAAAATATGGTTCCAATCATATGCAGTGAAGTTGCAAGTGTTAAGAATGGTGCATTGGCTACCTATGGGATGGATTATTATAAACTTGGTAAAATCACGGCAAATCAGGCTGTGCAAATTCTGAAATACGGAAGAAGACCCGAAGATATTCCGATTGAACATTTGGAAAACGTTAAACTGACGGTAAATCAGGATACCGCACAAAAACTGGGAATAGAGATTCCCGATGAGATGAAAGGAGAATTAGAATGAATATATTAATATCAACTTGTTCCCAAGGATTAATTTACGCCATTTTGGCTCTGGGATTGTTTATTACATTCAGAATTTTAAATTTTGCCGACATGACTGCAGAGGGGAGTCTAACCCTCGGAGGCAGTGTGTGTGCAGTGCTTATAATTGGTGGGATGAACCCGATTTTGAGTATTTTGGCTGCGGGCTTGGCAGGATCTTTAGCGGGGATGGTTACAGGATTTTTTCATACTAAGCTTAAGATACAGGCTATACTTTCCGGAATTTTGACTATGATAGCATTGTATTCAATAAATATAAGAATCATGGGTAAAGCAAATTTATCCTTACTTAGTAAGAAGACGATCTTTAAATTGGTTGGTGATACTCAAATTTCAAATTTCCTTGTAGGACTGGGTATCTGTGCCGTGTTGCTTTTAATTATGGACTTATTTTTTAAGACTCGTCTGGGGGTTTCTATCAGGGCAACGGGTGACAATGAGCAAATGATGCGTGCACAAGGTGTGAATACCGATTCAAAGAAAATTTTAGCTTTGATGATAAGCAATTTTATGTGTGCGGTTTCAGGAGCACTCATCGCTCAGAGCCAGGGGTACTCAGATGTAAATATGGGGACGGGAACTATTGTTATAGCGCTTGCATCTGTTGTAATCGGTGAAGCTTTGATTAGAAAAAGTTCATTTATATATCAGCTTATAGCTGTTGTCGTAGGATCCATTTGTTACAGGTTTATAATTTTCTTGGTGCTGAATCTTGGTATGAGCCCGAGCGATTTAAAACTCTTTACGGCTGTAGTCGCTGCAATTTTGCTTTCTCTGCCGACCATTAAAAAAATTGTTACGAGGAGTGTAAAAAATGCTAAGAATTGAGAACTTATGTAAAACTTTTCATAAAAATCAATTGGATGAAAAGCATATCTTTCAGAACTTGAATTTGACCATCGATAAGGGTGACTTTGTCACGATAATCGGAGGAAACGGGGCAGGAAAATCTACTTTAATGAATATGATTGCAGGGTCTATTTTCCCTGATTCAGGAAAAATTTTTATAGATGATAAAAATGTCACTTCTATGCCCGAGTATAAACGTGCAAAATTAATCGGAAGAGTTTTTCAGGATCCTCTCAAGGGTACCGCACCAAATTTAACGATAGAAGAAAATTTATCGATAGCTATGCTAAAAAATTCCAGTAAAAATTTAGCGTTAGCCATCAACAAGCAGAACTCTGAGTTTTTTAAAACTAAGCTTGCCGAGCTTAATTTGGGTCTTGAAAACAGATTAAAAGCAAAAGTCGGGCTGCTTTCAGGCGGACAGCGTCAAGCAGTTACGCTGCTTATGGCGACACTTATAAAACCTAAAATACTTTTGCTAGATGAACACACTGCTGCATTGGATCCGAAGTCTCGTGACAAAATTTTGTCTCTGACTAAAAAAATTACAGATGATGAGGATATAACCACCCTGATGATCACACATAACCTAGAAGATGCCTTCAGTTTTGGAAATCGGACAATAATGCTGAAGCACGGTAAGATTTCTCTAGACTTAAAGGGAGAAAGCCGACAGACAATAGACCCCAGCGTCTTATTTGATGATGAACTTACTTTATAAAATGGTGATATGTGGAATACCTTCAGATACTTTATATTTTTGCTGATTATAAAAACATGAGAGGCACGTCAGGCAGCTTAGGGACTTAGTCTAGAGGGCTGCTGAGGTGCAGTTCGGCTGCACAGATGACGTTTTTCATTAACATTGCTATTGTCATAGGTCCGACTCCTCCGGGAACCGGCGTAATAAAGCCCGCCTTTGGGAATACACCACTAAAATCGACATCTCCGCAAATTTTTCCTTCAGAGTTTCTGTTTATCCCTACATCTATTACTGTAGCCTTTGGCTTTACCATATCCGCTTTTATGGTTTTCTGTTTTCCGACGGCAGATATCAGTATGTCTGCTTGCCTGCAAAAATTTTCTAATTCTAATGTTTTGCTGTGGCATATTGTCACAGTAGAGTTTTCTTTGAGCATCATCAATGCAAGAGGTTTTCCGACAATATTACTTCTGCCAACTATCGTACAATTTTTTCCCTGAATTTGTATATGATATCGTTTTAGGAGCTCAATTATACCTGCAGGTGTACATGGCAGAAGATTGGATTTATCTAAAATCAGTTTTCCCACGTTGGATGCATTAAAACAGTCAACGTCTTTTTCAGCGTTTATAGCTTGTGCTACTGTGAATTCGTCGATGTGGGAGGGTAGAGGGAGCTGTACTAAAATGCCGTGTGTTTGAGTGCTTTTATTAAGGTGTTCAATAAGTTCAAGCAGGTCTTTTTGGCTTGTCTTCTCATCTAACAAATATTGCCTCGACTGTATTCCTATTTCTTCGCAAGCTTTCTGTTTATTTTTGACGTATATTTTTGAAGCGGGGTTATTTCCAACTAGTATTACTGCCAGACCCGGAACAATACCTCCTTCCTTTAGTTTATACACTTTGTTTTTAAGTTCTGATTTTATTTTGTCAGAAACTTTTTTGCCGTCTATTATCACTTAAAATCTCTCCCCACTGAATTTTTGATAATCTTTATTATACCAAAAAACCTAGATTTAGCATATTTATTTTGCTCTAACGAGAATATATTTTTTATAAAGTGCAATACTAGCTTAAAAACTTTCTACTCAAGGGAGACTGGTATATGAATTTTAGAACGGACTTAGCGGTAGAAGCTGCAGAAGTACACAAAAATATAAACGGTTTGGAAGTATCGGAAAAAAAGTACGGTAGCTCGGTTGTAGTAGAGATGTGCATAAAGAGCTCTGAAGCTGCCCAAAAAATTGGAAAACCTCAAGGAACATATATAACCGTTACGGTACCGCCTTTAACAGATTATTTTCGGGTTGATGATGAAAGAATAAGAATTTTAGCCTTGCAAATAGGCAAGTTAATACCTAAAAAAGGACTGGTACTTGTGGCGGGTCTCGGTAATACAGATATTACCCCTGATGCATTGGGTCCCAAAGCTGCGGATAACGTTTTGGCCACACGTCATATTTCCGAAGAACTTACAAAATCCGTTGGAATAAATAACTTTCGCCCGGTATCGGTACTGAAACCCGGAGTGCTGGGAAAAACCGGTATTGATGTTTCAGAGACTTTATCCGGAGCAATAAAAAAGATAAATCCTGTCTGCGTAATAATAATAGATGCACTTGCTTCGAGGAAACTCTCTAGGTTAGGTTGCACTATACAACTCTCAAACAGGGGAATATCTCCGGGAGCCGGCGTAGGGAACGCAAGACCGCTGTTAGATGAACAAACATTAGGCATACCGGTGATCAGCATTGGTGTTCCGACTGTTGTGGATGCGTTGACTCTCGTAAATGACATTGTGCAGGACTTACATCCGGAACCCCCGAGCTTTGGTCAGCAAAGTAAAATAAGTACAGAAGGAAAACATATGATAGTTACTCCTAAGGAGGTCGATTTGCTTATAAGCAGGGCCGCATTTTTAATAGGAACGTCTATAAATCATGCATTACAGCCAAATTTTTCACCTGAAGAACTTCAAAGCCTCACATCGTAATTTATAAACTGTAATAAATCCTCAATTTAGTCCATATAACTTAGTATCTTTAAAATTGCTCCTATCTACAAAGTGGAGGAGGTCCAAAACATTGAGGATTTTAAAAAAAGCAAATATTTCAGACCTTTTTTATTCGTTATGTTCACTTTTGTGTTTTTTTCTTGCCTTGGTATGTATATTTATTAGGTTTAAACGTCTATCCCCCTTCAGCAAAGAGGAAATCAGCATATTTGCCGTAAGACCATTTCTACCTCAGGGATATGTTTCGCTGAATTCTCTAAACACATTAAATTTTCGTACTGCCTCAATACCCCGGGGTGCATCTGAACCGATAAAAAGCACAAGCAATAGTGAATACAGCGGTGTAGAAATACCAAAACCACCTGTGGCGATAAATCCTCAAGATGAGGACAAACATTCACCCGGAGAAAAAACTTACAAGATTATCGAAAGTCAATTTAGTTCTTCCGGTCTTAAATATGAAAATTTCTATGTAAAAAACATTGCAGAAAAAGAAATAAATATTGCAAAAGAACTTAAAGCTCGACCCGATGTGCATATAAAAAAATCTAAAGAACCGCAGGTCCTTATATATCATACACATACTTCAGAATCATATTTAAAAAAAGATGAGGGCTTTTTTTACGAGAGTTATTATCCGAGGTCTACCGACAATATGAGAAATGTTACCCAGGTGGGAGAAGCAATAACAAAAAAACTTGTTGAGCATGGCATACCTACTATTCACGATCAGACCTATCATGACAGTCCAACTTATAACGGTTCGTATTCTCGCTCTAAAAAAACAATCTTATCAAATCTCGAGAAATATCCGTCTATACAAGTTACCATAGACGTCCACAGGGACAGCATGGGGGATTTAGAACGTGGAAAAGTAAAGCCTACGTTTAGGATAAACGGTACAAAAGCGGCTCAGATAATGATTGTGGCGGGATGTGACAAGGACGCAAGCAACGGATTTCCTGATTGGGAATATAATCTTAGACTTGCTTTGCGATTGCAAAAGCGATGTGAAACCATGTTTCCGGGATTGACGCGTCCGCTGTCCTTTGGCAATTTTAAATATAATATGAATTTATCGCACGGCGGTTTGTTAATAGAAGTGGGAAGCGACGTAAATACCTTAACAGAGGCTGTTTATTCCGGAACATTGGTGGGTGAAGCTCTTGCAAGCGTGTTAAATGAACTTAGAGACTAAGTATTAATGAGGATGTGCAAAATATGAGATTTTCAAAAAATAATATGAAAATATTTTTTTGCTCTCTGGGAGGAACTTTCCTTTTGCTCACTCTGCTTTGTGGCTTCATTCTCGTTGAGAAAAATACAAGCTGTATATCATTTGGAGATAATTCCCCGTTTTTGGTTTACCGGCAAGAAAAAAATATA
>CASPLG010000021.1 GCA_949422855.1 uncultured Eubacteriales bacterium | reverse complement strand
CCAATCAAGTTTTTTATAATAATATAAGCACTTTTAACCAAATAGTTTCACGGTAAATAGCATTAATAAATTACTTGAATAATTTTGAAAGGAACCCTCCACCTGAAATTGGCTTATTGTCGCTATATGACAAGGAGTCTATTTGACCTTCTACCTGCAAATCCCCGGAATCTATATTTAATTTATTTATGTGAAGCGATTTACCTTTTATAGTGAGCTCTCCCAGATCAGTATATGCTACTATAATTTGTTCATCGAAGCTGTCAACGTCGGATATTCCGCTTACAGACAAGTTCTTTCTATTGTCTAACATAAGAGAGTGCGGAATATTGTTTTTAGATTTTTCTTCCGGCATAAAAAGACCCCTTCAAAACATATTTAAAAATATGTATGCAGGGGGATAGAAAGATTATAACGACAAATAGAAATATTTCACCGCTTCATTTTCTCGCAGCGGATAAAATCATTTGACCTTATTGTCGATAATCGAACCAGAGATACATATTTGGCTCAATATTCACTTCAGCCACAGCACATTAACAAAGCCCAACCGGATATTTCTGCTAGCTAAAGTCAGGCATACCCGATCTTTTTGTCCGGCTGGTTAACGTTACTGACAATTTGTTTTATCACGGCACGATTTTTCAGAGGAAGTATCCGATATAACTTCGTATAAGTCAGAGGCATTATCTTTGGGAACGTGCTCTTTAATATCCACTACTTTTACGGTCATTGTCCTTGAGCCGAAACGAATCTGTAATTTATCTCCAATATTTACTCTGCTGGAGGGTGAAGCTTGAACACCGTTTATAAGTATTTTCCCGGATTCGCAGGCCTCTTTGGCGACGGATCTCCTTTTGATAATTCGAGATAATTTTAAATATTTGTCAATTCTCATTTGTTTTGCCCCACTGAACTCGATGCAGTAAAACTACTTATTTACAGCGTCCTTAAACGCTTTTCCGGCCTTGAATGCGGGTGAATTTGAAGCCGGTATTTCAATTGTTTCCCTGGTTCTTGGGTCGTGTCCACTACGAGCCTTGCGTCTGCGCAGTTCAAAAGTCCCAAATCCGATTAATTGAACCTTGTCATCTGTCGCCACAGCTTCTGTAACGCTCTCGATAAATGCATTTAGGATTTTTTCCGCATCTTTTTTTGTCGTTCCTGCTTTTTCAGACATTTTTTCGATTAATTCCGCTTTGTTCATAAAAACTAAAACCTCCATAAATTCACAGCGCTGGTTTACAGACGCTGCAGCACTACTACTTGTCCGATCAAAGGCCAAGCAGCCCTATATTACTATAACGCAAAAATATTTTCAAGAGAAATATTGATAAATTCCAAATTTTTATGCGTTATTTTTTGAGTACGCACTAATACATGGAAATATAAGGCTAATTGACACAAATATTTTGTGCAATAAATTGTGAACATTTTGTAAATTTATATCATAAAACTTGACAATATTAGATATATATAATATAATAATACTTGTAACCAACAAGATTTTATAAATTATAACTTAAAAATTAAAATTTTGTCTTGGATTACACCCCCACGTGTTTGAGATGACTGTTTGCGTACATATATTCGCAAGAGTTTTGGTTTCATCAGCGGTAGGGGGCAGAACTTTTTTAAAAGTGCTATTTATAAGGAAGTTTATTGTACGAATTCAGATGAGTGTTTTAGGAGGTTGATTTTTTATGAGAATGTTGCCTAGAATATTTGGGGACAACTTTTTTGATGATTTTATGGATCATCCATTTGAGAGATATTTGCCGATGTTGCGCGGTTCGGACGTACCGGTTGCGATGAAGGCGGATCTTGTTGAGAAAGGTGGGAATTATGAGTTATCGATGGAGCTCCCGGGGGTGAAGAAGGAGGACATTGAGATTTGCCTCAAGGACGGTTATATTTTGATAAGTGCTTCAACTGATTCTGAGTCAGACGAAGAGGATGATGACAAAAATTACATAAAAAGAGAGCGTTACACTGGAGAGTACAGGAGAAGTTTCTTTGTGGGTGATGGTGTTTCTCAAAAAGATATAAAAGCCAAGTTTGAGAATGGAGTTCTGTTTGTTGTATTTCCTAAGAAGGAGCCAAAGGATGATAAGAGCAGCAAAATCATAGCGGTAGAATAATAGTTAGCCGGCGCGGGTCGGCATTTTTAGTCGGTAGGGTTTACTTTTTGCAGACAGGGTGACTGATTCAGAGTGTTTAAGAACAGACTGGTCGGTTGCTCTGCCGTTTTTTTAGTTATAATTTTAGGAGTGCCAAAAAAGAGGATATAGTACTGAAAGATTGGTAGGAATAGGGTAATTACTTTGGCGTAAAACGGCTTTAAATACCAATTTTATAAAGCTCATTTTGTAGATTTAACTCTGCTATATCTACGCATTCGGCACTCCCCATAATTTTTGATCCTTTGATGTGTTACGAATATAATGGTATAATTATATGGTTGGCAACATCAGAGGTTCTTTATTTGTATTTTGGCAAGAGGTCTTTTCTAGCGTAACGTTTTTTACTGTTTCCGTTTGGAAATAGTATATTGAAATATATATTTGCCTGTGAAATAATATGATTAGTTATATTTGGTTCTGCTAACTAGGTAGTCAATAGATGTATTATAAAAATCAGCTAAAGTTATAAGATGATGTATAGGAATTTCTCGATCCCCTCTCTCATATTTACCGTATTGCTGCTGCGTAGTTTTCAAGATAGCTGCTACGTCTTTTTGACTAAGATCATGATCTTGTCTCAAGTCTTTAATTCTAGGATAGAAAAATTTCATGATAATCACCGCCCGATAGATACTCAACTTAATATAAATTAAATTATTTTAATTCACGCAAAGTTAAGCCCAAACGGACTTAAAAATTAATAGAAAGGAATGTGGAATTTTGAAATCATGTTGTTTTGCGGGACATAGTGAGATTACAGGATGTGAAAAAATAAAATGGTATTTGAAAAGGGAGATTACAAACCTCATCATAAATGATAATGTAGGCATTTTTTACAACGGAGGAAAAGGATACTTTGATCAGCTCTGTGCGGATGTTGTTTATGAGGCGAAAAAAGACTATCCATTAATAAAATCATATTGTGTTTTGGCATACCCAAGGGTCAAGGTCGATCGGTCTGCTGACATTTTATCGAATAAATTTGATGAAATATTTTATCCGAATCTTGAAAGGACTCCATATAATTTGGCTATTTTGAAGCGTAATGAGTGGATGGTGGATAATTCTGATTTTATGATTGTTTATGTTAAACATAGTTGGGGAGGAGCGGCAAGAACTTTAAAATACGCACAGAAAGGGAAAAATACCGTGATATTTAATTTGGCTGACCATAATCAATTATTCCCAACAAAACTTCGCCATATGAGGACAAAAAACGGATTATCACAAGTTAAACCTGCAGATATGGTAAATGTTGCACCGCCGGCAATAGGAATGTATGAATAAGGCAGGCTTGAGCCGGACTTACAGAAACGCATTAAATTTTGTGACGTTTTTAATGTTAGTTCTGATTATTTTATACATTGTTATGTACGAGTAAAATGTACATTTAAAGCGTTAATATCTTGCAAATTATTTTGCGTAAACCAAACATGGAGTTATGAATCGTATAAATGCCCGGAAAAATTTGGAATTTCTGGGCTGAAATATCTCCGGCAATTTTCATTTGGACAAAAAAACGAACAACCTCTCTCGATGAGAGGTTGAAACGTCTAAAAAGCTATTTAAATAAGGAACAAGGGGCTCAAATTTCTGAATAAATGGCAAAGGCTACAACTATTGATACAATCACACGTTTTCCCGATATCCGTGTGAAAGTTTAAAATCTCTTTTTAACCGTGTGAATGTATGCAACCACCTTGAATTTCTTAGCTTTCTTTTTTATTATACTAAATTTTTAAAAATTTATAATCTGTTTCTATAATTAATACATAAAAAAAGGAGTATATCACAGCCTTTCCTGTTGCGATATACTCCTTGACATTATACGCTATTAACTTAATTACATCTTCTTTTTAATGTTTCTAAACTGTTCGTTTCCACATATAACACGTGATATACGGCGGAAGAGTTTTTGTACCATTTGTCCAGCCAGTCAGAGACGTATTGTGTGCTCTTTGAGCTTGTTTAGTTACTTGCGTACCTTGAACTGTATACTATACATTGTTCCTGTTTTTACTCCAACATTTGTTGCCGCATATGCCAACGTGGAGGGGGCTCCCTGGCCAGATCCAATCATCGCAGCTCCGGTTCCGTCCAGCAGATGCTCATGACTTTTGCTACCACCTGTTTTTTCGACTGTGTTAAAATCGCTGTCACCTGTATTTATGCCAATCGGTACTCGTCCAGTTCCCCAAGAAATCCATGTTCCACCAAACAAATTTTTCGGGTTGGTACTGTTTACAGACATATAAATTGACCCTACAGGATAAACTAAATCCAAAATTATTTTGGAATTGCTCCCCCAGGGTCGCCTGAAATTGGGGTAGTGCTACTATTAAATTCAAATGTTGGTAAATATGTACTTCCTGTTTGTCTGCCTTCACTTAAAACTTCAAACATATACTTTTCAAAACCAACCGTTGTTTTTATGTAAACATAAAAGTCTGTATAGCTATTGATTACAAGCCTAAATCTATCGGGTAATAAATTTCCACAAAGTATTCTAAAGTCCGCTACAAACATATTGTAATCATTGACACGAATATTAAAAAATATTATCCCACTTGATTGATTTGAAGTTGCAGGAAACGTTTGGGTAACTGCTAACATACATGAATAATTTTCATATTGAAGATTATTTTGGCCATGCAAAACTAAAAACCATCCTATATTATCGGCACTTGATTTTAGAGGAACATACTGACGTCTTCTGATATATTCCTGACTAATGTCCATTTTTTCATTCAGCTTATCTGTCACAGTTTTCTGGCTCATTATATTTGTAGTTGACGTGCCTGTTCCCTGTACTACTGCAGTAGTAGGCACAGCGTTATCTAACTTTTCCTTTTCTTCCGCTGTGAAGTCCTCAGATGATAAACCTTTACCTTCTACTTTATCTACCTTTTTATTCAATTCATCTGTTACCGCTTTTTGGCTCATTACATCACTCGTAGAAATACCAGTTTCTTGCACTACTTCTAACTCATTGTTTTCTAAAGTTCTTAAAATTATCGCTTCTCCCATAAATTATTACCTCTTTCTTAAATATAAATTTAAGCGCCGGACTTTTGTCCTAGCGCTTAGTGTTGTTTATTTACTATAGATCTCAATTTTTAATTTAAATCCATTACAGGTTCGTTTTACCTTCCCAACACGGCGTTTAATATTTTTCCGTCTGTTTGGCGTATCGATATTTCTGGTCCGCCGCCCCCAAAAATACGTGGATCTTTATTTACATCCCAATACCATACTTCCCACACTTTACGCCCATTGCGGTAACAATGATACTCCACCTGAACTTCATATTTACTATAATCAATATTTAGAAATTTTTCATGTGCCACACGCTCGCCTATTACTAAGGCTTGCTCAGCTGTTTCAACCGGAACAGATGTTGGAAGCCAGCCGGACACCCACCAAGACACATTTATAAACATTCCTACTAAACAAGATAATATTTCTTCAATCATCTTCAAATTTCACTTTCTTTCTTAGATTTTATAATCTTACAGATATTTGGCCCTAGCTAGCCAACGCCTTAAAGGTCCCATAATCCCAGTATAATACTCATCTCGAGGTATATTAACACCATTAGGTGGGCTCATTTTATAAGCATCTGTTATTTTTTTAGGACCAAATCTTGCGTCAAACATTTGTACAATTCCATTTGGTGGAATCAATGCCATTTGAATCCCATTAAGATTTGCGTGTTTTATATCGTCCCCTGAGTATACATTATAATGATGAATGCCATTGCGAGGATCTTTCCCATGAGTGTGTCCAAATAACCTATCTGGGCATCTGCACTTTTTACCACCGTCTGTGCTTAAATAAGTATCTATTAGCCGTGTAAAACTCACATTACCTGAACCAGGGAGACCACGCTCAACATCATAAGAGCAGAAATAACCCTCTGCATCGAAATCCTCATAAACAACGAACCCGTATTCAACGTCATCTGAATCAGATAAAGATTGTAAGTAAAATTAAGGCACCTCAAGGGCTGTACTTTTTATACAGACTTTTGGGATGCTCTTTCTAAAGTTCTGCCTAAGATGCTACATATTATAGGCAAAATAAGGGTTCTTCACTTAAACTCCAAGCAGTGCACGTAGTCCTTTTTTTCCAGCTATTGTACTGCCCGTATTCCCCCAAGTTACTATTTTACCGGTTTCCTTATCAATATAAACCTTTGCTATTGTTCCGTAGAAACGCCAAGTTTCTAATATAAAGCCCTGTTCTTGAGCCTTAATAGCCTTAGCGGCGGTTCCTATTGGAGCGTACTCGATAATATACATTTCTTTACGATCATCGGCTTCCATAGACTGTATGCATAATTCCTGTCCACTATAATCTTTGTCTGGAAAAAGCTTATGAATGGTAGAGGATCCGACTTCTTTAGCCATTTCTATATTTTCAATAGGTTTGGCACAAAAAAGATTAAATCCTGCAATCCATAATAGTATTGATAAACAATTCATATTTTTACTCCTATCTTAACTTTAAGTTTTACTTGGATGGTGGAGATCAAAAGGCATATCAGTGCGTAATAAAGTTCCATTACCAAACACAGCAACCCACGTTAAAAGTCCTCCTATAAAATTTCTGGGGGGATCATATCTTCGTAACTCTCCAAACGGGTTAACTAGGTACACAGGTACACTACCTTCATACGTTTATCCATAGGTGAAAATCAGTCACTAAACAAACGATATTCTGCATGAGAGTGTACAAATGTAACAGCTTTTAGTAAGTCATTTATTTTTAAATCTTACATAATCAAACCTATTTATGATTTAAAAATTTTATTGTATATAATACTATGACTAAAAGGATAGATATAAAAGTAATCTGTAAAAATATCGTACTGACAGCTTTTAGATAAGAACATACCCTCTTACATTGAATTAATTGGGCAGTTATCTCCGGGTGTACTCCAATTTGACCTTTAAAATAACCTTCTCCGAGAAAGCCCAAGATTCCTGTTATAAAAAAAATTGAAAAATTCATAACCGAAGCAAAATTAACAACTTTAAAAATATTCAAATCCATTTCACCTCCTACCATATTACATAAAATCCAGTTGGCTTTCTTCCGTTTTTAGCATATTTTGTGAATCCACTTTGATTATGTGCTAATCTAGGACCGTAACGAGAAAAATCATGACCAAATAATGTCCTAGGATAAAAGGAAAGTCCTCCATCCATTGCATAGACAGAATTTATTTGATGTGCATTTTTAAAAGCATTTGCAACATTATCACTATAATCTTTATGTCCTGCATTGCAAGACAGTATTCTTAAAGATATCAAATTAGCTTTGTTTAGGCTTTTAATATCTGAAACCATTAAATTTTCGCCAGGATATAAATGTTTAGGACCGCCATGAAATATCAACGACATAACTATATAGTCTTTATTTTCTTTATTTAAATATTTATTCCATTCTCTAATAAATTCAGGTTTACTTCTTACCGCTGTTTTTATAACACTATTTTGGTCTTCGTCATAAGCATTAGCCAACCATTTTGCCTCATCATCCGCTTGACGTGAATATTCGCTAGGTTCATACAAAACTACCAAAGTATAGAATCTTTTTGTGCCGTCAGGGTCAAAGAAATTCACAGGGTTGTTAATGCAGTAAACAAAAATATTAGACCCGTCCTCAAGGTTGTCATCAGCGTTGAGGAAGCGGCTTATCTCAGGGCCATAATATCATCTAGCGTTGAGATAATAAAGCCCTATTTCTGAGTCGTAATAATACCCACGATATCTCAGCGGATTTATGAAACTGATATGCTCCGGATTTTCTGTTACATTGTTGCCTTCTGGGTCTGTGATAGAAACCAACTTACCCCAAGTATCGTATGTGTATCTTGCTTCGATATTACCAGCAGCATCTGTGATTCCAATAACGTCACCTTGAAGATTTTTAAGGTAGAAATGTGTCACTCCGTTAAGAGTAAATACATATAAGCTCCAGATTTGGCAGTCAAGTAAATTTCATATTAAATTTATTAACTATTGGAGAAGAATATTCCCAATTTATTAATTTAATACCGTACTTTGTTAAATCTCTATTATCTAAATACCTTCCATCACCGTTATTCCAAAATCCAGGAGAATAAAGTGCATACTGTTCGTTTTTGTTTACATCTCCCATATAGTATTCAGGGCTGCCGACATAATAATATATATGAAAAGTACTGTTAATTTTTGAAAATATTACTAAGTCAGTGCTGTTTCCGCTCTTTAAATGCCATTTCCATTTACGAAACTTCCCACGAGATTCATTCCACTCTATCCCATCAAATTCACATATAACCGAATCTTTTATCAGTTTTTTTTCACCGTTTATTTCGTATTCTATTTTAAATGGAAATTCCCCATATTTAACCTTCGGTTTAGGAGGATTTGGAGATAACAATGTTACAATAAAGAAAATGATCCATACCACAATTGGAGGCACTACAAACACCCCCAATGCCCCCCAAGCCACTGTCAATAAAATTTTTCCTAACTTTAACATATAATGAATCTACCCCTCGTTAATTATATCCTGCATTCTCTAACCCCCATATTACGGCATCCATGTGGTGATTTTTTATTGTATGCCACCAACTATACTTACGATTTAAGTAAACTATATTTCGGTTAAAAATGTCACTCAAAAATCTGGTAATCGTGAGTGCCTCCCCGCGAACAACAAATACAGTCAACTTCGCAGAATAAGTACGTGATAAATTAGACTTATCTAATAAATTAACCGCTGCAGGATTAAACACAATACAATTCTTATTGTTGGCCCATGCATTGACCAAAGCCTCTGCCCTACCCTTAGAATGTCCGATAAAGGTGATTTCATTATCTGGATGTGACTTTACAAAAATTGACCCTGCGAGTTTTGAACAAAACATATCTGGAGACATCCCAATAGGTTGTAGTAAATTGTCTGCCCAGTTTACAAATTTAGATGTTCCTTTACTCACTAGTGCATATTCAGTTTTATTACCTAAAGTTCTGGAATACACACCCATCATCATCCCAAACCCTCCTTTTATAGGCGGTCCATCTTGCATCCAGTTACCAATGAGGTAGGAATTACCTACTCCGCCATATGAGCAGCTTCTAGCGAAGTGGGTATGGAACCTGCCCAATCTATAAGAATTATTGGATTATTATAACAGTAAGCAAAAAGATTGAATCCACCGTTAAGCGTACTATCAGCATTTAGGAAACGACGTACCTCTGGATCATAATACCTTGCATCCAGATAATAAACCCCAGTTTCGCTGTCATAATAGTAGCCTCTGTACCTAATTGGATTAATGTAACCGATAAAATCTGTATCCGCAGTTCTGTCTATATCGTTTTCATCAGTAATTGAAACGAGCTTACCCCAAGTATCATATGTGTATCTTGCTTCAATGTTGCCAGCAGCATCTGTGATTCCAATAATGTCTCCTTGAACATTTTTAAGGTAAAAATGTGCTACTTCATTAAGCACAAAGCCATACGTATCACCATTTCCATCGATTAGGAAAGAGAGCACTCTGTCTTCAGTTTTCTGAGCAAGTACCTTTATTCCGTCGGTTATAAACTCAGTCACTATGCCGTTTACAGTCTTTTTGCGGCGAACTCCATCAACCCCATACTCGAACGAAACATCAAGACCTGATTTGCTGATTCTTTCAAGCTTACGACCCTCCGTCCAGGTCATTGTAAGACCATCACGATAGGTTAGCGGATTCCCGATTCCGTCATAGGTAAAGGTTTCACCGTTAAAACCTGTGAGTTTATCTTTCCAGTTTTCGTCAGCGTAAGCGTACGTTATTTCATTTTGAGCTTCCTCAACACTTCCGGTAGTATATGCATACTCTTTTTTGCTTAAAATATTACCGCCAAAATCATATTCATATGTAACTGTCTTGCCAATTAAAGCGTTATTCTCCCGAACAAGCTGATTCTGCTCATCATAAGCATAGCTAATCTTTTCTGTACCATTTTCAAATATTTTAGTTATGTTGTAATTCGCATCATACTCATAGCTATAACTAACCTCTAGACCTCCCCATACATCGGCAGCTGTAGATTTCTCGCAAGTCACACTTTTAATCAACGTACTAGTCTTATTAGTGCCCGGCACATCAATATAAGCAAGTCTATGCCGTACTCCTCCATCCTGACCAGACCCAGTCTGAACACTGCTGATGCTCTCAAGCCTACCAATGTTATCATAGCATAAATCACGACTTGTTTCAACCCCATTAAGGATAACTTTGGAATTTGTTAAGCGTCCTTGCTGTCCGAACTTATCCGTTGTATTAAATGATATCATTTCGGATTTTAGCGATCTTTCGTTTACAATATTGCTTTCATCGTACCTATAAGCCATTTCTGTGCCATTGCTATAGGTCTTTTTTGTTAGTCTGTCAGCAGTATCATATTCAAAATTAATAGTCTCTGAACGAGATTTATCATTAATTGCAAATGGTAGACCATTGCTGTTGTATGAACATGTATATTCTTTAGACTCACCTTGTGATTTAGTATAAGTTTTTCCTATTAATCTTTCGTATTTATCATAGTCGAACTGTACTTCGTCTCCGTTACCATAGGTAGATTTTCTGAGTAGCCCATTATGTGCGTCATAGGTATTTTCCGATAAAGTCTGCGTTCCAACACTTGTTTTTTCTACTTTTCCGAAATTATCATAATCAAAGTTATAAACTACATGGCTTTCTTCATCATTATTATGAGATATAGACGATATTACTCCATTTTTATATGTAATTTTAGACTTTGAATGATTATCATTAGTCTTTATTAAGCGACCTACTCTATCATACTCATATTTTATAGTGTTTCTTCTGGCATCCGTAATGCTTTCAAGATTACCATCTCTCTTATTGTATTGATACTCAACGGTATTTCCAAATACGTCAGTTTCAGATTTTAAATAGTTACCATCAGAAGTGTATGAGTAATTCTGTTCTATAATCTTTCCGCTTTCATCATTGGAGCCTGACGTAGCCTTTATAACATTATGGAATTTATCGTACTCATACGATGTCATTAAATATCCATCCGGCAGAGGAATTACACTTTTTACTGGAATATGAGGATTTACGGTGCTGTATTCAACTGTACTTACATAATTCTTCGGCGAAGTTATTTTTTCTATCTCGCTGTAATCCGTCGCTTTTATTAAAGTTTGATTATTCGAAGAGTCTAAAATTGATTCAACATTTCCATTTTCGTCATAGGAATACCTGGCTCCTGCATCGTCTAAACTCAACTGAATATTATCAAATAACGCAGCATTTTCGTTATAATCGTAGTTAATCGATACAGTAACCGATTTTACAGTTTTATCTTTTGAAGTACTGTTACTGGGATATGCACAGGCAGATATTAACTGTTTTGACGATATTTCGGGATTGAATTTAATTATTTTAGTATAATGATTACTATCTTCATATAAAAAGTCCAAAGCAACATTGAGAGTCGCAGCTTCTCCGTTTCTTTCCGTGAAAGAAAGGCTCTGAGCTTCAGCCTTGGCGTTTACGCAGAAGACAGGATTTTTCATATTTATTTTCACTGTTTGCGACACACTCTTTTTAGTCGAAATATCACCATTTATGCAAAGTTTCCCTTTTACAACTCCGTCACCTTCACTAAATCCCGATGTACTCCAGTATGAAAGACCTTTGTCAAACCCACTGTTTTCAAGCAGGTTATAATCGTTCGCAACACCACCTTCCTCAAGCTGCAAGCAGTCAAAATATACTGTCGCATTAGCCTCGGTCAAACCGAAGCCAACCTCTAATGTATCTGTTGTTTCCGGTACTTTCAGCGTAACAAAGACTTTTTTCCACTCACTATTTTGTAACTGAGAAATTTTTGTAAACATAGTTTCAGATAATTTCTCAGTTCCTTCAAATGGTGTAATAAATATTTGAGCTACGTTTTGTGAAAATTCGCCATCCTTTTGCTTTACATACGCAGAAAAAGTATAAAATTCTCCTTTTCTGTCCTTCGGTATGCTTACCTTTTGCACTGCGCAAGGCTTGGTAGAATCCGCACTATTTTTAGATACTTTAAATGAATTTTCGCCTATTTTATATTCTGTATTATCAGTAGTCACAGCGGGATTATTTGTTGCCAAAGTAGATTCAGGAGTATCTTTTATAGTCCAATTGTTCACGCCGTCTTCAGCACTGTGATTTAATAATAAGTTGTTCACGAAATATTTTTGTGAAGAACTTTGAATAATTTTATTTTTAGCTTTATCGGTATCTAGAGTTTCTTTATAATACTCACATGTGCTTGCAGAATCATCATCATTTAAAACAGAGACTATTCTGCCGGAATTATCAAAACTAAGCGTCTGAGATGTAGCCTCGTATGGCACACCATCATTCGGATTTGTTTGCGTTATCGTCGTTGTATTGTTTGGATTATACGAAAATTCAATGCTATAACCTTCAGCCTCGGTGCTTGGAACAAGAGAGCCATACTCAGTAATTTTTGAAATTTTAGTAAAGTTCGGACTATCCACAGCGTCTGACGAATATGTGTATTTTACACAGTTTCCCGTTCCAACACTGCTTAAAACCGTAGAAAGTCGTCCTCTATCATCGTATTCATAAGCAGTTTTAAGACCATCGGGATAAGTTATGCCAATAAGCTGTTTTTCGTTATACTGCAAATAAGTACCGCGGCCGCCCACACCAATTATGCTTGAAACAAGGCCACCCGGCTGATAATTTATTTCTACCTTGCGACCCGTCGGATCTGTTATTTTGCTGACCTTGTACTGCTTGGAACTTCCATCAAATGAGGGAACCCATTCATAATTAAATATTTTTACATTATTTTTATTATCAATAACTTTTTTAAGTACACTACAATCAATTGTGCGCTCAAATACCATTGTATTATCTAGTTTATCTTTGATTTTTTGTACATCATCTGACTCAACTACAAGCTCAAATCCTAAGCCATCTTCGTCAACCAGTTCATATTTTTCGGTATTTTTGTTAGAAACTTCTACAAAGTGATGCTGCGTTCCATCTGCGTCAACAAATACAAATTTATGCTTGCTTTCACTATTTATTTTGTCATGTACTGCAATTGGGAACAGTAATTGATTGAAATTTAATCTCCACCCGAGGCCTGACGGCGAAGAATTTACATATCCGTCTTTGTACACATTTTTATAAACAGAGCTATTGCAATATTCATTGTAATTTAAACTGTTATATATATTTTGTACTGAAATTGGCAATCTAAGACCTGTAGATGCAACCAGATCTTCTCTGATTATCAAATTTCCTGTATAATTGTTCACTATGCCAATGCCACGCACACCTGCCGAGTGCTTCGAATATGACCAGTAGGCTTCTTCACCAACATAGTTTTTATAACGCACTAAAATTTGTGGACTAAATTCCGGATCTGTATCAGTGTCAGCAGATGCAAATTTCATTATCTCGTCAGTATCAGCTTCATCCATATATAACTTTACGCCGTAATTTTGATTAGCGTCAGGGAGATCATACCATTCTTTTAAGACCTTCGTTATGTCCCATGTAAACTGATTATTTTGTCCGTCTGAAATCTGACAATCCTGAATAAAATCCTTAGTTTCCGGTGTATTTTCAGATGTAATTGTGTTTTGATCCCAATCATCGATAACTTGTTTTAATTTTATGCATTTTCCTTGAGCCGGAACTTTGTCGGGAGGAGTAGATAATCTGAGTTTTGCCTCGATTATCATCTCGCCTTTATTAAGTTTTGGAAGAGTGGTGAACTTTAAAAAGGAACTACGTACTCTACCATTCTCTTCTTTTACAACCTTGATAAATTCTGATTTTTGACGCTTAACACTAAATTTCGCACGGCTAATATTCGTATCGTTGGTTAGCGCCTCGGACGAATCTATCTCCTTGGGATATACAACCGCCAGCATACTGCCATCGCTAAGATCAAAGTGTTTAACTGCCTTCTCACGCTTTGAAATATCCTCTGAGATTATTTTTACGTTTTCTAAATTTTCCATTATATCAAACATTCCTTTCATTAAATAAAATTAGATATAAAAAAACAGACAAATGAATACATGATTTTGTCTGTTTTAGGGCATTTAAATAAATTAACATTTTTCATTTTCTATCTAACACAAACCACTTGAATATCTATATCAATATTCGGTTTGTTTTTGTAGCAATATACCTTAATTAATCCTTTTTGAGTTGTAATTCTTGAAACATTGCTCCAAGTTTTGATTTGAGATTTTGATATTTCTGTGTTGTCATCGAGTAAAACATCAATAATTGGCGAATCTTCCTCTAAAATTCCATCTATATTTACTATTTGTGAAAATCCACCGCTTGTTTCCTCTTTCCAGTTTTGACCGATAGTGGCTGTAAATCGAACTTTGCCATCACCATTATTTCTGATTTCTAAGTTGTGTCTTGCTTCTACCACGGATGTCCCACCGGTTCCTCCGACATCTATCGAAATTGGATCATCTTTTACAAAATATCCTACACTATTATCACTTCCTTGACCTACAACAACAAGAGTCGTGTCATTTCCCATTAAAACACCATTTACTTGAGATTTCTGTTCATGAGGTATAAATCTATAACCATCGACTGTTGTCAGGTAGCTTCTTGGTGCTTCATGATAAAGATAGAGCTTTGAACCATCGTAAAAACAGTTATCAAAAAAGCTAAGAGGCGTGTTCATTTCATGAAGAAGCTTCGGATTATATATACTGCAATTATATACTTTTGACCCCACCGTACCTATAATGTACAAATTATTTATATATCCGACTGAAGCTATATCATAAGATACATCATCAGTGTTGATTTTTACCCATTTATCTTCTGCCTCTGTGCAGTAATACAGGCTTCTTGCTCCGGCAGCCATCATGCCATTCGGAGACGATGCTATGTACATAAAATCGGTTTCCTGTGTATTTGTTATTGTCGTAAAAGATACAAAATCATCCGTCACCTTTATGCCTGCATCTGTGGCAAGAAAATATCTACCGTTTGGTGATTTGCATATTCTTTTTATTGTGAAATCTTTAATTTCAGTCGTCCAAGACTCTCCATTATCAGACGATATCAACAAATACCCTCTGTCATCGTTCGGATAATACACGACGTATTTATCAAGCGTGTCGGCATAAAACGTTACTTTTTTAGACAAAATTTCCATATCGCTTGTTCCAACAATACTCCATGAAACTCCGTCCTCTGAGGTTATAAATTTACCTCCGTACATCACGTTAAATTTATTTTTTGACCATACTCCTTCGCATGGTTCTGTGTCTACCGGTACATCCGGCAGTTTCATACTATTCCACTCGTTTACTATAATATCTTTTGCATGAATAAAATTATCAGTCATTATTGTACCTCCTGTAAAATCTAATTAACTAACCTTTGTCTACGTCTCGCTTATCAGTAAATGTCATAACAATATTTAAAAATTCTCATGACACCATCACCTCCCTTCAATAGCAGAAAGCACAGCAAATCGGCGCTATATAGCCTTTTGTAGTGCTTTCTGCTTTACTTTATTAAATTTAAAGTTTATTCATTTTTAAATATAAAACGTAGCCTACCATCAACATTTACCACAGCTTTTTCAACCATAGAGCACCAGAGAACCTCGTCGAATTCCGATATAATCTGACCTTGTAACTTAAGATTATTTATAAACATCTGAATTTTGTTTTTTCGAGAAATCAAGTCTTGCTTTTTGTCTTCGGATTTATTAAGTTTGTTTTTTGTAGTCTCGAATCTCTCAGCATAAAAGTTGTATTTTTGATTATATGTATTTTGATCCATAGGCTTCCTTGCGTTCTCATTTATTAATGATTTCATAAGTTCCACAATTACGCTGCATTCTTCTTTAAGTTTCAGAATTTCCCTGTCTATACTTTCTGTGTCTGTGAGATTTAATACGATGCTCCGGCATTCTTTTATTATTTCTTCCTTGTTGCCAATTAAATTATTAAACGCTTTTACAAATTCTTCTTTTATGTCTTTTTCATATAAATGTGGAGTTTTGCATTTTTCTTTATTTTTATATTTGTTATTGCATCTCCAGATTACTTTTCTGTATTTGGAATTAGAGTGCCACACCTTTGAACCGTAAAAACCACCGCACTCACTACATTCTATTTTGCTTGAAAATGGGCTTGTCGAGTTAAGGTGATGTGTTGATTTACTCCTATTTTTAACTTCAGTTTGCACTAAATCGAATGTTTCCGGCGATATAATTGCTTGGTGACTGTTTTTAACGTAATACTGCGGAACTTCACCTTCGTTTTTCTTTTTCTTTTTAGTAAGAAAATCAACAGTATAACATTTTTGAAGTAATGCATCGCCTTTGTACTTTTCATTCGTTAAAATGCTTTTGACTGTAGTCGTAGTCCACTTATTTTTGCCTCTCGGAGTCTTTATCTTCAGATTCGTGAGATGATTTGCAATATATGATACAGTTTTTCCTTCAAGAAATAACCTGTAAATCATCCTCACTATCTCAGCTTCTTTTTCTACCACCTTCGGAAGTCCATCGGATCCTTTCTCGTATCCTAAAAAATATTTATAGGGGAGACTAACCTTGCCATCTGCAAAGCGTTTTCTCTGTCCCCACGTTACATTTTCACTTATTGACCTTGACTCTTCTTGAGCAAGGCTCGACATGATCGTCAGCATTACCTCACCTTTGGAATCGAGAGTGTACACATTTTCTCTCTCAAAGTATACCTCCACACCTTTTTCTTTGAGCTTTCTGACAGTGGTCAACGTATCGACTGTGTTTCTTGCAAATCTCGACACGGATTTTGTGATTATAAGGTCAATTTTTCCGTCAAGAGCGTCTCTAATCATTCGATTAAAACCATCTCGTCTTTTAGTACTGACACCTGTTATTCCTTCGTCTGTGTAAATCTCGACAAATTCCCAATTTTCGTTGGATTTTATGTGATTAGTATAATGTTTAACCTGTATTTCATAACTTGAGAGCTGTTCTTCGGAGTCCGTTGATACTCTCGCATATGCTGCCACACGTTTCTTGACATCTTCTCCAAGTGATAAGGCACTAAACATAGTTATTTTAGCAGGAATATACGTTATTTCTTTAACAGCCAAGTCTTATTTCTCCTCTCCGGAAAATTCTGTAAGTACCTATACGATTTTTTATTACATCGTTTTTATCCATTGGATTTCTTCCTTTCCAAGTTCTGAATAGCTTTATTTCTGGCTTTTTGCCTTTTTTCTTCATCCCAGCTTTCGCCGCGAGATTTATAATGCCACTGCTTCATAACTTCGGTTCCATCACAAAATACAAATTTTATGACTCCGTTATCCACCACAACAACCTTGTCTATTCTTTTTATAAAGTCACTTTCATCAAACTTTGCTTTTTCCAATACCTCACTCGCCAGCGATACAAGAATTTCTTCGGGAATTTGCTTGAAATGGCATGAAGATTTCCCCAATCTCATATATGTACTGCAACCCCGCACTGTTTTCTCATACTTTTTTCCTGAATGTGCAGTTTTTCTGTGAAAACATTTTCCGCAATTTCCGCAAATCACCTTACTTGTGAAACAATAAGGCTGTGTTTGTTTATGCGGTGCTGCAAAACAATCTGTCCTTCTTTGTAGTTCATCCTGAATAGCCTCAAATGTAGCTCTGTCTATTATTGGTTCATGGCTGTTTTTTATATAATACTGTGGAAGCTGACCGATGTTTTTTACATCTTTTTTTGTCTATATGGTTAGATTTAAAATATTTTTGCAGAAGCATATCTCCTGCATATTTTTCATTTCTGAGAATTCTCGTCACGGTTTCTTCGCCCCAATTTTTATGGCGCTTTGTCTGACAGCCCATACTGACGAGCTTTTTCATGATTGCATTCTTTCCCATACCGGACATAAAGTCATTAAAAATCATCTTGACAATCTCGGCTTCCTGCGGATTTTTTTCAAGTTTCTTATCCTGGATTTGATAACCCAGCATATTGAAATTATAGTACTCTCCCGTTTGGAATCGATTCCGTATTCGCCATTTGCAGTTTTCACTGACCGACCTGCTTTCTTCTTGAGCGAAAGAGGCGAGAAGTGTGAGCATTAATTCTCCGTTGGGACTTATACTGTAGATCTTCTCTCTTTCAAAGTAAACGTTCACTCCGATTTCTTTAAGTTCTCTGACTGTCTGAAGTATTGTTACTGTGTTTCTTGCAAACCTTGAGATCGACTTAGTGATTATTAGGTCAATTTTGCCATCCTTACAATCTTTGAGAATTCTCTGAAATTCAGGTCTTTCATCTTTTGTACCTGTTTTCGCCTCATCAGCGTAAACTCCGGCATATTTCCATCTGGGATTTTCTTGTATCAACTTACTGTAATAACTGACTTGCGAAGATAAAGAATGGAGCATCGCATCTTTTCCGCTTGAAACTCTGGCATAGGCAGCTACGTTCATAAGCCTTGGAAGTTTCATGATACAAGGGGTTAATTTTATGACCTCCCTCTGCATTTTTTCACCTCCTTGTATTTTTGGTATGCTACATACTACCTCTTGTAAACCTCAGTATCAAGCCATCTCAGCGATATAATGTGCCGAATATAGGCGAATATTTTTTGACAAATATTGTATCAATTTTGTCGTATTCCTTCCTTGTTATTAACTCTGATTTGAGCATTTTTCTAAAAATACTCATACGAGCCCCATATTCTTTTTCTCTTTCAAATTGTTCGTTTGTCAAGAAAAACACTCCTTATTATTTTTAAATCTATGGATTATGTAGCATTTGTGGCAGCAGTATTGTCTGGCTTTGTTATCGTAACTTTTAAATTTTCTCCTACAGTTTTTGCAAATTAGCACCTTTACACATTTTCTGTTCCCATCTGTATTTTTGTTCCACCACTTGAATCTGCACACATCTAAGCAGAATTTTTTTATCCTACTATTTGATGATATATTGAGTTCTTTTCCGCAATTTTTGCACGATGTATATTTTTTTCCATCTTTGGAATTTTGTCTTCTGAATAAAGATTTGATTGTGTTTATTGATAAACCTGTTTTCTGCGCAATATTTGAATAACTCATCCCTTCATTTTTAAAAATAAAAATCTTATTTTTCAAATCTTCGTTCATATGTGCCTCCCGAAATAAACGAGGCAGAATTGAATTCCACCCCATTTGTAATATATAAATTTAATTTATAGGTGTTATCTTTGAAATTAAGTCATATAAGTAATTCGACCCTCGCGAGATGAGTATTCCTGTTAAAATACAGCCGACGTAGGGGATTTGCGACTCCATTTTTAGGTACTTCGGCAAATCAAACTTATATGCCACAGCTATGACTATTCCTAAAACTAAACTTAAAATCATCTGCCAAGGTGCCACCCCCGATACAAAAAACTCATTAAAATACGTTATAATTCCTTCGACTAGCATTGCAGTTGTTGCTATTTTTGAAATATCTTCAGGCATTTCTACACCTCCAATATGAAAGCATCTGAAAACCCTGCGTTTTTTGCCTTTTGCAGACAACTCCCTGCATTTGCCTTTTGAGAAAACGCTCCAACTTGTACTCTGTAAAGTTTGCCTGAAGGTGCGGATGAGCCAGATTTGTAAGTTACTCCAAAGTAGTTACAGACACCTTTGCAGATAGCCTCACCGATGGTATTTGTATTCTCTATGATCCATTTTGCTCCTTCTACGCTGTCGTGAAACTCTACTTCTATATACACAGCGACTGCCTTCGTAGAATTAAGCTCTGCAAGTGATGAGTTCGCCCTCAGCGTATAATCAGGCCCCGGAGATACAGGTGCGACTGAGTCCAGAAGTGCCTGACCGGCTCGTTTGTTTTTGTCCTCCATGGAATAAATCATGACTAAGGTTCCACCAAGAGTCTTACCATTAAATGCGTTTGTGTGGATCGGGATATGTAAATCAGGACTCCATGCATTACTCTCTTTGATGCTTTGCTGCATAGACTGCCCTTGCGGTGCCTTTTTAACCTCGAATCCACATCTTTCAAGGGCTGCTTTTGCTTCTTCTGCGATTTTATTACACTGTACCATTTCTGTTGTACTTCCGTATGCATAGACATTATTTGACTGCATACTTGGACTTAAATATATTTTTTTACTCATTTTAAAAACTTCCTCCCAATAATAAATTAAAAAATACAAATTCTTGCTCTTTTTTACTCAAACCTAAGCCGTACGTTTCCACACCGAAACCACTAAATAAGGCGGCATATTGTTATGTGCATTACCACCACCGGTTGCCTGAGTATAGATGTCCCCACCTATAACGCTGCTTGTACCACACCTAAATGTAGCCCAACTGCCATCTGAACCGCTCCATCTCTGCTCAACTGTATTATTCATCTGGTGTGAGTGATTTGGCATTTCACTTGTTGTTAATTTATGTGTTGCTTCTCCTCCGGTTTTCCCTAAATCATAGGTATTTCCTGAGCATAAAAGAAATCTATCTTTGATTTGTTCCCATGTTCCTCCGAACAGTTCCTCCGGATTCACACTATTTACTGACAAATAAATCGACCCCACAGGGTATATCATGTCAAAGATTGTTTTACCTGATATTTCAAATGACTCTGTTTTTTCGGGAAAACAGTTAATCCCTACCGATAATCTTTTTGTATCAAAAAACATAATCGGCATGCCTTTCGGTACAATCAAACTTTGAAATGAGCTACCGAATTTGTCGGCGGCTTTGACTTCCAGATTCCATGCAGACAGTTTATCTAAATTTATTGTTGTGTTGGTATTGTTTTTAAAGTCAGTCCAACTGCTCCATGATGACTCAGATACCTTTTTTGCTCGATACTGTAAGACCTCGATTGCATTTAACTTTTTAACGCTTGATATCTCGACTTTCGCTTTTAACTTTGTATCATCTTCATAATTGTTTATCCTTTGTGCACTCAGAGTTATAATCGGCAAAACCCAGTCCAGAATTAGGACTGAGTTTGAGACAGTCGTACTACTTCCACGAGAGTCTATTGCTTTGACCTGTAATTCCAAACTAGAAGATGAATCCACCATTCCTAAATCATATGACCCGGCAGATGTCTTGTCCTGTATATTTCCATTAAAAATGATCTGATATTTTGAGATAGATGCAGATTTCCTCGCTGTGGCTTCTGTAAAGGAAACCCGAAGTGTTGACTGATTTCTGACAATCAGTTGATCATTATTTGTAATTGCCACTGTGTTTTGCTTTGTGTCCCGATAGCTCAGCTGCGATGCTGTAAATGTGGGATTTGCGTTTGTGATATTCATTGTGCGATCGCCAAAGCTGTGATTACACGGACTGTTTGAACCCGGCATATATGTTGCAACTGTAAATCTAACCGTCAGTTTATTCGAGTTCGGGCACAAGGCTCTGAGTTTATTTCTTTCGGAATCTGTTAACTTAAATTCATATGGACTACTTGGACTCGATAGATTGTCTCTTACAATTAAATAATCGTCACCACCGGCTTCCATCTTTAATTGCAGTCTGAATCCTGCCGGATTATTAAAATAAATCTTTGGATTTTGCTCATCGTTGAAATCATCTGCACCGGTAAACTGAGCAGCTCTCGGAATTTTCGGAAGTCCGGCATTAAAGCCCTGATCGCTTGAAGTCAGAGGTGCGTTGTGGCTGATGTAGGCACTTACCCAGACAGATTTACTGCCATTGTTGTCATGCGGAACATCCACAGTTTTTGTGAATAATGCTATAGGAGAGCTTGTTATTTTTTGACCGGACGTAACAGCTTGAGAGTAACTTGTACCGTTAATTCCGCAGCAGCAAGTTCCTGTTCCAAATGTGGTATAGCCCTGATTTGTCCTAAAAAACCACACTCTGACTGTAATATTTGAAGTATTATTTTCTATACTTTGGCTATTAACATTTACTTCAATTCGGTATTTTATATGTTTATTTGACGTATTAAAATTTTGTGATGTAGGCACTTAAATCCCTCCTAAACCATAGCCACAATGCCAATTCCATAATTTGTGTCGGTATTTATGGGAATAAATCGAAGGCCTT
>CASPLG010000020.1 GCA_949422855.1 uncultured Eubacteriales bacterium | reverse complement strand
TTTTTAAACATGTGAAAAATTATCACATAAAATAGATTAGAGTTAGAGCGTATAAAAGTATGCGGCCGGCTGCATATATTAGCACAAAAGTTTAAAAGTAAAGGGAAAAATTCATAAAATAATACTATACAAAATTATGCCGAAAACGCTTGAGAGCCCAGTATTTCCGAACTCTCACATTGTATCAAAATTTGAGTTATTACACGGCTGAGGCTTATAATTTTGATACAATCACACGCTTTTTTCCTTATAGCGCTGGAATTCTAAATAAACGTCAAACAAATTTTCCTCATCGGTCCGACTTTATTTAAATTCAGCAAACATAAAAATACGCCGAAACCAATAACTAAGTCTCGGCTGTCGGCATATTCCTTGAGATAAGCCCTGTTGTTTTACTTGTCTGCATCCTTTTTATCATCTTCAGAGTCCAAATTTCTATGCTCTATTATCTCAAATTTGTCTCTTTCCTTCGGCCCACGTTTTCTCCTCTTTGCAATAAGAGAAACTATAAACGCAATAGCAAATCCTATTATCAAAATCAACAGAAGCCTAAGTGCACTCCATTTGGCAAGACCATCATTTCCTTGCTTGAACTTTTCGTCTACATTTTCATCCCCGAATATAGCTTCGCTGCTTGGCTTTTTCTTACTTTCACTACTTGACTCATCACTGTCCGAAGAATCTTTGTTCGGTAAAAATTTGCTGGATATAATTTGTTTGAGCTCATTTATATTTGCTCCCGCAGTATCGAAAAATGACGAGTGAACTTCATCTTCATCTACCTTTCTCTTTGCAAGCACGCCCATTGGGCAAAAGGATGTCGTCTCAAACCAAATTTTATCGCCCTGTGTATTAAGCGTCAGATATTCCAGCTTTCCGTCTGAGGACCTCTCATGGACTATAAATGTGTCTTTGAAGTATGTCAGATCCGGCGTGGGTATCGTGACCTTTACTTTATGCCCCTCCGGCAGCGTATATTTCTTTTCTGCCATCATATCCCAAAGATATATGTCGTAGAGGGATAATATAAACTCCGTACTCAGTTTATTGTATACCCTGCCCATCTCATCGGAGCTCGCAGAAAGCGGCACTGCAACAAGTTTAATATTCCAGTCTACTCCATCGACCGTTATATCGTTCGTAGTATGGATAAATGTTCCTGATTCTTTTTGCAGTCCAAGGAGTTTATCTATGTTAGTAACCCTTGATTTAGCACTGTCGGATAACTGGTTATATGCTTTAGTCGCCGCCACTACGGCATCAACGTCAGATGCATCTATAATACTGTCTCTCAATGCATTTATCATGTTTATAACCCTGACTTCAGGATTTTCTTCCACTCCGGTAACTGTAACTGTTTTATTTTCCATAATCCCGGTAATTAAGAATGAACCATCGCTTTCCGGCTTTATCTCATCATTTCCGACCATCGCCGTTATTGATGAGTCACTGTAAGCAGGGTACAAATCCACTTTAAACTGGAAACTTCCTTCATGCTCGACATATTGGTCTCCAGTAAGCACTCTGCCATCCATACCCTTGTAGATAACTCCCGTGATATCTTTCAGCGTAACAGTATACTTATTTTTGGTTACATTGATGGTTTTTATTGTCATGTCCTCGGTAACATTCGAAATTATATACCTTCCTGTTGCTAATTTACTTATCTGTGATTTAGATGAAGTTGTCTCCACACTGGGATTTGAATCATCATAGGCATCAGCAATCTTTATTGAAAATTCAAAGTTATTTCCATGCGTAACCATTATAGGATCCTTTATATTATTACCGGTATCATTTACGTAAGTTACTCCGTCCGCAGGGGCAAACGTTACTCTATACTGAATCATCGCCGAATCCGAAACTTTTACAGTCTTATTCCCCTTGATATTGGTTATCGCATATACGCCGCCTGACGGTGTTAAGGATGAGCAGCTTCCGTCATCCCCTTGTACCGTAACAACCATACTGGATAACTCATATCCTTCGAGAGCAGAAATTCTAAATGAGAATGTCTCTCCATAGGTTACAACATGGGTGCCTTTTATATCCGTCTGAGCTCCGTCGCCACTGTTATATTGTATCCCGGTGCTGTCAACAAGATTAACCGTGTATTTATTTACATCCACATTTTCGACGCTTATTTGTATGTTACCCGCTATATCCGTTATGGTGTAAAACCCGTCTATCTCGGATAGCACTTTGCTCACAACTTTATCTTGACCGCCTTCTTGGGTCTTTATATTTGCCTTTACCACAATTTTAGACTGGTTATGCTTTTCATCCAAGGAAATCTTGAACTTAAAACTGTCACCGTACTGGGATATAACCGATTCTCCACCCTTTATATTGTGGTCATTTTCGTAAAAACTCACTCCCTCTATCTCAGGAACAGTTATAGAATATTTCTTTTTCTCTATTGAAGTGCTTATATCATAATCCGATTTCAACTCAGTGGTCGCAAACTTTCTGTAATCACTGCCGTTTTCCGTGTAAGGTAGCTCCTGTTTTCCCTGCTTGACCTTAAGTGTGTTTATATCATAACCCTCTAAAGCTCTTACGGTAAACTCAAATTTATTTCCATAAATCACAGTTTGTTTCCCCGTTAATTCACCTATGCCGTCTTTATCCTGATATTTTATTCCTGTACCCGGCACAAATGTAATCTCAACCTTACTTTTATCGATTCTTACATTGATAGTTGCTTCTTTGGTTATATTGCTTAAGGTATAAGTGGCTTCCGTGGCTGTTCTGCTTTCTTCGGCAAGGTCCCCTACATCCGTCTCTATGGACATATTAGATAAATCGTATCCTTCATCGGCTTTTACCTTAAATGTGTAATATCCACCGTGGGACGCCCATTTATCACCCTCACCCAATACTTTATCCGTCACTGAGTTCCGGAATGTAACATGGCTTCCTATAAAGCTGAGCTTGTAATTGTTGATACTTACACCTGAAACATATATTTTAACGTCAGATAGTACATTTTTTACCTCCCAATACTGACCCTTAGTATCCAGGTCTGTTAACATGCGTAGTTCTCCTTTTACAATGTTCCCACTTTCATCCGTGGTCTCATAAGTAACCGACCAATTATCTTTGTTCCTGTCATAGCCCTCATGAGGCTCTAAAGTAAATCTCAAACTGCCCTTATAAGCAACCTGTTTACCCGTAGATGTTATATCTTTAATATTCTGGTCATATACCGAAATATTTTCTATCCCGGGGAAAGACACTAGAAATGTATCTTTGTTAATTCCGCCTATGGTAACTGCACTCAAATTCCCCTTTACGTTTGACAAGACTACCGTTGCCGTAGTATTTGAAGAAGGCGTTATTGTAACATCTGCGTCTTTCGTTGTTACGGAAAGGTTACTGATATTATATCCCGGTTTAGCCTCTATCTGGAACTGATAGCTTTCCCCGTGCTTCACTACATTTGATAATATAGAGTTCGGTTTTATAGTGTTCGTACCCTGGCTCAATGTTACATTTGAAGCATCAATGCTGTCCATAATCAGCTTTACGCTATACGTATTTTTCTTTAAGTTCTCTACTTTAACTTGGGTATTCCCTGTTATATTGCCAACCCGGTAATATCCGTTTTCGGGGCTTATAACGGTGAAATCTGCATCCTTGCTCTGTTTATATTTAACCGTAATCTGAGACTGAGTATAGCCTTCCATTAGTACGACACGGAACTCCAAATCCTTTTGGTAGTAAACCTGTGTTCCTTGAGTTATATCTCTGTCTGACCCGTATGCATATATCTTAGCTGCACCGTCGTCAAGCTTTTCTCCTTCTATGGGTGATAACTCAAATTTAACGTCATATAAGGTCAGCGTTACGTTATTAACGACAACTTCAGGATTGCCCGTAACATTCGAGAGCGTAACCTTTAGGTTGGACGTATAGGGCGCCTCTGCCATGGACTGCACCACTTCACAGTTTGTTGCCTTGACAGTTGCCTCACCCAGTTCATAACCATCTTTGGGTTTTATCATAAAAGTGTAGCTCCCACCGTGCAGTACCGACTTATCGGTTATGGGCAACGCACTCGAACTTATAAATTCTACTTTATCATAGTCACCTTTTTCCGCAAAATTGACTGTATATGAATTTGTATTGCCTTTTAATCCGGTTATCATGACCGTCAGATTGGATTTTATATCAGAGGCTGTATAATATCCGTTTTTCTGTTGCAGCTGTACCTGGTTGTCTTTTCCGTAATAAATATAAACATTTGGATTTAAGATGTGAGAATACTCATCATTCATCACGATAGAAAACGTTACCTTGCTTCCGTTTGTAGCCCTTATTCCGTTTGATATGTCCCTTCCATCGGTGTCTAATATTTTCAGACCCTCGGGAGGCATCTGGGTACTATCGGTATCCTCATTTAAATCTGTTTTGAAGTCTATTGTATAAAATGTTGACTTTGCACCCTTAACAGTCACAACTGTATCCGTTAAAACGTCCGAGAGTTCATATTCCCTATATTTTACGCCATCTGCAGTGGTTTTTATCCCTCCACCTGCATATGCTACCACTTTTCCGCTACTCGCCCTGACGTCAAGGGTGTCCTCCACAGTGTATCCGTCCTCGATGTTTTCCATTACCCTGAACACAAGCACCCCACTGCTGTGCTCTATAGTTTGTTGGTTTGTCTCAACCATGACTTGATTCTGGTTAAATTCGTTCCAATTAGAAATGGCTCCTCCGTTTGTATCGGCAAAATTTATGCCTTTACCGTCAAACTTTACTGAATATTTGTTTCTCTTGATATTATCTATAGTAACGGTAATATTTTGTCCTTCATCTACAAGCGCTTCCTTAATTGCCCAATACTGCCCCGTAGTGTCTTTCTCTATATTTGCTAAATCCTCTGATATTCCCCCGGTAGGTATACTTGCCGTGAATTTAACGTCGCTTTTGCTGTACGTATCAGAGAGATCGTACTTAAACCTAAAGTCAGAGAAATGATATGCCGTCCCCTGAATCGCATTTTCGGCTTCATTCCACTTGAGTAAGTTTCCATTGTCGTCATATATGCTAATTACTTCATCCAGCCTGCTCCCGGACAAGTCCAGATTCTCGGCAGCCTTAAAATATACAGGGTACTGGTTTATTTTAGCATTTTCAACTAAAACTTTATATGCTCCCGTTACGTTACGTATCGTATATTTCCTGTAATATCCGCTATAGTTAGGCGTATCTCTATTATCTACGTAGTTTACCATTCCCTGGTCTTCAATTGTCGTTCCGGCAGCATCTTCGTCCAAAATTTTTGCAGTGGCATTATCTAAATTATACCCGCCATGTGCTTTTACATAAAACGTGCGGTCACTTCCATACTCAATATCACTTAAAATATTGTCATCGGATGCCGGCACAATATTTCCCAGCTCATCTAACTGATAAAAATCTACGTTTACTCCTTCTAACCTGATATTAAAGAGACTTTTTTTAGCATCTACCGTGACTGTTGAATCCCTAACTACATTGCCGACTTCGTATAATATATATTCTCCTCCCTGACACTGTCCTTGACGATTCATCGTTCTGGTAATCTCTGCAGCAGTAATGTACACACTAGAGGCATCAGGGTCAAACTGGGTATTTCCTATGGGTCTTATCCACACTTTATACGTCCCACCATGTTCAACGGCATTTTTATGTTTGCCTATTTTATTTACATCAAAGTCGACTCTATCTCCCACATAGTTATTATCCTGCTTTGTCTCATCGTAAATATATATCTCATAGTCAGTGCTCTTTTCCTTACTCCTATCGAAAGTAATAGTGTACTTATTAACCTCAAAATCATTAAGTTTTACTGTATTGCTCCCTGTAAATATAAATGGAACTGTAAGGTCATATGTGGTACTGTTTTTCACTCTGCTGCCTGATATTTTGCCTAATCCGTTATCATCTATGGTTATACTTCCAACTGCATCCTGCGCATCTGGATTATTAGTTTTTCCGGCATCAAATTTGTCAAATCTCTGGTCAAAGCTAAACGTGACTTCTACATCCTCTCCATGAGGAACACGTATTTTTTTGTTTCCGCTTTCTATTGTAGGTTGTTTTCCGGATTTATTGCTGCCTTTTACACCGGTAATCCTGAATTTATCAGTCTCTTGGTCTTGCGCACTTAAGCTGCTAAGCTTCGAACCCTCCTCGAAATTGATTTCATACATCTTTGTTTCTCGCTCTATCTTAATGTTGGCATTCCCATATAAATTACTGATTTTATATGCATTCTTCTTACCATGTGCTTCCTCTCCCTCAAGTTTAGTAATTTCATTTGCCCCTACGGAAATGTCTCCTATGTTGTAAACCGAAGTTATATTGTATTTATCGGAATCCTGTATATAAAATTCATACGAATATCCTTCGTAGGACACAACCTTGTCCTCAATCTTTGAATCATCATCTAAGGAGTATATTTCTACCTTGCTGTCATCATCAGAAATAGGGCTGAATATCACACTGCTTTTGTTGCGTTCCAAACCGCCAATTTGCACAGTAATATCATCGTATATACCCTTATAAGTTTCATATGAATATTTATTGTTCCCCTCATCCTTTGTTTCAGAAAGCCCACTATCATCCCCTAAAATTTTTGCTGTGATCTTACTGTCTTTACTAAACTTATCCAAAATCGTAATATAAAATTCGGCTCTTTTTCCATCATACACCGAAACTCCACAGCTTACAAAATTATCATCCCTGCCCTCTACTCCAATCTTCACAGCATCCTCCAGCTTTATTGTGCTGTCTTCAGCCTCAAACCTTACATAATGCTGCTTTCTCTCAGCATCCCCTACTATTACAATAATCCCTTCGTCAAACTCTATATCCCTTAAGGTGCATGTGCCTCCAAAATCTTCACCTTGCTTCTTCTCCAACGTCAATTCTTCCAAATTCCCATCTTTATATCGGCCCACAAAAATATTTTGGGCGATATCCGCAGAGATATTTTCATATTGGGCTCCAGATTTGCCTGAAATTTCAAAGCTTACACTTCCACCCTTAGGGACTGTCACCTCATGCTTTTCTTCTTCGCTGGATAAATCACATTTGAAATCTATTATATCCTCCGGGTACGTAAATATGACATCACACTTTAAATCAGATCTGGGAACCAGATTCTCATCTACTTGTAGCGTTATATTATCAGATATATCACTTATAATAACCGTGTAACCTATTAATTTTCCATTCTTGAAATCCGCTATATTATTAATCGTAGCCTTGCCATTGTCTGTACTTGATAATTTCATAAAATCATAATTTCCATCTTGTTGTCGCTGAGAATTATATCTAGTATCCGGGAAATAGTAATCAGCAGCGTCATCAGCTAATCTGACAGCTATCTTTTTAACCCTTCCACCATCTATATCTTCTGAATAGCCCGGGGCAATAGTTACCGCCTGATCTTTACCGTTTGAAATATCATAAATTTTAGCTCCTGCTATTTCATCATGAGGATATCCGACAGTATATTTTTTTCTTTTTATCCCTGTTATTCCTACTTGCTTGCTTTGATTTACATTTTCTATAGTCCATGACTTTTTATTATTGTTTTCACTGTCGATGGTGCCTTCGGGTACAGTTTGATATGCACTGCTTTCGTTATTCAAGTCCTTTATAGATATTTGAGCACCACTTATGTCATAATAAGACTTTATACTGACCGTCAATGTGCACTCTCTCCCTGTGCTGACCAGTGCAATATCTCCGGGGCCTATCGTAGTTGTACTGTCCTCTGACTGAACCTCAATGCTATTTACTGCCTCCTTTAAGTCTATATCACTGTCTAAAGATGTTACGGTTATTACCTCTTTACCATCGGGCAAAATAATAATACCGGAATTACTTTTTACATCTGAGATTCTAAATATATTATTAATTTGCATGTTATCTCTTTCAGTCTGGCTCAGGCTACTACAATCATTATTTAATACATCTGCAGCCGTCTCAAGTTTAAAATCTCCATAAGTTTTGCATATTCTAAAATTACCACTATCATCGCCCGGATCTATCCACACAATATATGATTCGCCTTCAGAGTCCTCTGTTGCTTTCTCCGCAAATACTATATTTTCTTTTGTTGTATCATTTGTTATCTTATCACCTCTCACAATAGCTCTTTCTAATGTAATATCTATATTTGAAATATCAACCGCCGATATATTAAAGTTTGTCTCTTTAATTTCCAGTTCTGCCCAAACATAATCATCCGAGTCTGTGCCCGCTTGAGACAAGGTAACAGTCCCCTTAACCGAAACACTTAGATTGGCCTTTATAGTTATTTTGTTGTCTACTACGTTATTAAACATAACTTTCACAAAAGTTTTTGCTATGGTTTTTCCCATTTCATCAGTCGAATCTGAACCTAATATATCATTGATTTGAGAAATATCAATATCCACGTCCATTTCGTAACCGCTGGATGTTGCAGAAAACTCAAGGGGATCATTTGCACCAACATTATTATAAGACTGACTCAAAAATACCGGTGTATTATTTGCTATCTCTTCTATGAGATCTGATTTATTTGCAATCCTATCCTTCAAATCCAGCTTTATGTCTAAAGCATCTTCATTTGAATACATCTTTTTGTGTAAATCAAGTGATAAGTCACTGGGAGCACTGCTCTTTTTTGTTATATCCACCTGTATATCTCCGCTATAAGTTTCCGCTAAAGCATCTTTTTGGAATTTTACCTTTCCTTCTTGTCCGGCACTAAAGCTGGAATCTACGCCATAATTTTCTGCAACTATATCACAATCACAAGTAATGGAATCCGAATGTTGTTCAGGTAAAAATGTAAGCTCCTCCATATACGATTTGAGCGGCTCTTCCGCTGTGCCCTTACTCAAAGAATATTTTCCAGATGCCGGGTCAAAGCTTACTTCAAACGGAGCAAGTTCTGCTTGCGCAGTCAATTTTCCGCTATAAGTCACTCCATCTAACTCAATGCTACAACCATCCCCAGAAGTACAGTTCCCTGATAATACAAATTCGCTTTTATATTCACCATTTTCATCGCGATATATTCCCACCGCGACTTCTTCGCTATGGAAATTTAACAGCCCGCTGGTGGTGTTAATTTTTGCACTTTTTCCATCAAACTTACTCTGAAATTCGGAGTTCTCAGATTCTATCTTAACACCGCTTATATCCGGCACCGGAACTGTCGCATTGACATCTTGCATTGTAAAAGTATAGCCATCTGTTTCGTTCCCAGTAACCTCAGCCTTTCCTATAGTCAGTGCATCACATCCGCCGGTAAAATACTTTGTTGTATTTTGATCATCAGTTCCTGTTTCGGTGCCTTGAAAAAATACAGGAGGTATCTGCGTTAGCCCAACACTATCAGCGTAATACAAATCAGGTTGATTCTTTAATGCATTCTCGATTTTTACCTGAAATTCATCCTCAGTGGCCTGACCCTGTCCCTCAAGCTCTTCCAGTCCGTCTATTTTAATATTAAGAGTATCGGTTATTCCCCTTCCATTTTTACCGGTAACTGTAACATCATACTCGTCTTTATCAACTTTATTTTCAACATACTTGTATTTGTTTTCATCGACAGTCAAAGTCATACCATTTTTACCCCATGCAAAACCTTCTGCAGGTTTAACGGTAAACTTATATGGAGAAGAATAGTAAACCGAATAGCTTATGCCATCGCTTGTGCCAAAATCCGGATCAGGTGCAATGATAGCGGCCCCACTTGGGCTTACGTCAAAATTCACACCTACAGATTCTCTCCTTACAACATTATCAAATTTTAAGATGTATTCTTCAAGGTTCTCTACACTTGAATCATTGAGTGGTACGTCCAATGAATAGTAATTAACGTCTGAATCCTTATCATCATAATACTTCGGAGAATGCGCGACAGTTTCACCATTTCTCGAAATGGTTAAGTATGAGTTCACCGCATCATACATACCGTCAGGATAATATATTACTTTAATGCTTTCTCCGTACGATTTTATAATCCCCGCCCTCGACAGCGGCTGCTTATCTTCTCCCTCTGAATTGGCCACAAATATTTTCCCCGTACTAAATACATCAGGGCACTCTTCTGAACCCGTAAAGGTCACGCGGTACTTCTTGGTTATAGCCCCATCAATAAACAAATATAAGTCAGAGCCATAATCGGGTAACGAAAAGCTATCCGCAGTGCAAACGTTACTGCCTCCACTTATGCTATAATTTATTAAGGGTTCATCTAAATACTGTTCTTTGTAGCTTTCTTTTATTATCTGAGTCTTTGTTCCATTATCATCTATTTCTTCAACCCAATCTTTAGGTACAAGTTTTACTGTTGCATGGTCCACGTCGTATCCATCTTTATACGTCCACTCAAGACTCATAGTAGTACCAACGTCATATTTATCACTAACCGCACCCATAGAAAGATCAGTTCCGTTTATTGATAAAGACTCTAAACATTTCTGAGTCTCTGTCGATTGAAATATCTTATACTGATTTATCTGATTTGCCCCCACAGCCCTTACCGTTACGTCAGACTCCACTGACGGTACTGAATAGCTCCAGTAATTTTTAGAGGTGGTTGTCTCATAAACAACTGCATCCGCTCCCTGAGTCACTATTGCTCCACCTACAGCTAGGTGTTTTACTTCATTTTCATCGGCATTTAAATAAGTGTTCCTGATTCTTACATTTGTCGGATTTAAAGTTATTCCACTATCTCCCCCGTCCTCAATTAACGTTGTCTTCAGCTGACTCATATTATAGTTTTTATCCACATTCACCACATAATTAAAAGGTTCATTTGCGTCAACTATAATCGATTTCCCCGTCACATCTTTTTGAGAATCAGTAAAAAATTTTGTATTTTCACTCTCCTCGAATGTAACCTTATATCCTCTACGAAGTGATGAAGTTTTGACTGTAGAAACATTATAAAACCCTCTGTCACCTTCCTCCGGAATCTCTATCCATGACTTTAATTCATAGTTTCCGCTCGGAACACTCGAAAGATCTAAAGTAGCCTCGCCATTCTCACTTGCACTTATAATTTGGGAGGTAAAGTAAACATTTCCCGTATCTTTATTAGTTACAAATCCCATTAAATATGCATCATTTCCTCTTAGATAGTAAGGGATTTTAAGTTCAGAAGAGCTTTCGATATTTTCAGCTATACCAACTGATGCGTCGTTTGTGTATCCATATTTCAGATAATAAATTCCGTCCTTGCTGCCTGAAACCGGTCTAAATATGCCGTCAGCATCTGATTTATTCCCCTGAACAGAAGAAACAAATTTAACATCTTTGATATCAAGTTCCATAACAGGACTGTATCCCTTAGATTCTGTAACCAATGCTTGCATAAATTTTCCATCTTTTAAATATACTTCATTTTCACCAAAAGATGTTCGTGTCCATATATTGCTTTCCCTGAGGTGTTTTGACGGGATAAGATTAATATCACCATCCAAGGCCTCATCTTCAAGTTTAGAGTTTGTACTCACCGTAAGTGTCGTACCAAAATTATCACCGCTGCCGCCTATTGCACAAGGAAGCCAAAACCTATCAATAGAAGTAAAGCTTGTCCCCTCTGAATCATAAGTGGTTATAGACTTCGGATTAACTTTCAATGACATATTTTCAGTAAAATATTTCTTTTCAAAGCAGCTCATATCACCTTCTGATGCGTCAATATTTCCTGTTCTTGACTCCATATCTCCAGGATGTGCCCCCTGATTCCTACCGAAAAATGCCCTGGCTGCACTTGTAACCCAGTTGTTAGCTTTAGTGGTATCATAATTGCCCTTTTTCTCTAAATTTTTATAATATGTGTTGTACTGGCCAAATTCTACGGGTTTAGCAGCATACAAAGTTAACGTATTTTCGCTCTTCTTTGCTATCCACCAGTCTATTTCATCACCATTTTCATCCTTGCCAGCCCGTACTTTAACAGCAGACCCCTCCTCTGACTCAACAACATTTCCTTTTTCATCAATAGAAGGTGTCCCCCAAGACGGGGCTAAATTCTGGGTGCCCATGGATAAAAATCTCTCCGGCAAAGTTTTATAATTTTCTCCCTCACCGGAATAACTTTTCATAAATATAAGTCCCGCTGTAAAAATTGAAAAAAGGATAGCCGCCATCAACCTTTTCCTATTCTTGGTAAATAGTTTTAAGGGTTTTTTTACGAATTTGCGTACTAATTTTTTCATAGTATGTAACACATCCTTTTTGTTATTATCACTAACCAAATCCTGGGTATTAATCCAAAATTAGAGTTTACTACACATTATATCATTTAAGTTTCACAATTTCAATTAATTTATGTATTTTATTATATGAAATACATGTTATTAGGTTATTTGCATAGTTTTTACAGCCCTAAATATTAGACTTTATATATAATATTCTAAATTATTTTTGTAATTTTAAACTCTACCACTCCCCGTAAATGTGTGGTATACTAGGTATGATACATATATATAATTTTCGGGAGGAATTAAATATGCACAATATTGCTTTGGTAACTGACTCTGCATGCGATATCTCTTGCGAATTTATACAGAAACACAATATAAAAATTATACCTTTAAGAATAAACTTCTCGGACAAGTCATTGCGTGATAGAGAAGAAATTACCCCCTTAGAGCTCTATGATATGTTAAAAACCGAAATACCTAAAACATCCCTTCCATCCTCAAACGATATATATTCAGTGTTCCAAAAAGTAAAAGATGAGAATTTTCATGAAGTTTTGTATATAGGAATATCTTCCGGACTCTCAGGAACGTATAACTTTATTAAAATGCTCGGAACGGAATTTTTCGGAAGTAATTTTTATAGTTTTGATACAAAAACTCTATCAAGCGGAGAAGGATTGCTTGTAAAAAAAGCTGCCCAAATGTTAGAAAGTAGCCACACCGTCTCTGAAATTATCTCTGAATTGACTAAAATAAGAAGGAGAATGTTTGCTGAATTTGTTGTAAAAGATATAACGTACCTGAGTAAAGGCGGAAGAATCGGGAAGGTCGCCGGAACTTTGGGGAGCTTGCTTAAGATTTGTCCTATAATCAGGGTTAATGAAGATGGTGTATACGAAACTGCCGGCAAATCAATGGGGTTCTCGCGTTCTTTGCAAATGATGCTTAATCAATTGCATGACAAGTTCGGTGGTGTTAAAATTATCGTCGAAATAGTTCATGGTCTTGAGGAAGGTACCGCCAAGTCGGTTTTAGAAAAGATAAAAAAGTTTTCTGATGTCGTACAGTCCGCTATCGTACCTGTAACTGCTGTGCTCGGTGTCCATACAGGCCCAGGGCTCGTCGGAATTATAGCTTACGAGATTTAAATTTACAGCCCGTTTTTGGACTTTCTTACATCTTTTGCAAAACATCTGCGTAGTACTGTAATTTTGGAAGATGTTTTGCAATACATTAGCTTGCAATGGGTATTTTTAAGTTTTGAAGGAGGTTGACTTAACTGGAGTCTTTGCATGGCGTTGTCGAAAGAATCACATATCAAAATCAAGAAACAGGGTTTTGCGTTATAAAAATTAGAGCTGAGGGCTTTTCAGACACGGTCACCCTTACTGGAAAATTTATTTCAATTAATGTTGGGGCCGTGATAGAGGCAAAAGGAAATTTTGTAGTAAATAAAAAATTTGGTTCCCAGTTTAATGTTTCAGAATATAGCGAAAGTATGCCCGCAAGTATTTTGGGTATCGAAAAGTATCTTGGCAGCGGGCTGATAGAGGGTGTGGGAAGTAAGTTTGCAAGTAAAATTATAGAAAAGTTCGGCAAAGATACCATAGATATTATAGAAAATAACCCTCAAAGGCTCCTTGAAATACCTAAAATCGGCAGCAAACGAGTAGAGGCAATTGTAGACTCGTGGCAAAAACATAGAAATATAAAAGATTTAATGATGTTTTTGAGCGACTGTGGGGTCTCTACTTCAATTGCTCATAAAATTTACAAAGTCTACGGTAAGGAAAGCATCCTGACGCTTAAGGAAAATCCCTACAGAGTAGTTGATGACATTGACGGAGTAGGATTTAAGACCGCAGACATAATAGCCGAGAAATTTGGTTACCCCAAAGACAGTTATAATAGGTGCCGAACAGGGATTTTTTATATTTTGTCCAAGCTTGCAGGTGATGGTCATTGCTATTCTACGTTTGACGATATAACACAAAAAGGAAAAGAACTCCTAGATATAGAACCCCAAACAATTGCCATGACATTCAGCCATCTGACAAAAATAAATGAACTGGTTTGTGAAGATAAAGAAAATGCCGTATATTTACCACCCTTTTACTATTCTGAAATCGGAATAGCAAAAAGGATTTATCAAATTTGTAAATATAAAAATGAAACGGAAAAAGCGCCAGATATAAATAGAATAATAAAAAACATAGAAAATCAATCCGGTATAATCTATAACGATACACAGCTGTCAGCGATAAAAACTGCCGTATCATCTAAATTTACCGTGATAGTAGGTGGTCCCGGTGTAGGAAAAACAACAATTACCAGGGCTATAATCCACGTTTTTAAATTCATGGGCAAGGAAGTTATACTCACTGCTCCAACGGGAAGAGCCGCAAAACGTATGACAGAGCTTTGCAACACCGAATCTAAAACAATTCACAGACTTCTAGAGGCTGACCAGTCAGGGAGATTCAACAAAGACGACATAAACACCCTGGACGGAGATGTAATTATAATAGACGAGAGTTCTATGATAGATACAGTCCTGATGTATAATCTATTGAAGGCAATCCCCGACAAAATGATAGTAATAATGGTAGGCGATGCTGATCAGTTGCCGTCTGTAAATGCCGGAAATGTCCTGCGTGATATAATTAATTCTAAAGCTGTCCCCGTTGTAAGATTGAACAAAATTTACAGACAAACCCAGACCAGCAAAATTATTACCAATTCTCATAAAATTAACTTGGGTGAAGTGCCCGATTTATCAAACAAAAATAGTTCCGATTTCTTCTTCATATATGAGACAAACCCGGAAAATATAGTCTCTTCTATAAAAAATCTCTGCGCACAAAGACTTCCAAATTGTTATAAAATTGATAGAATTAGAGACATTCAAGTTCTATCCCCAATGAAGCGGGGACTGCTCGGTACGGAAAATCTGAACACTGAATTGCAAAGTATCCTAAATGACAATAAGCTGTTCATAAAAAAAGGGGCAAGCGTATATAAACTAGGCGATAAAGTTATGCAAATAAAGAATAACTATGATAAAAATGTATTTAACGGCGACATTGGCCTGATAACTAGCGTGAATTTACAAACTAACTCCATAGATGTAAATTTTGACGGTAACATAATTAATTACCTCTACCAAGAACTCGATGATTTGTCACTCTCCTACGCTATAACAATACATAAGTCCCAAGGCGGAGAGTTCCCAATTATAATAATTCCTATTCATTACCAAAGTCGGGTGGTTCTGCAGAGAAATCTCATTTATACCGGCATTACAAGGGCAAAAAAGCTCGTCGTTTTGATAGGAGACAGAGATGCCCTACAATATGCGGTGAAAAATAGCATATCTGATAATAGGAAAACACTCCTGAAAAATAAAATTATAGAAAAATTCAAGCAAGACTCCTAAATTTTGTCTTGCTTGTTCTCATTGTCTTGGATTGCTAGTCTTCCTCCCCAGACTGTAAACCTTCTTCCTGCGGGTTATCTATCCCCTTCATTGTCAAGCTCAAACGTTTATTTTCCTCGTCTATCTCTCTAACCTTCACACGAACTTTTTGACCCACCGAGAGAACTTCTCCTGGGGATTCTATTCTGTGGTCTGCAATTTGTGATATGTGAATTAATCCGTCGACCCCCGGAACAACCCTCGCAAAAGCTCCGAACGGCACAATATTTACTATCTCGGTTTCAAACACAGTCCCAACAGGATACTTGTTTTTTATGACAGTCCAAGGATTGTCATCTTCCTTCTTGTAAGATAGTGACACCTTTCCTTTGTCCCTGTCAAAACTTTTAACCCTTACCTCTATCTCTTGCCCGACCGAGACGACATCTGAGGGCTTTTTACTTCTGTCCCAGGTCAGCTCCGAGACATGAACCAAACCGTCTATACAGCCCAGGTCAACAAACACACCATAACTTTTTATTGACCTGACAATGCCTTTATAAACCTTGCCCACTTCTATATCAGACCAGAATTTTTCTAATTCCTGGCCTCTTTCCTCATTTTTCGCCTCTTTTATCGACCCGACAATCCTTCTCTTACGACTATCAACTTCTATTATTTTAAAACGCACGCTCTTATTTAGGTACTCCTCAAAAGGTATGGTTCTGTTTCCGCCTACATGAGAGGCAGGAATGAATACATTAAAGGATTTATATGCAACCAAGATACCACTTTTGACAACTTTGCATACCACTCCCTCAAGTATCTCCCCGGATTTGTACGACTCCTCAATCTCATCCCAATGTTTATCCGCATCCACTCTCAGCTTCGACAAAGTTATAGTTCCCTCCTGATCATCCGTGCGTATAACAAGAAGGTCAAGTTCATCTCCGACTTTTACAAGCTCCTCTAATTTAGCATTAGGGTCATTTGTAAATTCAGATTTCGGGACAATCCCTGACTGTTTCCTCCCGACATCCACATAAATCTCACTCGGATTTACGCTCACAACCGTCCCTTTGATACGCCTCCCATGATAATCTCCTTTAAATGACTCCTCAAGAAGCTCTTTAAAGTTCTCATTTTCTTCATTTCCAGACTCAAAATCAGTTACCATAGCACCCTCTACCTCCTCTATAATTTCCTCCGGAGTCGACGCCCCGGCAGTTATCCCCACGCATTCACAATTTCTAAGGTAGTCTAAATCCAGTTCTTTACATGTTTCTATCCAAAATGTTTTGCAATTTTTACTGCAAATATTATACAGTTTACAGGTGTTAGAGCTGTTTTTTCCGCCAATAACCACCATGCACGTTGATATTTTAGACAGTTTTTCGGATTCTTTTTGCCTTAATTGCGTAGTGTTACATATTGTATCATAAATGATGGGGTTTGTAAATAAATTTTTAGTTAAATTTACACATTTTATCCACTCATTTGCGTCAAAAGTTGTCTGTGCTACAAGAGATACGTCCATTACACTAAAATTTTTGCACTTTTCCGCTATTTTTTTTAGCTCTTGGTGGTCTTTAAAGACCATACAGTCACCCCTACAATATCCCATTATTCCCATTATTTCAGGATGATTAATATCTCCTGCTATTAAGACTTTTCTACCAAGAAAGCTTTCACTCTCTACCGTTTTGTGTATCTTTTTTACAAATGGGCACGTTGCATCAACATAGGGTATCGAATTTTTATCCATATAGTCTGTACAAGACTTAGTTACCCCGTGAGAACGCACAACTAAAGTATATCCAACCGGTATGTCTTTTATGTCCTCAATTACAATTACACCAGCATTTTTTAATTTGTTCACAACATATTCGTTATGGATAAGGGAACCCAATGTACAAACCTTTACTCCTTTAGAAAGCAGATTGTATACCATCTCAACTGCACGTTTAACCCCAAAACAAAAACCGGCGGTCTCCGCCACCATAATGTTCATATTTATCTCATTCCTTTGATTTTATCCATAATGTTATTGCTAGTTTTGCGCAGCATCCCAACACCAATATCGTCCCCTGCTGAAATTCTGGGAGGACATACAGGCTCTGCATAGGATATAACCGTCTTTTTAAAAGCTTTTACTTTATTATCTTTTCCTCCCCCGGTTATACATACAGGCACAACCTGAGTTCCGGTTTTACACGCTAAAAGTGCTGCACCCGATTTAGGTTTTAAAAAATCCCCTGTCCTGGAGCGTGTGCCCTCAATAAAAATCCCCAATATATCGCCGTGCTTTAAAGTATTTTCTGCATTTATAAGAGCTTTTTTGTCTCCCTTTCCTCTCTCAACGGCAAATGCCCCCAATTTTTTTAATATCCAACCGAAAATTTTATTCTTAAATAATTCAGCCTTTGCCATAAAGCATATAGGCCTCGGGTTTGATATAAGCAAAAATACAGGGTCTAAATTTGACAAATGATTTGAGCACAAAATATACGAATTTTTTATATTTTCTATATTTTCTTTGCCCTTCTCCTCATAAGGGAAAATAATCTTAACCGGTAAAATAAGCATACCTCTTATTAACTTATAAAATAATCTATTTCTTTCCATTAATACGCTTCCCAACTATTCTAGTTAATTTAAATATGGTCCGATTTAAACTCTGCCTGCTTGTATCAAAAATTATTGCATCTCTCGCCGGAACGAGTGGGGAAATTTTACGTTCTCTATCATTTTTGTCTCTTTTTTCTACCATATTTAGTACGTCACGATAATACACATTAGGATTTCTTCTCCTTAATTGTTTCAATCTCCTCTGTGCCCTCACTCTAACGTCTGCTGTTAAAAATATTTTTACATCAGCATTAGGCAGCACTTGCGTCCCTATATCACGCCCATCCATAACAACATTGTTTTTATTCGCTATGTCCCTTTGAATGCCAAGTAAAAATTCTCTCGTTTCAGGAATCGCAGAAATTATCGATGCTGCCATCGAAACTTCACCATTTCGTATTTTGTATGTTACATCTTCATCGCACAGGAACATCTTTTGCTGGTTCCTGACAAACTTAAATGAAATTTTTATTTTCTTTATATTGCTTTTCACAACTTCCGGATTTTTATAGTCAAGCTTATTTTTAATAAAATAATACCCCAGAACCCTATACAAGGCTCCCGTATCGAAATATAAGAACCCCAATTTTTTAGATAAAAGTTTGGCTACCGTACTTTTTCCCGCCCCTGCCGGACCATCTATTGCAACTGATATCACTTAATCACTCCATAATCAACCAAAAACACAGGCTTCTGCCGAAGAGGCCTGTATTTTTTATCTAGAACAATTTTATTTTTTGTTATTTATTTCATCTTCTATATTTTTTATAAACTCTTCTATAGCTACAGTTCCTAAATCTCCTTCTTTATGCGATCTGACCGAAAGCGTCCCATTCGCCATCTCTTTATCCCCAACAACCACCATATAAGGTATTTTCCCAAGCTCAGCCTCACGAATTTTATAACCAATCTTCTCATTTCTACGGTCTAATTCAGCACGAATGTCACTTTTAGATAATTTTTCCATTAGTTCCTCAGCATAATGCACATGTGCATCTGTAATAGGCAAAACTTTTACCTGAACAGGGGCAAGCCATGTTGGAAATACTCCGGCATAATGCTCTGTGATAATTCCAATAAACCTCTCGAATGAGCCAAACAATGCCCTGTGAATGAGAATCGGCATTTTCCTATCACCATTTTTATCAATATAAGATAAGTTAAATCTCAGAGGTAGCTGAAAGTCAACTTGGACTGTCCCCATTTGCCACTCTCTTCCCAAACAGTCTTTCATCTTGATATCTATCTTGGGTCCGTAGAAAGCACCGTCACCTTCATTGATTTTATATTTATCTTTTCCGCATAGCTCATCCAAAACGTCTCTCAAATTCTGCTCCGCTTTGTTCCACAAAGATATTTCTCCCATAAAATCATCCGGTCTCGTAGACAAAGAAAGCTCAAAATCGATATCAAACAAACCATATAAGTACCTCGCTATTCCAATTATATCCTTAATTTCCTCTGCTATCTGGTCTTGCGTAACAAAATTATGAGAATCGTCCTGCCTAAACATACGTACCCTGAACAGACCGTTTAGCTGACCGGATTTTTCATTTCTATGGATTACGTCAATATCATTAAATCTAAGCGGAAGGTCTTTATAGCTCCTCAATTTCGATGCAAATATCTTAATAGCATTCGGACAGTTCATCGGTTTTAATGCCTGTTCCCTCCCATCAGAATCTTCCAGCACAAACATATCATCTTTGTAATGCTCCCAATGTCCAGAGGTTTTCCAAAGTTCACTACTATTCAGCTGTGGCGCTGAAAATTCTTGATACCCTCTTTTGTCGTGCTCCTTCCTCCAAAGGTCAATCAAAATATTCATCATCCTAAACCCTTTAGGCAGCCAATACGCCATACCAGGTGCTGTTTCATCGAAGAAAAATAACTCAAGCTCTTTACCTAATTTTCTATGGTCCCTCTTTTTTGCCTCCTCAATCAGCTTTATGTATTCGTCAACCTGGCTTACCTTAGGAAATGAAATCCCATAAATCCTCTGCAGCATCTTGTTCTTTTCGTCGCCTCTCCAATAGGCACCAGACGAAGACAAAATTTTTACAGCCTTTACCTTCCCTGTGCTCATCAAATGAGGTCCCGCACATAGATCTACGAAGTCACCCTGCTTATAAAAGGAAATTTCTTCTCCCTCCGGCAAGGCTTCAATTAGCTCAACTTTGTAAGGCTCTTGCCTTTCCTTCATAAGTTTTATCGCTTCTTCCCTCGCAAGAGAAAATCTTTCAATAGGCAAATCTTCCTTTATGATTCTTTTCATTTCTTCTTCAATTTTAGACTTATCCTCATCACTAAAAGGATTTTCCGAATCAAAATCATAATAAAATCCATCATCAATAGCCGGTCCTATAGCGAGCTTCACATTAGGGTAAAGCCTTTTTACAGCCTGAGCCATTATATGAGACGTTGTATGCCAATATGCCTTTTTGCCGTCGCTATCGTCAAACGTCAAAATTTCAACTTTACAGTCATTGTTGAGCCGTGTCCTTAAATCGCAAACCTTACCGTCAATCCTAGCCGCAGTAGCATTCTTCACAAGATTTGCACTTATTTTTTCGGCTAACTCAATGACCCTTATCCCCTCTTGACAATCTATAACATCACCGCTTTTTAATCTAACACTAATCATGCTATTTCCTCCCAAGTATAAAAATTTTTAAATACATCCGTTTTCATATAGGTTCGTGGTTAAAATGGTAGTCCCTATAGAAAACTCCACAACATTATTTCCATCTTTAAACTTTACGCTCACCATATTAACAACCTCCTAAAATAAACTCTCACCCTATAAAAATTTACACTTGTTTTTCTTGTACATGCTCACCAGTATATATAATAACACAAATCCAAATATTATTGCAACAAGAGATATTGGATTACTTTCCCCTCCGGTTTTTATCTCAATCCACAAATCATTGATATTTTGGTTAATGTCCTTTGGCAAATTAATAAAAACTTCAGTATTTTTTATAACATCGTCACTGGGATAAAATACTTTATTTGATTTAGTCTCTTCGGGCAGCTCCTTATAAGCTTCAGTCTGAGGAGTGGAATAGTTGGTATAAGTCGCATTTGCCAAGGCAATGTCCGCCCTGCACATGAAATTTATATATTGTTCGGCCTCTTTTTTATGAGTACAACCCTTAGGCACGCACATCGCATCCATAAATAAATTAGTTCCGCTCTTCGGCACAACAAAACTTATATTGGGGTTACTTTTCACCATTATTCCCGCATCACCCGAGTAATAAGGTGCTATCGCAGCTTCACCGTTCCCCATTTTGTCATAAATTTGATCCATTACGTAGGCTTGTACAAGAGGTCTTTGCTTTTTTAGTTCATCTGCAGCCGCGTTCCATTCCTTTGGGTTAAGCGTATTTATCGAGTATCCTAACCTCATTAAGGAAATAGCAAAAGCGTCTCGGGAATTATCAAACATGAGTATTTTATCGGCATATTTCTTGTTCCATAATATGTCCCACCCTATTTCGTCAAGTGGTTCATCAACCATACTCCTATTGATAAATATACCCATCAGTCCCCATGTGTACGGTACGGAATATTCATTGTTTGCGTCATGAGGACGGTTTTTAAAGTTATCACTTATAAATTTATAATTCGGTATGTTTTTAAAATCCAGCCTTTCAAGCATATTATTTTCTATGAGTCTCGATATCATGTAATCAGACGGAATTATAACGTCATACGACGCTCCACCACCGGAAAGCTTTGCAAATAACTCTTCATTACTCTGAAATGTAGTGTAATTAACGTCTATACCCGTCTCTTTTGTAAATTGACCATTAACATCCAGGCTCCCTTCCACACCGGTTGATATATATTCCCCCCAATTATAAACATTTATTGTTATGTGATTTTTGGAGCTTCCAAAACCGTATCCGCACAAAGCTGTAACAGACAAAGAAACAAATATCCACAAAAAAACAAGTAAAAGGAAATTTTTATTTTTTTTCACTTCAATTCTCCTTTACTTTCTTGGATTTAATTTGACGTATATTAATAGCAAACAGCAAAACAAAAATTACAGAAAATAAAATTGTTGAAAGTGCATTTATCTCAGGGCTTACAATTTTTCTCGTCATTGAATATATGGTTATCGGAAGAGTTTTTGTTGTGCCGCTCGTGAAATAGCTTATGACAAAATCATCTATTGACATTGTAAACGCCATCATCCCCCCCGTTATAATGCCCGGCAAAATCTCAGGAAATACCACTTTAAAAAAAGCCTTTGCGGGAGTGCATCCCAAATCTTGAGCAGCTTCATATAAATTCGGGTCAAGCTGTCTTAGTTTAGGTATGACCGATAATATAACATACGGTAAACAGAAAGTTGTATGAGCAATTATCATGGTAACAATTCCCGGTTCCAATAAACCGGTAGTATTATAAATAAGTACAAACAATATCATCAATGATACACCGGTGACTATCTCGGGATTTATCATGGGAATATTTGTTATGGCCATAATAATTTTTTTAACCACACCTCTCGTCTTAATTATACCGATTGCCGCAGTAGTACCAAGTACGGTTGCAAGAATCGAAGCAACAACGGCAATTATAATCGTATTTGAAAACGCAGAAATTATTTCTTTATTCTCAAACAAACGCATGTACCACCTAAATGTAAATCCCGACCACACAGACCTGCTTTTAGAATTGTTAAAGGAAAACACTATCAAAACAAAAATCGGCAAATATAAAAACACAAAAACCAAACTCATGTACACACGGTCAAGTACCTTCACAACATCACTCCCTTTTGTTCGAAATATTCACATCATAATCGCTTGCTGTTTCTCATCTTCACTGTCAAATTTATTCATTATACCTATACATATCATTATTATCACCATAAGTACCAGC
>CASPLG010000019.1 GCA_949422855.1 uncultured Eubacteriales bacterium | reverse complement strand
TTGATCCCGAAAAGTTCAGCAAACATATTTTCATCCTTCGTCAAGTTTTCGTTTTCTAGGGGCTTACACTCTTTTGGGAGAGTGGTTTCATCAGGCGATTTGTTTGGCATATTATCCAAAATATTTTTATTTTCCATATTGCTGTTTCCTTTCCCTTATCTCATTTTTGAAAAATACATTTGTAATCTTTTTTGTCGGATCAAATTTTACTTGTATTTCACCTTCGCATGTGCTATAATCAATGCACATGTCTTCTTTTTGGCTTCCGTTAGAGGTCTTTTGCCTCAAACGGGAGTCATTTTTTATTATCTCCACAAGATTTTTAACGAACTCAACGTTATCGACCATTGCGTCTCTGATTTGACGGCTTAAAAACATTTTTCTTGCTCCTATTCATTTAATATTTAAACTCTGCTTTTCCACTATTTTTGCGTGCTGTAGGGCTTTCCCCGAATTTATGTATTCTTTTATGGCAGTTTTATCGGGTTCGATTTTTTCCGGGATTACCCGCAAAAGCGTCGTTAAATTTTTCTCTTTTGCCTCGGCGATAAAATCTTTATCGACTTCGCAAGCTTCATTTCTTCTGATTCTTACGGTGTAAAATGGCGATTCCACTTTATTTTTCCCAATGGACAACATTTCGTTTTTCATGTATTCCTTCAGCGAATCCAAGTTTTTCTGCCATCGTTTGATTCGGTCGTTAAGCCTGTCCACCTCGTTTTTCGCAACGTTGCATTTTGCTGTTATTTCTTCCGCAACATACGCCATGTTCTCTATTTTTTTATCGAATTTCTCATTTGTAGATGTGATTTTTTCAATCATTTCGCTCGAAAGTTCGTCACAGTTCACGGCGTCCCACAATATTTCCCGGTAATTTTCGGATATTTCTCTCAGCGTCTCCATTCTTGTTCCTCCTCATCCATTTCGGAATAATAAAATTTATATTTGGTATCTTTGTCAATGAATTGTAATTTTCTGGTTTCGGCTGCCCTGAGGTAATCGTCCCAAAATTTGTCATCCGAATAATCTACTTCATACCAATCCGGCTCTTTAATTGACTTCAAAGCTTTGCGGCAATCATCAATCATTTTGTTGAATCCGGAGGTTATCTTCTTCAGAAATTTCATTTTCATCATCTCCCAGAATATTTTTTTGAATATACAAATCCTGCATATCTTTCATAATTTCTTTTTTAATAATTTCATGGCATTTTTCACAGTAAACAGCACTCCCGTATTTATATACAACCCTGTCATTTTCTACGCTTTTAAAACACCTATCACACAGTATCTCTATTTCCATAATTTCCCCACCTTAATATAAAAACACGAATTGTTACATTCGTGTAGAAAAGTTATTTATAGAATTTTATGAATCCAAGTTGTTCTTATGATAACGCTTCAGAGCAAAAAGCAAGGACTACCTACGAAAATATTTTGAGATTTTGTGACGATCCGGATGTAAGGGACCCAATTAAATTTTTAAGGGCAAGAGAAATTGTACATTACCAGCGCTTTGGTGAGGGATTAAGAATTTGCACCGATAAACTTGACCACAAAAACTTCTACGCATTTAATCCATCATTTGATAGAAAGAAATAAAGCCACATTAAAGAAAGCTCTTCCGAGGTCAACCGGGGAAGAGCTTTTAATATAGCGTGTTTTAGGATTGGTTTAATTATACAATGGGGGATTGCTGCTTAATTTATTGTGTGAAGGTGCTATTTTGTGTACTGTGCTGCTGATTTTCATTTTCCAATTGGGAGTTATTTTGCTGTTTAACAGGGATTTCCGATGCGGGACTGTTTTTTGTTGCGGTTTTAGTGTTTGAATCCTTTTCGTGAGCTTGTTTGCGCAGTTGCGCTTCTCGTTTTCTTGATGCCTCTTCTTGCTTTCGCTTTTCTTTGTTAAGATATAAAGCCCCGCCTTCCAAAGCGCCACCCATAGCCATTACCCCAACACCGACAAATATAAGTATCGGTTCAGCTGTTATAATTCCGATTATCACGGCTACGATTCCCTCCACCCACATAAGAGCGATATCTACTGTAATTATAACATCCTCTACTGCGAAAGCAGCCGTGGCGAAAGGTACGGTTGCAGCGGCATACGTCACGGAAGCGACCATGCAACTCGCTTTTGCATCTTTAATTGTGGCAGATAGATCCATAGAATTTTGCAGTTTAACCTTTTCAGAGAGTCTGGCGGCTATGTCGATAATCATCAATTTTATGGTTTCTTCGGAAATGCCCTGTTTTCGCCACTTTTTTTTGTAGTTTTTTATTTTTTCGGGCAAGACACTCACTCCTCTGGAGAGCTTCCTTGCCAACCTACCTAAGTCATTAAGACCGCTGGCAGCCTCTTGGTTTAATTTTTCTGCCTCTTCCACGCTTTGAACAGCCTCAGGAGTTTCTATATCAGGGATTTGTCCCAATGCATCCAAATAGCTGAAAAGACCTGTTGATTCTTCTATATCTTCAAATGCCTCCTTTATGAGGTCATCTGCTTTATCTGCACCACCGTCGTCCGCTGTACCGATGATCAGAGTTTTTAGTTGCTTATTTCTAGCCTTTGTTTCCTTGAGGGCCTTTTTCAAGGAACTTTGGAAGGCTTTAATATCCTTTTTTGCGTTACTGTCGATTTGCTCAGGGTCTGATTCTGCTATTGATTGTAAATTTGTGATATCTACTCTATCAAAGAGGGCGCTAACATGAGAAGCGATACCATTTACGTTTTTTACGGATGTTATGCCTAAATGCCGAGCACCGCTTTTTACTTTTTTAAGTGCCTTTCCGGCCGAAGTTATAAGTGATAAAAGCTTCTTCTTACATGCACGAGCATCTTTAAGAGCCTTTTTGCTTTTTGATATTTCTTTCGCATTGAATTGCTTTTCTTTTTTGTCTTGTACTGATTTATTAGCCTTCTCAGCATTGGTTATTTGCTGTTTAAGCTCGCTGATTTGCTCTGTTAAGGTTAAAGCTTGATTTTTTAATGATACTCTGTAGGTCTGCAGTTTGGATATATTCTCCTCTGCGCCGCGAATGACTGGAGCATTTTTATATTTTACATTATTTTTATTAAATTTGTCTGCGGCTTGATCCAAAAACGTACCTAGAGCCCCTATCGGGCCATGGAGTTTTTCCATGAGACCCTTGGCACTTTTCAGAGTTTTGACCTTAGTTTTGGAGACAGCTTCCTTTAAATCACTTTTATCATCAGCGATCCAGCCAAACTTCTCATCAAACAGTTCTTGATTAAACTCCACGTTTCCTTCTGCGGTGACGGTCAAAAACTCCACTCTGTCTTTGACTCTCAAATCCGACAATTGTTTGTCCAATTTTTCCTGCTGTATTTCTTCTTTTGTTTTAAATAGCTTTGCCATGATAAAACCTCCTTTATCAACATAATTTTTTGCTCTAACAAATAAAATCAGATTTTACTCATAATAAGCTCTTACCTGAGATGCTTTCCCTTTTTTCCCTGCTGGTTAGGTTTGCCATATTAAATACCCTGCTTTTTACAAATTTGCCAAACAGGCCAAAAACTATAATCCTAATGCCCAACAAAATATATTTTTACTAACAAAAATTACATATTTTTCTAATTATTTAGGTGTGTATATGCATATTTTACATTTTACATTTTATGTTGTCAACATAAATTATGAAAATATATTGATATATATGTATGATATAAATATAATATTTATAGAAAGGAGGTGACATTATGGCAAATATAATTGGGATATCTAGATCTGATAAAAATTTTGATTCGGATCTCAAGAATTACTCGGCGGAAAAGCTGATTGAAAAGTATGGGTTTGAGTTTGACGGAGGTGCTATAAGGGCAACGAGGCATACCAGTGATAACAGTGATTCATTTTGGTGTTACGGGTCAAATCGCAGACAGCAGCAGGAAAAAGTAGACGAGATATGGAATATATTACGTAACAGACATTAATTAAAAGCCGTTTTGTTGAGAAATGGAGAAATGTAATTTACATTTAAAACACCAAACAAATCAAAGCCACGCCTGTTTAGAGATGTGGCTTTTAAGATGTCATGTGATTTATGGTTTGAATTACTAAAAATCGAAAAGGCAAGAACTAAAGACTATCTGATACCTAAAGTAATGACTTTTAGGTTTGAGCCGGGATTTGTGTTCCATCGTGCTGGATTGTATAGTTTTCCTTGTATATTATCTCTGAGATTGGGACGACTGAATATCCCTCTTCTTTTATCATATCGAGGATTCTGGGCAATGCTTCAGGAGTATTTTTAGCACCGTTGTGCATCAGGATTATCGAACCGGGTTTTATTTTGCTTTTTATTCGTTTTACCATTTCGTCAGCGGAAGGATCTTTCCAATCGAGGCTGTCAACATCCCACTGTATACAATGCATATTAAGCTCATTTGTGACCTCCACAACGGCATTATTATAATCGCCATATGGTGGACGGAAAAGAATGGGCCTTTTACCTGTAATTTTCTCGATTTTATTATTGCAGTCATCGATTTCAGATTTTATTTTATCCCTTTGAGCCTGTGGCAAATGAGGATGTGTATTTGAATGATTTCCAACATCATGCCCACCATCGAAAATCGCTTTAACTGACTCCGGATATTTATCAACCCACATGCCCACCAAGAAAAAAGTGGATTTTATATTATGTTCTTTTAGTATATCCAGAAGGGTTTGAGTTTGCTCATTGCCCCATGCGGCATCAAAAGATATGCTTACTACTTTTTCTTTTTTATCCACCCTGTAAATAGGTATTTTTTTATCTTTCGAGCCGCTTGCAAAAACGCCGAGTCCATTTAAAGAAAAAATGGCTGAAAGTAATCCTGCACATACGCATCCCGCAATCAATATAAGTTTTTTTCTGGTTAATATAAAGAATTTCATTTTATTCTCCCCCCGTGAAGAATTTATATGCTTAAAAAATCTTTTATAGAATGGTTATTCTAAAGGTTTTGCACCTATTTATGGATGAATTGATTTTATAGAAAGAGGATATAGTCAAAATATCGGTGATTATTTATAGTTTTTAGATATTTTTATGCTATACAATGCCAAATATATCTATGTTTTCTATATGATAAACAAAAAATATAATTTTTATGAAAAATAGTTGATATTTTATACATATTTGTTATAATTTATTACGTAGCTTTCCATACAGCGAAAGTTACCAAATTCTAGATGGAAAAGGAGGAATTGATATGTTTGGAGGATTTTTTAACCATGGGAAAAAAGACAACAAGGAAGAGAAAGATACCCCGGCGCCGTCTCTGCCCACGCCGGAAATAAAACCTCACATACAGAAATTAGAAGACACAGGTTACTATGATTTGACTGCAGGAGACGCCGTGAAGCAATATGGAAAAGACCTTCTATCGGAAGTATCAGGAGGATTCATTCAGGGAGTTTTTAGAGGATACGAGGGTCGTGCACCGGATGAGTTTTTGGGATTTGAAGTCGTTGATCCTGCGAAAAATAAAAGTTATGGAACGTTTTTGAGTCTAGATGAGGCGATTGAAGTAGCGAAAGAAAATAATCTGTCTACCCTTACGGTAGGGAAAGTATTGGGAGCCCGCCGTTACCCAAAGGGGTATCGGAGAAAAGGAAAGTCGTGATCATACAGCGAATCCCCTCGGAGTGGGAAGTTTCGAGTAAGATGGGTCGGGGCAAATCTGTAACCATTCTTACAGAATGCATTAAATATTTGGTTTTTATCTCGGAGATATTTCCGGGAGCTATTTTCACCCATAATATTTATATACATTGAATAAAATATATTGACAATATTTCGATTATTTGTTACTATATTCACATAACTTTCGTTTTCAAGAAGGTTATTGAATTTTTTAGCACAAGAAGGAGGAATAAATATGCATGAGAAAGATTCTAAGAAAGTAGATATTACAAAACAGAACGAGAGGGATTTATCAAAAGCGTCTGGGGGATCGCTTAGAAAAGTCGATGGGGGTTTTGAGGTTTTTGATTCTACCAATAATAAAAGTTACGGAGTATTTAAGGATTGGGGTAAGGCCTGCAAGGTAGCTAAAGAGCATAAGTTATCCGCTATGGGAACCTGGGGTGATGATGAGGTGCCTTTGGGCTTAGTGGGGAGCGGTTTTAATCGTAAGGATGTTAGAGAAAAAGAGGATCGTGACCATGAGGCAAATAGTATATATGGTACAGGTAGTTTTGAGGAATAATTAGCTGTTTTACCATTTCTTTTGTGAAGAAAGCCGGCATAAGAAAGCCTAAGGGGAGGATTTTGATTCCTCCCCCTTGATGCCTCATTTTAAATGGCAGAGCATAGCCCAGACACATTCTCTTGAAATTTATGATTTGTAAAATTAATATCTATAATTTCGGCGGGCGACGTAGCTTTATACAATTTATTTTAGATTTGTGGGTGTGAAGTATGGAATCGTCAAAAATTTTCGGTCAATACTATTGAGAAAATACGTGTTTTTTTGTAGCTAATTATATAATTGTTTGTTTGAAATATAGTTTTGAGATTTGAAACACAGAATATGAAAGTGCCAATACTGTAAAAAATGCGGCCGCAATTAAAATAGGTGTAAAGTTACCGCTGACGGTGTCGGATGTCTGCGTTTCTTCGGCACCCATGGCATTAACGGGAGCAGCTTCTGTACAGGGCTCTGAATTTGATTTGGAATTTTCAGTTTTGGTAGTTTCTTCAGTGTCCTTATCCTCTTCGTCTGCGTCCTCTTCGTCGGATTCATCGAGAGCATCGTCTTCACTGTCCTCAAAATCTTCCCCGTCGGTGGTTTCTTGAGAATCAGGGTCTAAATTATTTGTTTCTTTGGAGGGATTTTTATAATCGTTTTCATGTAGTTCTTCGTCCGAATAGAATTTAGCTTTGGTTTCGCCGGAGGAAGGGAGTTTGCTTGATTTTTTAACGGGCTTTTCCTCAGACCGGTTCTTATTTTTCACAGGTTTTGCAGTCTTAGTGCTGCCCTTACTCTCCTCAGACTTCTCGGGCTTTGCCGCACGGTTAACGGTTATATTATAGATTAGTTTTGCCTTTTTGGCTTTGTTTCTCACGGTTATTTTAATATTTGTCGTTTTGCCGGCTGCATTTAATTTGTGCCTTGAGACTTTTACTTCGGAATCAGGGTCACTGGCTATAGAATTAAAAGTAATATCTTTAACATCAGAAGGAACGTCTACTGAATAATCAAGTATATTAGGGTCAAAGGGCAAATTCAGTTTACCTTCGGACGGCGAAAGGGATTTGAGAGTACATGTCTCAGCTTTGCCGGAGATAGTCAATGTTTTTTGAAGCTGAAAATTGCTATTGGGGTCTGTTTCAGAGGCACCATCAGAAACATTTTTGATAATGGCGGTTATGTCAGTTTTGCCGATTGGTGCATCTTTTTTAACTCTAAAATTAAGATTAAATATTGGTATGTGTCTTTTGGTATTTAAGGTCAGCCCTTTGTGATTTACATAAGAGATTTCTAAACTGCCGCCGGGATTTTCCTTAGCGGTAAGCTCGATGTTTTCTGTTTTGCCCTTGCAATTAGACCTTTCAAATTCAAGTTTGTCTTTGTCGAAATTAAGCTGCATATCCAAATGAGATAGACTCTTCGCACCGGATGATATTATTTTTACCCACATATGCAAAATATCGTTTCTGTTTAGATTTTCTCTGTTTGTGCAAATAATCATCTGTGAGGGATTTGGTTTTGCAGAACAATAAGGTGTAAATAACAGCGATAATGCGCATAAAAATATAAAAGATAAAGTAAATTTCCTTTTCAATTTCACCTACACTCCTTGAAGTAACAATTTTTAATGGTATAATTGTAATTGATTAATTTTTATTGGGGAGAGTGTCCTATGCAGGATATTAATTATATTTGGGGCATTGTAAATTCTTGGTGTATGCATTACGGAACCGAAATAATTAAAATATTGGTGTTGGTGCTGGTCGGAAGCTGGATAATAAATAAACTGTGCAGATTATCAGCAGTATTTTTAATGCGTACGAACCTTGATATGGGACTGGTATGGTTTTTATCGTTGATACTGAAATTTGTTTTGAGAGCAATTTTAGTATTATTGGCTCTCTCTGTTTTGGGAATAAATATGACCTCTACGATAACTGCAATAGGAGCCTCACTTGTAACGATAGGACTCGTATTAAAAGACAGTTTATCTAATTTCGTAAGCGGGCTTTTATTGGTCATTAATAAACCCATTCGAGTGGGCGATTACATAGAGTTTGAAAACGTAAAGGGGACAGTCACAAAAATTGAGACGATATTCACAACGCTTAATTCACAGGAAGGATGTTCGATAATTATCCCTAATTTTCGTCTGGTATCTAATAATATAGTAAGAGACAGCCCGTATGACGTTTGCCAATATTCTTTTGATATCTTTCTTGAGGGGAGCGAGCCCGGGATGAATATCAGAAAAATGCTGGAAATATTGTTCATTTCCGACCAAAAAGTAGTTCAAATTCCTCCGCCAAATATACATTATAATACCTCGGATTCCAAGGGGGCAGATATAGAAATTACGTTATTTTGCGAAAAAAAAAATGCAGACGAACTCAGGGGAGAAATTAAAAAGAGCGTGGAAAACAGTTTGAATAAGTCAGGGATAAGAGTAGATGTTCGAAAAACTTAAACTTGGGTTATATATATATTATCACATTTTTAAAATTAAATCAATGTTTTAGGAGTGAAAATATGAATGAAAATACTTTTACCGCGGGAGTAGAGCCCGGTGGGCTACGTAGTAAGCAAGATATAAAAGTCTTGATATGCTATATGCTCGACAAAATCGGTGACATGAATAAGCAAGACATTCTGTCCGCACTACAAGAAAAGGGGCTTGCAAATTATTTCGAAGCAGGTGAGGCCTTCTCTGAACTTGTTTATGGAGGAAATATAGAGATAAACAAAGACTCGGAGAAATATACGCTTAAAAAAAGCGGTAAGATTATATCTGACCAACTTTACGCCGTCATTCCTCTGAGCGTGCGTGAAAGAGCGTTAGACTCAGGAATAAGCACATTAAGACGTGTGAAAAATGAGGAAGAAAATAAGGTAAAAATAGAGAAAAACGAATTTGGTTATACGGTTATTTGCAGTATATCAGGAGGGGAGTTTGACCTTCTTCGGTTTAACCTATATGTGCCGGACATAAAACAGGCTGAAAAAGTAAAAGAAAATTTCAGAAAAGACCCCGGCGGGATTTATTACGCTGTTTTATCGCTGATGACGAGAAAAAAAGATATAAACAAAGAGTTAAAAGACAGGCTTTCTAATTTGATGGAATAATAGGACACTTAAGTAAGTTTTTGCACAAAACAAACCCCACTTTTACTCCGACCGGTAAAGCCAACAGGCCTTTACTGATCTTAACCAAAAGCAGGATCTTGTGAGATTTCTAAAAACGTCCGCTCCCTGACAAAATCAAGAGGGACTTTAAATAAAATTGAAGTCGAAACAAAATCAATAAAAAATTATCAATTATCTGCCTTCGCCTTCACGAATTTTATCGAAACATTCGCTGCAATACACATCGCGACCCTCACGTGGCTGAAAAGGAACTTGAGCTTCTTTCCCGCATCTTGCACATGTCGCAGTATAAAACTCTCTTGAACCTCTGTCACTTCTCTTACGTGCGTCACGGCAAGCCTTGCACCTCTGCGGCTCATTCTGGAAACCCTTTTCTGCATAGAACTCTTGTTCTCCGACAGTAAAAGTGAACTCACTGCCGCACTCTTTGCAAACTAAAGTTTTGTCAGTGAAGTTTCCGCTTTGAGTTGCTTCTCCGCCGATTCCATTCTCATCAAACATCTGATAATAACCTCGCTTCAATTAAATAAAAATTTGCCCTAGGACGGGTTCGCACCGACACCTCTGAATTTTATAACAACGCTCTTCTCTACATAAGCTACTTGGGCGCCTACAATACATCTTAGTATACATAGTAAGAAGAAATAAGTCAAGCGTTTTTCTCAAAATAATTTTGACGTACAGACAGATTTTAACCTAAATTGACCTCAGCAGGCATTATTTAGGTAAATTTGTGAAGAAATATAATTTTTTTAAAAAGAAAATTAATTGGTGAAATTATGTTGTTTTTTTCTCGAGAAGGTGCTATACTGTACAAATACCATATTTATAATGTGGTTGCATTCTTGAATAAATGGTGCGCAAAATAAATAATTTTTTGTGAGGTTTTTATGGCCAATAAAAAAACTACAGAGAAAAAGGCATTAGAATTTAGAGGCAGGCCGCTGGTTCGGTGCGGAGATACGATTTACTACGGGGACCCGAAGAATAGATTTATAGCGGAGCTTAGTGTTAAGGCTTCGCACCAGGTAGAGGATTTGCAGATATCTGAAAAAGTCTCGATAAAGCTTCTTGACACGGATCCCGGCGTAAGTTCGAATAAAAAGATAATAAAGATGACGGAGAAAAATGATCTTTATGTCGCGTTGGACGTGGCATCGTCGTGGCTTGACGGAGCAGAGAGTTTTGCCTTGGGTCAGGGGTGATGCGGATTTTCGGCAGTACCGAACTTTTTGTATGGCGTGTAAGTGTTGTTTGTGATTTAGAGAAATTATGGAGGTGTTTGTTTTGAGTATAATAGAGATTATTGGTGGGGTAGCTCTGATTTTATTTTCGATAGCTATAGTTTTGGTTGTTCTATTCCAGGAGGGGCAGCAGCAAAGTATGGGTGCAATCAGTGGGGGAGCAGCCGATACGTTTTTAGCTAAAAATAAGTCCAGGTCGATTGATACTTTCCTGGCAAGGTGGACCAAATTTATTGCGGTTGGATTTTTTATCATGGTTATCTTAGTAAATGCCGTTTCATTTTTCAAGCTTTTTGGTGTTTCCTAATTAGCTTTTGAGTGCGGGAGAGGATTTTTAGATTATTCAGCCGTGTAGAAATCCCCCTTATTTGCAGGAAGCTGTGAGGGGGATTGTTTTGTTGTACGGAGGCTGTAAAACTTTCGTGCCGGGTGGACAGCGGACTTAAAATATGTATTTGTGATGCATGTATTTTTGTTTGGTAGCGAGCCCTCCTCGTATGTGTCTCTGTGCTTTGTTGGTTTCGAGAATTTTTTTTACCTCGACATACAACGGCATGTTTATATATTTTAGCCGCTCAGAGACATCCTTGTGCACTGTAGACTTAGATACACCGAACTTCTTTGCGGCACTTCTGACTGTACTTTTGTTTTCTATTATATATTCGCCGAGCTCCACGGCTCTCTCTTCAACTATTCCTTTCACATATAATGCCCCCCGATATTAAATACATCGGTTAAATATATGCAAACGGAATATCCAATTATACTATTTTAATACTATCTTTTTATAAGTTTTTTTACCTTTTTTAACCACGAATTCCTTTTCGAATAGATTTTTATCTATTTTAAAACTAATATCTGTAACTTTCTCCCCATTAACTGATACACCGCCCTGGTCGATTAGCCTGCGCGCCTCGCCTTTGGAAGAGGACAACCCCGCTTTGACCAGCAAATCAACGATGTTTATTTCACCGTTATCAAAATCACTTTGGCTTAGAGCATACGACGGCATATTTTCAGAACTTATCCCGGACATAAAAATAGATTTTGCACTGTCCATAGCCCTTTGCGCCTCTGTTTCACCATGGACAAGCCTGGTGACCTCAAAAGCGAGGATTTCTTTTGCTTTATTTATTTGTTCTCCCTGCATATCTTCGTAGGTTTTTATTTCTTCCAAAGGGAGAAAAGTAAGCATTTTCATACATTTTATTACGTCTTTATCGTCAATATTTCTCCAATACTGATAAAAATCATAAGGGCTTGTTTTATTAGGATCGAGCCACAGTGCACCTTTTTCGGTTTTACCCATTTTTTTACCGTCGCTTTTGGTCAGCAACACAAACGTAAGACCGAAAGCCTCTTTTCTATCCTTTTTTCTTATTAGTTCGACTCCTCCTATAATATTGCTCCACTGGTCATCCCCGCCGAGCTGCAACTTACAGCCATATTCCCTGTTAAGGTGCAAAAAGTCATAACTCTGCATTACCATGTAATTGAGCTCGAAGAAAGTCAGTCCCTTTTCGAGGCGCTGTTTATAACACTGGGCAGCGAGCATTTTGTTGACCGAAAAATACACTCCTATGTCCCTCAGAAATTCGATATAATTCAAATTACTCAGCCAAGACGCATTATTGAGCATAACGGCACTGCCATCTGAGAAGTCTAAAAATCTCTCAGCCTGTTTTTTAAAGCAATCAATATTGTGTGCTATCTGTTCTTCTGTGAGCATTTTTCGCATATCTGTCTTTCCGGAAGGGTCACCAATCATACCCGTACCTCCACCAAACAGAATTATAGGTCTGTGTCCGGCCTTTTGCAGACGTGACATAACCATTATCTGTATAAAGTGCCCCACATGCAGGGAGCTGGCGGTAGGCTCAAACCCCGTATAGAATGTGATTTTTTCGTTATTCAGCAAATCACGGACGTTTTCTTCATCGGTGACCTGTGCAATCAAACCTCTTTGTTCAAGCTCTTCATATATTCCCACGCTTATGCCCCCTGCTCATAAAATAAAAATAGGAAATTCCTACTTGACACCGCATATAACTACATGGTAAAATGATACACTGCGTTATCGTAGCATCAAATATGTATTTACACTCAATAATACCATTATTTTATTTAAAAATCAAGGAGATTTTTCAAGTAAATTGATGATATTTGATGCAAAGATATGTATAGCCGGATTTTGTTGCTTGGATGTTGTCCTGTTTAATACCTATGCCGTTATAAAATTTTCAGACGTTTGGACTTGTTGCGAACAAATGAATAGGAGTGTTTTTGATAATATGGTGGATGTCAAACCGGTTCAGCTTGGAAAAACAACTAGGATGAGCTTCTCCAAAATAGATGAGGTAATTAAAATGCCGAATCTTATCGAAGTTCAGAAAAATTCTTATAGGTGGTTTTTGGAGGAAGGGTTAAGGGAAGTTTTTAAAGAAGTATCGGGTATAACCGATTATACGGGAAATCTTATTTTGGATTTCGTTGATTTTACCTTAGATATGGATCATCCTGATTATAGCGTCGAGGAGTGCAAGGAAAGAGAAACAACTTATGCGGTACCGCTTCATGTTACGGCGAGACTTTTAAATCGTGAAAGCGGCGAAATTAAAGAGTCTGATGTATTTATGGGCGAGTTCCCACTTATGACCGACAGTGGCACATTCATTATAAATGGTGCTGAACGTGTCATAATATCACAGCTTGTCAGGTCTCCCGGAGTTTACTACAAAATGGAGTACGATAAGTCAGGCAAGGAGCTGTACAGTTCGACCGTCATACCAAACAGGGGTGCGTGGCTGGAGTATGAAAACGATGTAAATGACGTAGTTTACGTAAGGATAGATAAAACCAGAAAAATCCCTATTACTGCTTTTATAAGAGCACTGGGGCTTAGTTCGGATGCAGATATAGTTGAGTATTTCGGCGAGGATGAGAGAATTCTTGCAACTATAGAAAAAGATACGTCCAAAAATACGGAAGAGGCGTTGTTTGAAATATACAGAAAATTAAGGCCGGGTGAACCTCCTACTATAGAGAGCGCACAGTCTCATATTAACTCGCTTCTTTTCGATGCAAGAAGGTATGATTTATCCCGGGTTGGGAGATACAAATACAATAAAAAACTGAATTTATCGGATAGGCTTAAAGGTCAGAGATTAAGCAGACCAATTCCAAATCCGTTGACCGGCGAAATCGTGGCGGACATTGACGAGCTTATAACAAAAGAAAGAGCTATTGAGCTTGAAGCTATGGGAGTTTGCGTAGCATATGTAAATCACGAAGGCAAGGAAGTTAAAATCATATCGAGCGGAATGGTTGATATAAATAATTTCGTGGTTTTCGATGCCAAAAAAGAGTGCGGTGTGAAAGAGAAGGTTCGTTTCAGCATTCTGACGGAGATTTTAGAATCGTGCAGCTCAGATAAAGAGATTAAATCTCAGATAAGGTCCAGAATAGACGAGCTGGTCCCGAGGCACATAATAATAGATGATATTTTTGCTTCGATAAACTATATGAACTGTCTGGCTCAGGGGATAGGCACAACAGATGATATTGACCACTTGGGAAACAGAAGAATTCGTTCCGTTGGTGAGCTTCTCCAAAACCAATTCAGGATAGGATTTTCAAGGCTTGAAAGAGTAATTCGTGAGAGGATGACCTTACAGGCTCAGGACTTAGAAGTTATTACTCCCCATGCACTCATCAATATAAGACCGATTGTCGCTGCGATAAAGGAGTTTTTTGGTTCATCTCCGCTTTCCCAGTTCATGGATCAGACAAATCCTCTTTCAGAACTTACACATAAACGTCGTTTGTCTGCACTGGGCCCGGGGGGGCTCTCCAGAGACAGAGCCGGGTTTGAGGTAAGAGACGTACATTACAGCCATTACGGACGCATGTGCCCTATTGAGACACCTGAAGGTCCGAACGTGGGATTGATTTCTTACCTGGCGACATTTGCCAGGATTAACGGATATGGGTTTATAGAGGCGCCATTCAGACGAGTGGACAAAGAGACCGGAGTTGTGACATCCGAAGTTGTCTATATGACGGCTGACGAGGAGGACGATTATATTGTAGCTCAGGCTAATGAACCTCTTGATGAAAACGGAAGGTTTGCAAATCCTAAAGTAAACGGTCGTTATAGAGACCAGTTTGTGGAAGTCGAGAGGGACAAAGCTGACTTTATGGATGTTTCTCCTAAAATGGTGGTGTCTGTTGCGACGGCGATGATTCCATTCCTTGAAAATGACGATGCAAACCGTGCTTTGATGGGTTCTAACATGCAGAAGCAGGCCGTACCTCTTTTAAAAACGGAGGCACCTATCGTAGGAACCGGGATGGAGTATCAAGCGGGGGTAGATTCCGGAGTTTGCATACTTTCCAAGGAAGATGGGTTTATTGAGAGTGTAAGTGCGGATAAAATAGTGGTAAAATACGATTCAGGCAAAAAAGAAAGATTTAAACTTATAAAATTCATGCGTTCTAACCAAAGTACGTGCGTGAATCAGGTTCCGATTGTCGTCAAAGGGCAGAGGGTCAAAGCAGGAGAAGTTTTGGCTGATGGTCCCGCGACCAAAAACGGCGAAATCAGTTTGGGACGTAATGCCTTGATAGGGTTTATGACGTGGGAAGGTTATAACTATGAGGATGCCGTCTTAATAAGCGAAAAGGTCGTGCGTGAGGACGTCTATACATCTATACACATCGAGAAACACGAACTTCAAGCACGTGATACCAAACTCGGCCCTGAGGAAATTACGCGTGACATCCCCAATGTGAACGAGGATTTACTTAAAGATTTGGATGAAAACGGGATTATAAGGGTCGGAGCTGAAGTCCATGCGGGAGATATCCTTGTTGGCAAGGTTACCCCTAAGGGCGAGACCGAACTTACGGCAGAGGAGAGACTTTTAAGGGCGATATTCGGAGAAAAAGCAAGGGAAGTCAGAGATACGTCTCTGAGGGTTCCGCATGGAGAATATGGAGTAGTTGTGGATGTTAAGGTGTTTACGAGAGAGACACACAGGGATGAATTGTCGGCAGGAGTCAATAAAGTTGTACGCTGTTATATAGCACAAAAGAGGAAGATTTCCGCAGGCGACAAAATGGCGGGACGTCACGGTAATAAAGGTGTGGTTTCAAGGATTTTGCCGGTTGAAGATATGCCGTTTTTACCCGATGGCACGCCTTTGGACATAGTCCTTAATCCTTTGGGGGTTCCTTCACGTATGAACATTGGGCAGGTTCTTGAGGTGCATTTGGGGTACGCCGCAAAAGCACTTGGTTGGAAGGTAATGACTCCGGTATTTGACGGGGCTCGTGAAAATGATATATTTGACTGTTTTAGGGAGGCCGGTTATAGCGAAGACGGAAAAGTTATGCTCAAAGACGGACGAACCGGAGAATATTTTGATAATCCCGTAACCGTTGGATATATGTATTATTTGAAGCTTCACCATTTGGTAGACGACAAGATACATGCACGTTCCACGGGACCATATTCATTGGTTACGCAGCAGCCCTTGGGAGGAAAGGCACAATTTGGTGGACAGCGTTTCGGAGAAATGGAAGTTTGGGCGCTGGAGGCGTATGGAGCCGCATATACACTGCAAGAAATACTCACGGTGAAGTCGGATGACGTGGTGGGAAGAGTAAAAACGTATGAGGCTATAGTTAAGGGACAAAATGTGCCTAAGCCGGGTATTCCTGAGGCGTGTAAGGTTCTTATAAAAGAGCTGCAATCCATGGCACTTGACGTGAGCATACTCGATAAAGAGGGAAAAGAGATAGATTTAAGGCGAGATTTTGATGAGGATACTAATATTGGTTTGAAGATAAAGGAAAGACCGATTTTTAGCCCCAAAGTCCTGGAGGATGAAGTCGGTGGAGGCGATGAGGAAAGTATTGAAGAAGATTTCGAGGGCGAACTGGACGACGAAATCCTTGATGATGTCGAAGGTGGCATCGATGATGATGGTAGTGCAGACGAGTTTAATAATACAGATGAGTTTGACGACGAAGAATAAATAATTAAGGGGCTGCAATATGGATTTTAAAACTTTTGGTTCAATGAGGATAGGACTGGCATCTCCTGAGAAGATACTAAGCTGGTCTTACGGAGAAGTCAAAAAACCGGAAACCATAAACTATAGGACACTCAAACCGGAGACAGATGGTCTTTTTTGTGAGAGAATATTTGGGCCGCAGAAAGACTGGGAGTGTCACTGTGGGAAATATAAAAGAATACGTTATAAAGGGAAAATTTGTGATAGATGCGGTGTTGAAGTTACTAAATCAAAAGTGCGCAGAGAGCGTATGGGTCATATACAGCTGGCGGCACCGGTGTCTCATATATGGTATTTTAAGGGTATTCCGTCAAGAATGGGGCTTATTTTAGACATATCGCCGAGGATGCTTGAGAAAGTTTTGTATTTTTCAATGTACGTTGTAACTAACCCGGGCAATGTTCGGGAGCTTATGAAACAGCAATTCCTGAGCGAAAAAGAGTATCGTGATATGCGTGAGAAGTATGATGACGATTTCGAAGCGGATATGGGAGCACAGGCAATTAAAACATTGCTTAGCGATATTGACCTTGAGAAGCTTTCTGAAGAACTGAAAGAGGAATTGGAAAACGCTTCGGGACAGAAAAAACTGAGACTTCTCAAAAGATTGGAAGCTGTTGAGGCGTTTAGGATGTCCGGGAACAGACCGGAGTGGATGATACTTGACGTGCTTCCGGTTATACCGCCTGATTTGAGACCTATGGTGCAGCTCGATGGCGGCAGATTTGCAACATCTGACCTTAATGACCTATATAGAAGGGTAATAAACAGAAACAACCGCCTAAAGCGTCTTATGGATTTGGGAGCACCTGAGATAATCATAAGAAACGAAAAAAGGATGCTTCAAGAATCAGTCGATGCATTGATTGATAACGGAAGAAGGGGCAGACCTGTTACGGGGCCCAATAATAGGTCACTCAAATCACTTTCTGACATGCTTAAGGGCAAGCAGGGAAGGTTCCGTCAGAATCTTTTGGGAAAACGTGTTGACTATTCGGGACGTTCGGTTATAGTTGTGGGACCGGAGCTGAAAATATATCAGTGCGGACTCCCCAAAGAGATGGCTCTTGAACTGTTTAAACCGTTTGTTATGAAGAGACTTGTGGAAATCGGAGCGGTAAACAACATAAAAGCTGCCAGAAAAGCTGTTGATAGGGTGAAACCTGAGGTCTGGGATGCACTCGAAACCGTTATAAAAGGTCATCCCGTACTCCTCAACCGTGCTCCTACGCTGCACAGATTAGGTATACAAGCATTTGAACCCGTACTCGTGGAGGGCAGGGCACTGAAGTTGCATCCGTTAGTGTGTTCTGCGTATAACGCTGACTTCGATGGGGACCAAATGGCTGTCCACGTGCCGCTCTCGGCCGAAGCGCAGTCTGAAGCAAGGTTTTTGATGCTTGCTGCGGGGAATTTATTGAAACCCTCAGATGGTCATCCTGTTGTTGTGCCGACTCAAGACATGGTACTCGGGGCATATTACCTTACAATGGTCAAGAGCGGTGAGCCCGGCGAGGGAAAGGTGTTTCGTGATTTTAATGAAGCCCTCATGGCGTACGATGCAAAAGATATAGGACTGCATGCCCCAATAAAAGTTAAGTCAAGTAACAAAATAAATGGAGAGGAAGTAAGCCAAATAATAGAAGTCACGGTGGGAAGAATAATATTTAATCAATCTATCCCTCAGGACTTGGGCATTGTTGATAGATCTAAGCCCGAAAATGCGTGTAAGTTGGAAGTTGATTATTTGGTTGGCAAAAAACAGCTCGGTGTCATTGTGGATAAATGTATAAAAGTTCACGGAACCCAGAAAACTGCAGGTATTCTCGACGAAATTAAAGCACTTGGCTACAAATACTCTACAAAGGGAGCAATAACAATAGCTGTATGCGATGCAGTTATCCCCCCGGCTAAGAAAGAAATTATTGCTGACGCTGAAAGACATATAGACGTAATTGTTAAGACGTTCAAGCGGGGACTGATTTCTGACAATGAGAGAAAAACCCATGTTCTAAAGGTTTGGGAGAAGGCAACAAGCGATGTGGCTCGTGCACTGCAAGATAACCTAGATAAATACAATCCGGTATTCATGATGGCAGACTCCGGAGCACGTGGTTCGATGAGCCAGATTAGACAGCTCGCCGGTATGCGTGGTTTGATAGCAAATACGTCCGGAACGACGATTGAAATCCCGATTCGCTCAAACTACAGAGAGGGACTAAATATCTTAGAGTATTTTATATCTTCACGCGGTGCGAGAAAGGGTCTTGCTGATACGGCTTTGCGTACGGCAGACTCAGGATATCTGACAAGAAGGCTTGTGGATGTTTCGCAGGACGTAATTATAAGGGAGGATGACTGCGGAGCTCATGAGGGAATTACCGTGTTTGAGATTAAAGACGGCAAAGAGTCTATTGAAAGCATGAAGGAGAGGCTTGTAGGAAGGTACCTGTGCGAAGATTTTGTCGATGAGAATACGGGAAATGTGCTCATTTCTAAGGACAAACTCATGACTGACAGTGATGCTGACGTTATTATTAACAAGGGTGTAGAGAGAATAAAAATACGTTCTATACTGAATTGCCAGGCTAAATACGGAGTTTGTAAAAAGTGTTACGGTGCGAATTTGGCAAACGGCATGCCGGTGGCGGTAGGCGAGGCGGTTGGAATTATCGCTGCCCAGTCAATAGGTGAGCCCGGCACACAGCTTACGATGAGAACATTCCATACAGGCGGTGTTGCCAGTGAGGAGGACATAACGCAAGGTTTGCCGAGGGTTGAGGAATTATTTGAAGGCAGAAAACCAAAACGTTTGTCAATTATCAGTGAGATTGCCGGCACTGTGAGCTTCGAGGAAATTAAGAAAAATAAACATGTGGTTGTAACTAATTTCGAGACAGGCGAACAAAAAACCTATTTGATTCCGTATGGGTCACGTGTTTGCGTGGAGGAAGGACAGGATATCGAGGCCGGAGACATGATTACAGGTGGTTCGGTCAATCCTCACGATGTATTGGCGATTAAAGGTCCTGAGGCGGTGGAAGCTTATTTAATACAAGAGGTTCAGCGTGTATATAGGATGCAGGGCGTTGATATAAATGATAAGCATATTGAGGTAATAGTTCGCCAAATGATGCACAAAGTTAAGATTACAGATAGTGGAGATACAAAACTATTACTAAACTCCGTTGTTGATAAGTCCGATTTGTACAGAGAGAACGCAGAGATAAGGAAACGTATCGAAAATGGAGAGGACGGACTTAAAGAAGCATCTTATTCACCTATTTTGCTGGGAATTACTAAAGCATCTCTCGCTACAGATTCATTTTTGTCTGCCGCATCGTTCCAGGAGACTACCAGAGTTCTCACGGACGCCGCAATTAAGGGCAAGGTTGATACATTGGTAGGCCTGAAGGAAAATGTAATTATAGGTAAACTTTTGCCGGCGGGGACGGGTATACATTTGTACAGTGATGTTGAGATAAAAGAGGTGCACAATAACAATAAATTAGAAGAAAGTTCTGAAGCAGAAAACTCTGATGATTTTGCGGTTTAGTGTGATTTGATGCGGTGAAAAGTGGATTTCCTATGGCGGAGATGAAGAGCGTCATAGGAAATTTTCATGTAGATGAGCGCTTAAAGGGAATATGAGTTTAAAGGCACAAAAAATACCCCTCACCGGCGTAAAATCGGTGAGAGGATAACAATAAAACTAAAACTAAGTCACGACAACTCTATGGCATCTACCGGACAAGCATCAGCAGCTTCTTGGGCAGAATCAATCTCTGTTTCGGGGATATCGTCATCTATCGCGGAGGACTTACCCTCGCTATTGTAGCTGAAAATATCCGGACAAATATCAATGCACATACCGCAGCTTATACAAGTATCTTGATTTACTGTAGCTCTCATAAAAACTCTCCTTATAAGTTAATCGATACTATTATATACTGCACGAAAGGACATATCAATACCAAAAACTAAGATTTATACATAATCTGAAGGGTTACGTCTTTTTCCGTCGATTATGACTTCGAAATGCAAATGATAACCGGTTGAATTTCCCGTTGTACCCACTGAAGCTATGCGGTCTCCCGCCTTTACGGTTTGTCCTGTTTTCACGTATAGGCTTTCACAGTGACCATAAGCGGTAACCATACCGTTAGGATGAGCTATTTCAATAAAGTTCCCGTATCCGTTTGCCGTACCTGCGAATTTAACAACTCCATCCGCTGCAGCCAGAATGTCATTTCCATGGATACCCGCCGCAGAAATATCTATACCTGAATGAGGCTTACTCCTAAATGCTCCGTCAATAGCACCAAATTTACTTGTTATATTGTGAGTGAATGGCACAGGCCATAAAAGTTTACCGTTTTGAGGTTTTTGTACGTTTGGCTCTGCTTTTTTAGAAGATTTATCCGCAGGTTTTGCTTCGGCAGAGCTCTTAGGCTGAGCGACAACCTTTTTCTTTGTACCATAGCGTATATGCTGTTCAACAGGCTCAGATACGGTTTCAGATGATATTTCGGTACGCTCTGTCTCAGACTTATTCACGTACGTCACCTTAACTACAGTAATATGCTCGCCATTTTGTCCCTGCTGAGTAACGCCTTCCCATCCTTCTTCTTGCGAAGCGTCGGGTTCACGCACAGTCTGGAAGGGGATATCATCTTTAACCTCTTCAACTTTTTCAGTTTTCACATGCACCGGGAACTCAGTGATATCTATTATCAGCTTGTCCCCTTCACTGACGTCTTCCTCATCTAATCCGTTTGATTTTTTGATTTCATCTGCAGTAGTCGAGAATTCATCAGCAATACTCTCTAGGCTTTCTCCTTGTCCAACACAGTGCTGCGTCTGCGAATGTATTCCGTTTACGAGCATATCTTTAACATCAGAAGAGCTTTTTATCTCATCCTCCGGGTACAAACCGCTGACAGACTCTACATTCTCCACAAAAGAGGCTTGAGCGTTTTCATCTCCGAGTTTAGACTCTTCAAGGATGGAGTCGAATAAGGACTGAGGGTCTTCACTATTATCCAGTACCGCAATAAGCTTTCCATCTGAATATATTCCTGACGCTTCAGCCATTTTTTCCTCAGAGGACTCAGCAATAACCTTATCTTTAACCTCATGTGCTGAGCTGCAAGCAGGCTCATCCAACAATTTCACTTTATACTCAGGGGAGTGCAAGTTCGAAGATTTTCCGTTATTGGCTGACGAAGCATAACTTTTTATCATTTGGTTTGCCTTTTCATAAGTTTCTTCACTGTCAACCGTTGCGATTTCCTTACCATTGTAGGTAAGTGCTAGTCCGTAATTCTGATTGTTCCAATATGAAACGGTCATCATAAGTAGTGATATAGAAGGAATAGTAATAACATTACAGGCCATTTTATATAAGGATTTGTTTTTCTTAAGAAGTATATTAAAAAGATTAAATGATTCTCTTTTCGACAAAATGTATTACCTCCAAACATCCCATTAAATTGATTACTCCTAAAATATACCTTCTTAATATATTATAACAAAAAATTACAAAAATGCAATATTTATAGGCACATTTTGGAGACTTGTATAGTATATTTATTAAAAAGACAATAAATATGGTAATTATACTGAAAGAAAATACTTAAAACTACAATAATTTACTATTATCGATTAATTTTGACAATATGAGAAAAATAAAAATAGAATTAAGGTTATGTAAAAACAAAGAGGAGATATGACTATACTTGATAATAAATAATCATATCCCGCAGCTATTTTATTTATAATTGACAAGTGAAATTACAGCAATTTTTCCAGGCAAGAAAGTTTTACCGATACACAAAATATATCCATTGCCAGGCTAAGTTCTTTTAGATCCGGAAATGAAGGGGCTATTCTTATATTGCTATCTTTGGGGTCCACACCGTAGGGGTAAGTTGCACCTGCGTCTGTTAAAATAACTCCTGCATTTTTGCACAATTCTACGGTACGCTTAGCACATCCATCCAGCAAATCTACGCTTACAAAATACCCTCCCTTAGGATTTTGCCATTTGATAACGGGATTATCGGAAAAATTTTCTTTCAGTTTATTTATCACCAGACTGAATTTTGGTTCAAGAATTTTCCTATGTTTTTTCATATGATTTCTGATACCCTCAATATCATTTAAAAACCTCACATGTCGGAGCTGGTTTACTTTATCAGGTCCGACGCTTTGTATAGAATATCTCAGTTTAAAATCCCTCAGATTGTCACCACTGCAAGCCATTCCGGCGATTGCCGCCCCTGCCAAAGTAATTTTAGACAAAGAACAAAACATAATAGGTAGATTTTCATTATGTATTTTTACGCACTCGTCCATGATATTTAGTATTTCTATAGGGGTCGCGGAAAGATCGTGTACACTATAGGCGTTATCCCAAAATATTCTGAAGTCCTTTGCCCGGGGCTGTAGAGAAGCAAGTCTTTTTACAGTCTCATCGGAATAAACAATCCCCTGGGGATTCGAATACTTAGGGACGCACCATATTCCCTTAACAGACGGATCCGAGTTAACTAAATTTTCTACCATATCCATATCCGGACCGTTTTCCGTCATGTTCACGGTAATAAGTTCCATACCAAAATACTCAGATATCTTAAAATGCCGGTCGTAACCCGGAGCCGGACAAAGAAATTTTATTTTTCCTTGTTTTATCCAGGGCGGACAGCCTGATGCACCGTGGGTCATGAACATAGAGACCGCATCGAACATCATCTGTAGGCTTGAATTACCTCCTGCGATTACATTTTCTTCATTTACATTCATCATCTGTGCAAGCAAACGTCTTGCTTCAGGGATGCCATAGGCACCGCCGTAATTTCTGCAGTCTTTTCCGTTTTCATCAGTGCAGTCTGATTTACTGTTTATACAGTCGAGCATCTTGGCGGATAAATTTATTTGTTCCGTGCTGGGGACGCCCCTGGACATATTAAGCTTAAGTCCCAGCTTTTGAAATTCTTTGTATTTTAGATTTAAAGCTTCCTTTTGTTCTAACAGTTCATTTTTACCCATACGAAAAAAATTGTTCATTAATGCTGTCCCTTTCTGTCTCGCATTGACTTTTACACATTATTCTACCAAGAGTTATGCTCAAAGTCCATTATTATTTTTAGGTGTCTTTTAACCATAACCTACTGATTTTCAAAAAGGTGTGCTAAGAAAGTATAGCAGTCAAGTGCCGGAATAAGGACATAATCGAGAAAAAATAGGAAAAAAATCATTAAAAATAATATTTAGCTAGGTATTTAGCTTTGACACTCTTATTGACACTTCAATTTCTTGGCTGATGTTTAATAAAGATTTGGTAACACTGCTTGTTTTATATTCATACTTTGTTAGTGTAGATAAAATGCTACACTAATTTACAATAGGGAGGGAATCATCATATCATGAAGAGCGTGACTTTCCTTGATAAACAGCGAGAATATCAAATATCTCCTTTACCGTGCAATACTGTAGAAGCCATGGCATATGTACCCTACCAAAATGCAGAAAAAATTTATAATCCCGAACAAGGACTTTGCAACGGAACAATATTTCCTAAACTTGATAAGCCTTTTGAGGGATATTTTGGGGGTATGGAGCGATGACAGAAAGAGAAAGACTTTTAAGGCGCATTGCCGCTATAGATTTCTCTATAGTTGAACTTCATCTATATTTGGACACGCATCCTGACGCAATAGATATAATACGAAAACTAAATGAGTATGAAGGAAAAAGTTCAGAACTAAGGAGAGATTTTGAAAAGAAATTCGGACCACTTACATCACTTGATAAAGAAAAGAACAACTGGGAATGGGTATCTAACCCTTGGCCATGGGACACAGAAGAGGAGTGTGATTAATTATGTGGATGTACGAAAAAAGGCTGCAATATCCGGTCAAAATAAAGAATCCAAATCCCGCCTTGGCTAAAATGATAATAAGTCAATACGGAGGTCTATACTCCAAAAAGATATGATAAATAAGTCAAGTCATTACCGATACAAATTTTTTCCACTCTTCTTGCCTTGAAGAGTAGTAATTTGAAATTTGTTTACTAACATTTTTGCATATACATGATTGTATTTCTGCTCTTTCCTCTTTTTTTAATTCATCTAACAAAACTATATTTCCATCTGATAAGATTACTTTTGACGGTAATACTTTTAAATCCGTATTTTTTTTCATTTTATTACACTCCGATATAGTTTTAATTAAATGTATGAATCTAGAAACTTGTACTATACAAAAACTTTGGCATCCTCAATCTGATACTGGCTAAGTATCAACACACGAATTTCACGTCCCCCTCACTGGGGCTACACTTATCGTCTGCGACGTCTTTCACGCTCGGACTATAACTATGTAGGAGTATCATTGTCACTATCACTGTTATTGCGGATTGCTTACCATAGGCAATTTTATACATTGGTTGAATATCGCTCGCTAAACTTGCATATAATAAATATATAGAAATTTAAGACACTCAAGTTAGGTCATGGCGTACCATGTAAAACGCTCACTAAAAATAGTATGACAGATAAAGTAATTGAGTTTGTCCATATTTAAATTTCAAGGTACATAAGATATTTTCTTAGAAAGTCTAAAAGGTAATTTATGAAAAATATCTCTCTACTTATTTAAGAGTCTTTTGAGCCTATTTTTTATACCCTATTTCATTAAAAAAATAATAAATCTACTTTTCGAATATAATATTTTTTATTTTGTATATAATTTTATTCATTCTCTTGCTTATACTTTTTTGTGCCACTCCATAAATCTTAGCAACTTCTCTCTGCGTTT
>CASPLG010000018.1 GCA_949422855.1 uncultured Eubacteriales bacterium | reverse complement strand
TTAAACAGTATTACACCAATAAATCAATTTACTAAAACTACAAAAGAAAAGTACTTTGTAGATAAATCAGAATTAATAGAAAAAATGAATGAATTGGTGGGTACGGCATCTCAGTATGTATGCATAACAAGGCCTCGAAGATTTGGCAAAACAATAAACGCTATGATGCTTGCTTGTTATTATTCCAAAAATGCTGATTTTAAAAAACTCTTTGATAAACTTGAAATTAGCAAAAGTAATTCATACTTAGAACATTTGAATAAGCACAATGTAATTTATATGACGTTTAATCAATTACCAAGTCTAAATTGCACTTATAGGGATTTTATAAGTCGATATGTTTCTTTTTTGTATAAAGATTTATCAGAGGTCTATCCTGATTTTGAAATTAATGAAAATATGATCATATCTGATGCATTTACTTCGATATATAATAAAACAGGTGAAAGTTTTATATTCATACTTGATGAGTGGGACTATATATTTAATAACAACTTGTTTTCGGAAGATGAGCGAAAAAATTTTTTGGAATTTTTAAGGAACTTACTAAAAGATCAGCCATATGTAGAACTTGCATATATGACCGGTGTATTACCCATTGCAAAATATTCTCAGGGTTCGGCTATTAATATGTTTGACGAATATACATTTTTAAATGATAAGGACTTTGATAAATACTTTGGATTTACAAATCAGGAAGTTGAAAAGCTATGCTCAAAACAAAACAAAGTTCCTATGAACGAACTAAAGGAATGGTACGATGGATACAAAACTCCGGGAAATCACGAGGTATATAATCCAAGGTCAGTTGCGTTTGCTCTGAGAAAAGGCAGATGTCAAAGTTATTGGACTAACACAGGTCCTATGGATGAGATTCTGTATTATATAAATAGTGATGTAGATGATATAAAGAATGATGTTGTGCAGATGGTATCCGATGTCCCTTTAGAAATAAAATTAAAAGGCTACAGTGCAGAGCAAAAAGAGTTAAACACGAGAAATCAAATTCTTTCTGCTATGACGATTTATGGATTTCTAAGCTATCACGACGAAACGCTAACCATTCCTAACAAAGAGCTACGTATAAAGTTTGATGAAGCGTTGGAAGATAAGTCAATGGGTGCTGTGTCGGAGCTTGTTATGAAATCGAACGAGATGCTAAAAGCCACACTTCGCAAAGACACAGAAACAATGGAAAAATTGATTCAAGAAGCACACGATATCAATATTCCAGTTATAAAGTACAACGATGAAAATTCACTTGCTTGTATAGTTACACTGGTGTACTTGAGTGCAAGAACGAAATATAAGATAGTAAGAGAAATGCCGGCAGGAATAGGATTTGCAGACTTTATTTTCTATCCGAACGACAAAAGTAAACCTGCATTTATCATTGAACTAAAAAAAGACTCCACTCCCGATGAAGCCCTAAAGCAGATTGAAGAAAAACGCTATGCCCTTGCACTCAAGGACTATACAGGTCAAAAATTAGCTGTAGGAATTTCCTATGATAGCAAACTTAAAAACCACAAAGTTAAGATTGAAAAACTTTAATATTAGGAGTTAATTTAAACGGAGGATTATGTATTGAAAATCAGAGATTCTAAAAATAAAGAATATGAAAAGGTTATATTTTTGGATATAGATGGTGTTCTGAATGATGAAAGTACAAAAAGCTTTAAAAAGAAAATATTTGTAGAAGAGATCAGAGTAAAGAGACTTAAAGATATAGTACAAGCGACACAGGCGAAGATTGTAATGTCATCATCATGGAGACACTATTTTAAGTTATATAATGAAAATCCAGAATCTATTAAAGATAATTATGAGTTATCAAAAATGAAAGACCTTAAAAATATGCTTGATAAATATGATTTAAGTGTAAGCGATTATACTCAGTATTTGGAAACTGGTCCAGATGCAAGACCTTTGGAAATAAGACAGTGGATGTTAGATAAAGCTAATTTAAAAAGATTTGTTATTTTAGATGATGATGATTTTTGGAATTGGAGTTGGCTTACAGATTACTTTGTAATGACAAAAAGAAAAGGAGACAATTACAATATGATTAGAGGATTAGAAGATGACCATGTAAAATGTGCAATCAAAATACTTAATAGGCAAATAACTTTTTACTAAATTATGGTATAGCTAAAACCATTATTGAGATTTAATAATTTATATATATAATAAACTCAATATCAATAAAACGGATTATAAAACAGCCGAAAAAACTGTGATATAATCCGTTTTTTAACTTTATGTGAGAATTTGCTTGACTTATCCAGAACATAGAGTTTATATAGACTTACGGAATTTGAAATAACAAAAATGTCATGGCAGAATTAAGTGTTACGAGCACTTAATCCCTGCAAAAGGTAACAACACTACCCTTCACAATCGTAAAAACAACACCATGACTCTTTAATTATACTATTTGTTAATTGTTTTATTATCTGTTCTACCTACTAAATAATCTAAAGAAACATCAAATGTGTTTGCAATTCTTATTAAAATTTCTAGTTTGGGATTTCGTGTCATGAGTTCATAATTTTGATATGCTTTTTCCGTAATGTCGGAGTAAGTAGCTACATCTCGCTGTGTTAATCCTGCTTCATTTCTACATTGTTTTAAACGACTTGCTAAAATGTCTTTCATATCTTATCACCTACAATTGTTATTGACACAACAATTATGATGCATTATAATTTGAAATATACCAACAAACGTTGGTTAGGAATAAAAATTATTAAGGGGTTTTAAAATGAACATTTTTGAAAACATGGAAACAATCTTTATCGGCCCAAGCACTGAGTACATCACAAAATATGTAAACGAGTTTTGGAAAATAGCCGGAGAATTACGGACGGATCTTGGAGAAAAAGGTTATTATTTAGATAAGTAGTTATCAAAAATTTTTGCGGTTTTGGCCCGTCTGGATTTAGGTACTATCGGTGAAATGGCAAACGGGATATGTTGGCGTATTCAGAGCGACTGCTATATACTGTATGGAACAGAAGAAAAAAAGGAAAAAAGTGAGTTCTTTGATATAGTAAAAGATTATATCAATAACCATCCCTGCAATTTTAATGACAGACACGCAAAAGTGCAATTTTATGTAGGCAATATATTAATAGAGCACTTAAATATTTTTGCGGATAAAGTAAAACGTGAATATGAAGAAAATGCTCTATCTGACGTTGATTATCCGGTTTCCAATAATATGTATAAGGAAATTTCTGATATTATAGGAGAAAAACGCATGGGAAGGCTTAATGAAACACTGTGTGAAGCGTTTGTGTTTGGTCCCATTATGGTGTCGGCAGTGCAGCAAATTATAATTCGAGGGCTGCAGATGCTCTGCTACCGAGACCCGGAAAGCTCAAAACAGTTATACCAATTTATGCTGGGGGGAAAGCCTAATGGATAATAGAATAATGTAAAGCTCGAATACTTCAAATAAAAATAAGCCTATCTTATCAGCAATTTACAGTTGCTTTTAGATAGGCTTAATTAATATTATTTATATTCCTCCAAATTCAAAGATAGTTCTTGACCATTTTTAAATACAATGGCGGCCTTGGTATAAGACTTCACAATAATTTTGTCTACTACACTGGTAAAGAGTTTTTCATCAAAGGTATCAATCAGATTTTCCCTCGCTGATATCTCATTTAAAAAGTTCTCTATCGATATAACTCTTGCTCTTTTGTCTTTGAGTTTAGCATCAATTTTCTCGATTTTGTGTTTTAGCTCTTCATACTCGTTTGATAATGTGTTATAATGTTCCTTGTATTCGTTTTGATCTAAAGTTTCGATGGCATTTTTGTCTATGTAATTTTGGATCTTGGTATAGAGAAGCCGACTCTCACCACAGAGTCCGGCTTTTTCTGTTTCTAAAGCCTCTGTATCATCGATTTCTTGTATAAATTCCCTGCAATTACTAATTATTTCATCTTTGTTTTTAAGCAGTTTGTTAAAGCTGTCAACAAACATCTTCTCGATTCTTTCTTTGTAAAGAAGAGGTGCCTCGCATTTTGTGCTCTTCTTTAGACTGGTTTTGCATTGCCACACGACTCTTCTGTATTTGCTGTTCGAATGAAATGTCCTCGGCCCATAAAACTCACCGCACTGTCCGCAGACAATCTTGCTTGAAAACACGCTATTTCCGCTGTGTGAGCCTTTTAGCTTCTTTCTTTTCTCGATCTCAGCCTGAACTAAATCAAATATTTCAGGATCTATTATAGCCTCGTGGCTATTTTTGACGTGGTACATCGGGACTTCGCCCTCATTTCGCTTTGTCTTTTTTGTTAAATAGTCCGTAACAAACGTCTTCTGAAGGATGGCTTCGCCCTTATATTTTTCGTTCGTGAGGATGCTCATTATGGTCGTATCGCTCCAGTTTCTCTTGCCCATTGGACTTAAAATGCCCCGCTGCCTGAGAATCTTACCTATCCCACACGAAGTTTTGCCATCAAGAAAAAGCTTATAGATGAGTTTTATGGTTTTCGCCTCTTCGGGTACAACCTTCGGAAGACCATCTTCGCCTTTTTCGTAGCCCATAAAATTGCCGTAAGGTATCAAAACTCTGCCCTCAGCGAATCGTTTTCTGTATCCCCACGTTACGTTTTCGCTGATTGACCTCGATTCTTCCTGTGCAAGCGAGCTCATGATAGTAAGGAGAAGCTCGCCTTTGGAATCAAGCGAATAAATATTTTCTTTCTCGAAATAGACCTCAATTCCCTTATCCTTTAGCTTTCTAACTGTTGTTAGCGTATCTACTGTGTTTCTTGCGAACCTTGACACTGATTTCGTAATTATTAAATCGATTTTTCCATTCATCGCATCTTCGATCATTTCTTTAAATCCATCTCTATTTTTTGTATTAACAGCCGAGATTCCTTCATCTGTGTAAACTTTCACAAAATCCCAACTGGAATTTGAGTAAATATAGTTAGTATAGTACCTTACTTGCATTTCGTAGCTTGTAATTTGTTCTTCCTTATCCGTTGACACTCTTGCATACGCTGCTACCCTTTTTCTCTTAGCCTCAGAAACAGGAACAGCTGAGTAATATTCGAGCGTTGCAGGGATGACTGTTACATTTTTTGCGGTGTTCATTTACTTTCCTTCCTTTAAAAAATTAATAGCACGCTCTCGTGCAGCTAGGCGCATTTCTTCACTCCAGCTCTCACTTCGGGACTTATTCTCCCACTTTAAGGTGACCTCATTCCCGTCATGAAATACAAAAGTCAAGAGTCCATTCTCCGGTACAATAATCTGTTTGATTTTTTTATTAAAAAGATCCTCGTTAAAATCATTAATGTCTAAAACTTCACAAGTCTTAGACATTAATATTTCTTCCGGTATTCGCTTTGAAAAACAGTAGTCCCTTCCTTCTTCCAGATATGTGGTGCAGTTCCAATACGGAATGCCACGATACTTTTTCCTTTTATAATTTCTGCCACAGTTTTTGCACTTAACCTTAGATGTAAAAGGATATACGGCATTTGCTTCCTTCGAAGACTTAACCTTTTGACGGCTTTTCTCCATATTTTTAGATACCTTTTCAAATACAGTTTTTTCAATTATAGGTTCATGAGTGTCTTCGGCATAGTACATTGGCAATTCGCCTTTATTTTTCTTGAGAGCTTTGGTAAGGTGATCAGAAACAAACTTCTTCTGTAAAAGTGCATTACCCATATACTTCTCATTTGTTAAAATCTTTTTTACTCTATCCGATGTCCAAGGAGCACCTCTCAGAGTTTTAATGCCTAACTTTTTAAGTGTCTTATATATCTTTGTATAGCCAACTCCGCTAGCATACTGATCAAAGATCCACTTAACGATTGCAGCATTTTCTTCATCAATTTTGATTTCACCTTTGGATATTTTGTATCCAAACATAAACCTTAAGTTCGCAAGTTCTCCGTTTTTAAACTTATTACGGATTTGCCACTTGCAGTTTTCGCTTACAGATAGGCTTTCTTCCTGCGCGAATGATGCAAGGATAGTCAGCATCAGCTCTCCGTCCGGGCTTATGCTGTGTATTCTTTCTCTTTCAAAGTAAACGTCTATACCAAGTCCTTTGAGTTCCCTTGTTATAGTTAGGGTATCGAGCGTATTTCTCGCAAATCTTGATATCGATTTCGTGATTACCATGTCAATTTTGCCTACCTTGCAGTCTTGAAGCAGCCTCTCAAAGTCAGGTCTTGCACTCTTAGTTCCTGTGTATGCCTTGTCTGAATAAACGCCGGCATACTCCCATCCGGGATGGTTTTGTATCATCTGACTGTAGTAGCTTACCTGCGCCGACAGCGAATGAATCATCTCATCTTTGCCGCATGAGACTCTTGCATAGGCCGCCACTTTTTTAAGCTTTGGCAGAGGCAAGACTGCTCTGTCTATTAAACTTACAATTCTAGCCATATTTTTACCTCCTTTCGCCATCGTATATTACCTCTAAGGGCCCCAGTAATCAAGCCATTTACGGAAGAATTTTAACTGAAAATAGGATTATATTTTTCTGCTGCCAGTTCACGAAATTTCTCGTATTCTTTCTTAGTTATTAGCTTTTGAGAGAGTAATTTATCAGCAATGTGCATTGTTGCAGCATAATTTTTTTCACTTTCAAACCGCTTTTGAGATAGCTTCATTAACACCACACCTTTTCTTCATTTTTCGCCAGTAGGTTATCCTGCAGTTATCACAGCAAAATATCTTTGCTCGATGCTTTGGAATGAGCTCCAGCTTTTTATTACAGTTTCTGCAAACTCCGGCTTTATCACTTTGTTTATGTTCTCTTCTTAAGAATGATTTAACTGTGTTTTCCGGCAGCGACAGCAAAACAGCTATCTTTCGATAGCTGCTTCCCTTGCTTTTTAAGCTTAAGATTTCCTGCTTCTGCGTGTCTGTCATGGGGACTCCTCCTAAAAGTTTAATTAATTAAATTCAAGGCTTTAAGCGTGTCATAAACGTAGTTCGACCCTCGTGAGATGAGAATACCTGTTAAAATGCAGCCGACGTAGGGGATTTGCGACTCCATTTTTAGATACTTCGGTAAATCAAACTTATAAGCCACAGCGATGACTATTCCTAAAACTAAACTTAAAATCATCTGCCAAGGTGCAATACCCGATACAAAAAATTCTTTAAAATAAGTGACGATTCCTTCGACCAACATCGCAGTTATTGCTATTTTTGAAACATCTTCACTCATTTCTACACCTCCACTATGAAAGCATCCGAAAAGCCTGCGTTTTTTGCCTTTTGTAGGCAACCCTCTGCATTTGCCTTTTGAGAAAACGCACCAACTTGCACTCTATAAAGTTTTCCTGAAGAGGCAGTAGAATCAGATTTGTAAGCAACTCCAAAGTAGTTGCAGACCCCTTTGCAGATGGCCTCACCGATGGTTTTGGTATTCTCTATAATCCACTTCGCACCTTCAACATTATCGTGAAACTCGACCTCGACATACACAGCGACTGACTTTGTGGAGTTAAGCTCTGCAAGCGATGAATTCGCTCTTAGTGTATAATCAGGGCCCGGAGACACAGGTGCCACCGCGTCTAAAATTGCCTGACCTGCCCGTTTGTTTTTGTCTTCCATCGAATAAATCATCACGAGCGTTCCGCCGAGAGTCTGACCATTAAATGCGTTTGTGTGTATCGGGATATGTAGGTCGGGACTCCAAGAGTTACTCTCTTTGATACTCTGCTGCATAGATTGACCCTGTGGTGCTTTTTTGACCTCAAATCCACATCTTTCAAGGGCTGCTTTCGCTGCTTCTGCGATTCTACCACATTGTACCATCTCAGTTGTATCGCCGTATGCATACTTGTTATTTGACTGCATACTTGGGCTTAAATATATTTTTTTACTCATTTTAATCTTCTCCTTTATTGTATTTCTACTGTCGGCTCGGCTCCCCAAACCGACAAAATTGCCGATAAATAAGGCTCCTTGACTTTATCAAAGAGCTCTTCGCGGCCTTTTATGCTGTTTTCAAATCCGGTCCTAATGGGCAAACTTGCCGGGTATTCATTTTCGCCAAGTTTAATGTATCTTTGCTCCCAAACGCTCACTTTATCTAAGGTTAAGCCGTCTATCGAAGTTTTGACAGTTATATTTTCATCCATTTTAAAACCTCCAAATTTAAGTTTTTATAGCATAAAATCCACTAAATCCCACCCACACTTCGCCTGTTTGCCACTGCGCCGACAGCGATCCATTTTCGCCCTGCAAGTCTATGCGAGATGAATTATCCGGGATAACACCACATCTTGTAGAGTTCGTGCTGATTGCTCCGAACATCTCATGGAGTGCAAGTGACTGACCATTAAGGCTACCTCTCGACACATAAGGTAGCCCCGTAACGCAAGCATAGTCACCTCCGGCGTTTGTTATATTCCACTTTCCATGGAATGAAACATAGCACAAATTATTAAATCGTTTATAGTAAGCGTACCGGTACAAGGTAGTGTACGTTGGATTCTTGCCGCTTCTGGATCTTAGCTCCGGATTCCACGACCCTTCTTCAAAAATAATGTTTTCTCCATGCACAGTTAGGTTCATAGTTTCAAGTGTATTTGAATTTTCGGGAAACATATTGACGCCGACCGATAGTTTCTTCGTGTCAAAAAACATGATGGGAATGCCCTTTGGAACTGTTAAGTTTTGTGTGATGGTTCCAAATTTATCCGTGGCTTTAACCTCTAAATTCCAAACCGATAGTTTATCCAAAACAATGGTTGTTTCTTTGTTATTTTGAAGATTAGTCCAGCTGCCCCATGAAGATTCGGTCACTTTTTTCGTTCGATACTGCAAGCCCTCGATTGCATTTAGCTTTTTAACGCTTGAAATCTCGACGTTCGCTTTTAATTTTGTCTCATCTTCATAGTTATTTATTCGTTTTGCACTTAAATTTACGATAGGCAAGACCCAATCGAGAATCTGAACATTTTTTGAAACAGTCGTACAGTTGCCTCTGGAATCTATCGCTTTGACCTGCAAGGTCAGATTTGATGAAGAGTCCACCTTTCCAAGCGAATAGTCTCCTGCAGAATTTTTGTCTTGTGTGTTTCCGTTAAAAATGATCTGATATTTTGAGATAGAGGCAGACTTCCTTGCTGTGGCTGCCGTAAATGAAACCTGAAGTGTCGACTGATTTCTTACTATCAATTGGTTGTTTGCTGTGACTGTTGTAACAGTAGAACTTGTATCTTTGTAGCTTAGTTGCGAGGCGGTAAATGTAGGATTGCCATTTTTTATGGTCATCGTTTTATCGCCATAGCTGTGGTTGCCCGGACTGCTTGAGCCCGGCATATACGTTGCGACTGTAAATCTAACTGTCAGCTTATTTGAATTAGGCGTTTTAGCTCGCAGTTTATTCCTTTCGCTTTCTGTGAGGCTAAACGTGTATGGGCTGGAGGGATTTCGCAGATTATCTCTTACAATTAAATAATCATCGCCTCCGGCTTCCATCTTGAGCTGTAGCCTGAACCCTGCCGGATTATTGAAATAAATCTTTGGATTTTGCTCATCGTTAAAATTATCTGCACCTGTAAACTGTGCGGCCCTTGGAATTCTCGGAAGACTCGCACTGAATCCTTGGTCTTTTGAAGTCAAAGGTGCATTGTGGCTGATATACGCGCTCACCCAAACGGATTTACTGCCATCGTTGTCATGAGAAATATCGACTGTTTTTGTAAATAACGCTACCCCAGAGCTCGTTATTTTCTGACTTGAAGTTACCGATTGAGAGTAGCTTATACCATTAATTCCACAATAGCACGTTCCTGTACCATATGTTGTATAGCCTTGATTTGTCCTAAAGAACCACACTCGTACTGTAATATTTGAAGTATTGTTCTCGATGCTTTGGCTATTGACGTTTACTTCAATTTTATATTTTACATATTTATTTGATGTATCAAAATTTTGAGATGTAGGCACTTTCATTCCCCCTAAACCATAGCTACAATGCCGATTCCATGATTTGTATCTGTGTCTATCGGAATAAATCGAAGTCCCTGTGCGATAGTTATTTCATCTTCAACCACCGACTTTTTCATGTGAAAGTTACTCTCACTTACCCAGTAAATCTTTTCTCCATTTGCAGCGTAGCCGACAAAGCCGTCTTCTGCATTTATTTTCACGGTTCTCCCATCATGGCAGAACATCGTAATTCCGTCTTTATCTATCTGGCAAATCAACGTATTTGCTCCGTTGTAAAGCTCCATGAGCCCTGAGCTATTCATGTTGTTACCTAAACGAAGTGTGCCACCTTTTATTAGGTCGCACACCAAGTTTATCACGTTTATTTTCTGCATATCGAGCGTTCCGTCAATGGTCCAAGCCGAATTAAAAATTCCGTTTATGCCTGTTTGTGAAAACCCTATGCCACCGCTGTTTATCATGATGACGTTTCGCGCCTCTTCTTTCGGAAGCTGATCTAAAACCAGAATTTTATCGCCTTCATACACCACATAGCTGTTACCGAGCTTATCTCTTAAGACCTCTGTGGCTTCAGTTAACTCTCGGCGTAGGTTTGCAGTGCTGTCATCGACTTTCTTATCCACGCTCTCTGTGATTTTTTTATCAAATGTTTCTATCAGATTTCCAAGATTTCCTGCCTTAAAGTTACCAAACTCCAGCTTTGTGATTCTTTGCAGAATCACATCGAACTCCAGCGAGATTACTCTCGTTACGAGATCCAGTTTGCACTTTGGATGCTTTACATAGATGACATCGCCAATGTCCGAGACATCTTTTAAGTATTCACTAAGCACATAGTCGGCTTTCGGCACACAATTTTCATTTAAATAATTATTCGCCTTGACCCTTAGGTCGTTTACTATCGCCTCTTTGTACTTTGTTTCATCTACTTTCTGCTCCGCATCTTCATAATCTTCGGGATTAATACCCCCTTGGTCGAAACTTACGACCTTTGTGTATGGGATATCATACAAATCCTCACGGTATGCGACCCATACTTCAGGGAGAATCAGACCATCTCTTCCGACGGGCATAATCTTCGTGCAGACGTTGCTCCAATCCTCATCAGCCTTGATATTTACTATGTTTTTGCCATACACCAAATTGAGCCCTCGGTCTTTCCCGATATTCTGCCTTATTTCAATTTTTCGGTTATCTCGGACCAGATGTCCGCCCCAGCGCGAGAGTACATCTTTTATCGCTTCCGCGAGAGATTTTCTCACACACCTATAATTGTGGATACTCGGAACGTCAGAAATAGTGGTGAAAGGGGAGGGATTGTCAGTAGCTGTGTTTAAGTGATCCAGAGCATCGTTGCAGTCTCTCTCGACCACATAAGAGTCTGCAATGATATAATTTTCTGCATCATAAAACAGATGATGCGCTCGCACTTCGACTTTATTATTCTGAACCGACACATTTTTAATCCTAAAGCATTGTTTGCCCCAAGGTGTCGGCACCCGTATGATATTCCCGCTTTGATAATATTCGAAATTATCGATGCTGTCTTTCAAATCGAGATAATACTCTCCGTTATCCTGCTTAAAAATCAGAGCCTTGAGAGGTTTTAGAATTTTTATGCCATTGCTCACAAATGACGTCTCATTTGGCTCATATACACTTATCATCATAGCCACCGGCTTTCCGGTTCTACTTTTATCTTCGTAAGGTTTCCCGTCCAAGTGATAGTATTTTCGCTCGGCTGCAAAACAGGAAATTCGCCGCCCATATTATGATTTTTAAGGTTATAGGTGTTGTCTTTGTAGCATTCCTCTAACTTCGAGTCCACTGTAACATAGCCATCATCAATATTAACCTCAAACTGTGCATAGTCATTTACTGAAATCTGGACTGTATCCTTCCCGGTTAAAGTTATGATTGGCTTTGACTCTTCGAGTCCTGCATTTGTAACTTTTATTTCCTTGACTTCCTCGGTGATATCGATTTCTACAGGCTGTTCGTCAACTAAATACTTAAATGGCTGTGTGTGGAACTTTACAACTGCGGTTCTGAACCTTACAAGCCTTTCAAAGTCAATCTGCTCCGTAATTTCGGCTTCGTAGTATTTATCCGATTCATTTGAAAATGTTACTCTTCCGGTTCCTGAAAAGAAATGCGAAATCCTATCTACATCATAATTATCATAAAGCCCGATTTTGACAAGTTTATCGTAGGCAGCATAGCCGATATCATCGCTTACGTCTCCGTCTCGGCCTTCTATTTCCACGACTTGCACCCTCATTGCTGGCCGCACGATATGTGGGAGCTCCGAGATAAGCAGTCCCTTTAAATTTCGAGAATCTTGTCCTTTCCATATAATATAATTACTCATGCGAACACCACTCTTTCTACTTTGCTTATAACCATTTCGCCCATTTTATCTCCGTCTATTTGAAACGCCATGCCTTTTAATGCCGACTGAAATGCAGAGATGAGGAAATCTGTATCTTCGATTGCAGTCCATTCTCGTCTGTTAGGTGAGGAAATTTGAGGGATGGTGCTGTGAACAGTATGATTTAAATCAAGGTCAAAATCTGTGGGAATTTTGGACTTCATGTCCTGCACGACGTTTGCCATCTCAGCCCCAAATCCCTCGCCAATACCAAGAGCGAGGTTTTTTCCGATTTGCTCTTTAAATAGCTTTGAAGGCGAAGCTATGCCCAGCGCTTGTTTGAATCCTCTCGTGAAATTATCGCAAAACCCTCGTATTTTCTGAGATATCCAGCCGGTCATATCCGATATTCCTTTCCATATGCCCTCAATGATGTTCTTTCCAATCTGATAGACCTTTCCGGGTAACTCCTGAAGCGTTTTTACAATATTTTCATACATTCGATTTCCCATTTCTCGTGCTTTCTCAGCCATATCAGATACCCAAGTTTTAACTTTTTCTATCGTATCAGAGAGCCATTTGCCAATCTTTCCAGGCATTTCCTTAAAAAAGTCAGTTATGTTTTGTAGGAATGTCCGCCCGGCTTCCTTAGATTTTTCGGATATATTGGTTACCCAAACTTTAATCTTTTCACTTACATCAGATAACCACCTTCCGATTTTCTCCGGTATCCTGCTAAAAAACGTGGTTATATTTTCAATAAATGTCTGGCCGGCTTCTTTAGCCTTATCGCCTGTCTCTTTACCCCAATCTCGAACCTTTATAAATGCATTGTTTAGCCATTCGGAAATTTTGCCGGGTAATTTTGAAAACCAGTCTATAATTTCCGTTATAATTCTTGGGACATCAACTGTCACAAAGTTCCATGCATCAGTTATAAACTTAACAAATGCATCTTTGAAGTCTTTAAAAAATTTTACAACCGATCCTATAGCAAAACCAAGAAAGTAACCGATTTTCTCAGGAAGTTCAGAAAGAAACTGCAAAAGTGATGCCCAGACGTCAATAGACCACTGTGATATTTTTTGGCATAAATCAGAAAACCATTCTTTTATTCCATTACCGGCTGCACTCAGCCACTGATTTATTTTCTCTGGAAGTTCTGATAGAAACTCCAAAAATGAAGTCCACACGTCAGCAGACCACTGCGCTGTCTTTTGACATAAATCAGAAAACCAGTTTTTGATGCCATCCCAAATACCGCCGAGCCAACTACCGATTTTTTCCCATACTCCGGCATCATTAAGCGTTTTGATTAAGGCTGCAGGCCATGACACGATCCACAGAAGAACATCCTGCCAATGCTGTGAGAAAAACTCTGTTATATTATTCCACAGTCCGGTTGCCCATTCTTTAATCTGTGGCCAGAATTTAACTGCTAAAAATGCTATAATTCCGGCAAGGGCTACCGCGAGCGTCACCGGCCACGCTGCTATCGCAGCTGCAATCAGAGGACCAATAGCCGAGAATGCTGCCGTAATTATCGGCGCAAGTGCCGCCACAGCCCCCGATATTAAGGCTTGCCAACCGATTATTGCTCCGGCAATTAACGCGCCCCAGCCGAGGATCTGCGGCAAGATTGGTTCAAATGCAGTCTTTAACCCTTCCCAAAGCGCTCCGATTATTTTTCCTCCAATATCAATAAATAAGGGCATCTGCTCTCGGATTTTTTCTGACAGTTCAATAATGGACTTTTTGAATTCCTCAAATTTCTGATTTATCGCTTCTTGGCTTTCACCCTTGGCGATTGCCGTAAACAGACCTCTGAGTTTCCCTCCGGCATTTGCGGCGGCATCGGCAATTTCCTTCATCATCGGAGCGAAGGCCACACCGATACTTCGCTTTACACCATCCATAACGCCTCTGAACTTCTGAAAAGACACGTCAAGACCACGCAGACTTTCCATGGTTGTATCGTCAAAGGTAGCAATATTTTTGGTGAGGTCATTAAACCCCTCGCTGCCACGCTTAATTATAGGGTTTAGCTCCATTGCCGACTTTCCAAAAATCTGCATTGCTATTGCGTTACGTTCGGTTTCGTTCTCCATATTTTTAAGTCCATCGATTGTTTCCCAAAACACAGTCTGTGCATCTCTTAAGCTACCGCTGGAGTCACGAACCTCAACTCCTAAGGTCTTATACGCCTTACTCATAGAGCTTAAATTTTTGGTGTTGAAATCCACACTGCTCATCGACTTGATGGACTTTGAGTATGACTTTGTAAATGTTTCTACATCGACTTCCGTCATTTTTGCGGCCGCACTGAATTTTTGCAGCACCTCTGTAGAAATCCCAGTCTTTTCGGACATCGCACTCATTTCACGGCCGAATCCGGCGGCACTTTCAATGCCGCCCATAATATAGTTTTTAAAGCTTTTAACAGCCTCTCCGAGCTTTTTAATACCTGCGGTTATCGCCTGTGCAGACAAATTTGCCTTGAGCATATCTCGAAAGGTCCGTGTGGATCTTCCGGAGTTCTGCATCGCATTTTCTACATTTTTTAGTTCTCTCTCAGTGCCTGATAGCTCTTGCTCTGCGTCTTTTAAGGCTTTCTCGAATTTTTTAGTCTCGCTACTTCCTTTACCAAATGCACTCTCCGAATTTTTGAGGGCTTCCTTTAGAGCCTCTACCTTCTCAGATTGCTTAGAAAAGATATCGCTGAGTATCTTTTGCTTTTCTCCAAGCGCCTCAGCAGAGTTTTTGTTGTTCTTATACTTCTTATCGACACCCTCAAGCTCGTTTTGAAGAGTTCCTATTTCTTTATCGAGCTTGCCTACTGATGAGGCGGTTTTTTCGCTAAAACTACCGTACTTGTCGAGTTCCGAATTATTGATTCTTAGCTGATTCTGCATCTTATTAAGCTCTGCTTCTGCGATATTTAGCTTTGTAGCCCAAGCCTGTGTTTTCTTATCGTTTTCGCCATACATCTCGGTAGACTTCTGAAGTATCTGCTTTAATTTCTCTATTTTTTCTTTCTGCGCATCGATTTGTTTGCCGAGCACCTGATTTTTAGCTGTGTATGCCTCGACCGACTTGTTATTATCTAAAAACTGGCTTGAAACCGCCCTCATTTCGCTGCCAAGAAGCTTTAACCCGGAATTTATGTCTTTAAGTGCATTATTAAACGATTTCTCACCCTCAAGACCAATTTTAATCCCTATATCCGGCATTATTTAAGCCCCCGTTTCTTAATTTCTTCATCAAATTTTGCTTTCATGGCAGAAATGGCAGCTTTCTCAGATGCTACCTTTGCCGGACGCATGAAAGGCCGAGGAGCTTGACCTGTTTTTCCGTACTCTAAGACATTTGCAATTAATGCGTTGGTTATCAGATAGTAACTTCTTTTTTTCTTCGCAGCGTACTGCCTTCGCCTTGGCTCTGAAAATCCAATTTTTACATTGTAAATACCCCGTGAGCTCAGTTTTACAGGGGACATTCCGAGAGAACTTTTAAGCTCGCCTGTACTTCGGTTTGATGAATTTCTTATAGCTCGGTTTAAATTACTTCTGACTGCATTTAAAACGACCTCTCCGCCAGCCTTTAGCGTAGAGGTCAAGATTTCTTCTTGATTTTCCGTTAATTTTTCAATTGCTCTGTATATTTCATCCGGCATTTTTACTTCACATCTAGCCACCACGTCACAATTCCTTTCGCTATTAATTTTGTGTTCGCAAAATATGAACGCTTCATGATTGTTCCTTTTCCCCTTCAAAACTTCGCTATGCTCGTTTTGTGGGGACCCCACATAAAATCTAAAACGGAATCCAGCCATTCGGATTAATGTCATCTTGCGGTTCCTCAAACCTACATTCTGAAACCTTAAAGTTGTGATATTTTTTATACTGTTCAAAGAGCAAAAACCACTTTTTTAAAGTGAAATGCCCGACTTCATGTTCTGTAAAGCCGAGCATTTTTACTCCTACAAATAAAATCCACGAAAAGTTTATCTTCGACCTTTCGTGGGTACTGCGTTTTTTGTGTTATCACCTTTGGGCAGGGACTCCTGAATCAACTTAAAAACTTTTATTCCTATTTCATCCATTCCTACTCTTGTGATCAGCCTTCCGACTTGCTTTGAAGTTAGAGGCGTTCTTCTCACCCGGTCAAAATCATAGTCGCACTGCTCGCTTGGAGCGCTTCGCATTTCTCCTTGATTTTTCCTATTCACAGCTCCGCTTATTCTGCCACCGGCAGCGCAAAGCTGTGAATCATTCTGTATGTCGATGCCTTCATTTATTATCTCTAAAACCATGAATTTTAATGCTTTATAGCTTGGCTCTTTTTGGTCCATAAGTTTCGCCCAGCTCTCCACACCGCCATATTTTTCTTCCGCAGCTTCCATGACGTTTACAGTAAATGCCATAGGGTATCTTGCTTCTCCATCATCTAAATATTCGAGTTTATCTATCATTGATTTTTTCTCCTTTATGGTTTACTTGAGCTATTAGGATCTGAAAGTGGCTGCGTAAAATACTTATCAAGCTCTTCCTGTGCCGCAGTCAAGCTGTCAACGTCAATGTGAGACTCCCAATCCCCGTATTTACTTGGCATTGTCATGCCTTCAACTGTGATTGTTTTAAACTCTAGGTTTTCTCCTTTTGTCGACGCTTCCGGCACAAAGACTTTAAACTTCATTTTCGGGAAGAACTGCGCTCTATATTTTGTTTTGCCATTTATCATTTTACTCACGATGTATCCAAACCCAACATAAGGAGCAACATCGTTAATATTCGAGCGATACCTCCCGGTTGATGCTTCCTTTTTTCTACCGAGTAAATCTGCAAATACCTCGTCATTATCATCAGCTGCCGAGAGAGATACAGTTGCATTCTGAAAGCTCGATGAATATTCCATCAGCTTATCATCACCATATAAGCTCGCCTCTGCTGAGTTCGGTGTGATACTTGCGCTGATTGCTCCTATAAATTCTTTTGCAGTTTGGTATGTTGTTTCCGCACCTTCGCCTTCTGTTACTAAAAGGGCATATTTCATGCCTTGCATTCCTATATTTGCCATGTATTTTTACCTCCATTTTCTAATTTTCACTGAATGTTCCGTTCGGATAGATAATCATTCCACCGGTTGATTTCTTTAATACCGCACCATTAAGTGTGGGAAGTGTAGACTGAATAAGCATACAGCCCCCTGAAACACTTACTGCGGTCGTAACGCTTTCAAAAGTGTTGTCATCTTTTAGAATGACCTTTCCAATGCCATCGTATCCCATTCCTCCGGCACCGCCTCTTGGATAAGCACTAATAGCTGTGCTTGTATTTGAAAAATTACATCTTGATATCATAACGTTACTTGTGGATAAGCTTATTGATGTTCCGGTAAAGTTTATCCCATAAAGATTTATATGGCATAAATTTTCACGCACATACATGGTTCCCGAACCGATATCTATTTCATGAATTTCAAGCATTCGAAGGGCGTTATCGTCTATTCTGCAAGATTTAAAAGAGCCTCGACCCAAAGAATACCCTAATATACGAACGCTCCCTGAACCATACAGTCCTGTTAAGTCCAGCGACTCATCATATGTACCATCCATAACGTATATACTGACGACAGAGTTTATCATTTTTCCGCTTATCGAGGACAAAGCTTTCTTCATTGTCGCATACGGATTTGACGATGAACCATCACCGGCTATGTCATCACCGGACGGACTGATATATAAATCCATATCTTCTGAAATAGAGCGTACTAAATTAACATCAGAATTATAATTTATATTTTCCCAATCTGTCCAATCGGAAGTACCATCACATTTTCTAACCCATACAGAGGTTTTTTGGGTAGCGAATATTTCAGAACATATCTGAAATGTTCCTACGTTCAATGATGTTTCCTTACTGGATATCACCATTAAAAGCCATGACGGAGTGAACTTTGTCGTTGGCGGTACATTTGTTGTGCCTCTATAATTAATAGTATAAAATCCGGTGTCTGTTAACTCATTAAGGTCACCTTCATAATATGATGATGATAAATATGGTACATTCAGATTTTTTCTTGCTTGTTCTGCTGTGCTTGCACCTGTTCCTCCGCTTTGTATTCCTAATATACCTGTGTATTGATCCGAATCATAAAAATCTATCTTGTCTTTGGTTGCTAGTTCCCCTAATCCTAAATTTTCTCTTGCATCATATGTGTTATCGGCACCAGTTCCTCCATATGATACTGAAAGCATTCCTGAAGTTAAATCAGAGGTAGAGTGATTGTGTCTTTTAGCAGCAAAACTATTTGTACACGAATTTTGACTCATTACAGCAGTTTCAGATGTTCCGGTTGTTTGCAATATTTCTATATTTTCTGTATTGTCTGTGATATTTTTCCACTCTGTCCAATTATAAGAACTCGAATAATAGTATTTTTGCCTTACCCATATAGCTTCCTTTTGGTTTGGATCCGCAGTAGGTATGCACATTTGAAATACTGAAAATTTGTTTGTATTTGCTTCGTTTAGAGGATATACCATAAGTCCCCATGTTGTATAAGAAGAATTTGTCGGTGGAACATTTTTGCAGTCATGTGCAAGAATATAGAATCCGGTATCGACTATATCATTTACGTCATAATTCCCATAGGCGAATATACTTCTATATGGTACGTTTAGATTTCTCCGTGCTTGCTCTGAGGTGTCTGCCCCCGTGCCGCCCCTTTCAATATTAAGTGTCCCCGATGTAATATCCTGTGCATTGTGCTTATGATTTAAATCAGCCTTTTTAGAAATATCAGTTCCTCTCGAAATTATCGCATTTCCCATAAAATCACCTTATCTAATACAGATTATTTGAATCGGAATCTGAGTAGTTGGAGCTGCGTCATAGCAATAAACTATTATTTTTCCCGTACTTGTGGTAATCCTAGAAACGCAAGACCATGCTTCGATTTGAGCTTTTGCTGCTTCTGCGCTGTCACTCAAAACTAGGTCTATAGTTGGGGTATCGGTTCCCAAAATTCCGGCAACCGTTATTTCCTGTGTGTATTCACCACTTGCTCCTTGAGTCCACGATGTGCCGACTGTGGCTGTAAATTTTTTGACCTCAGCCTTAGTCGCAAGGCCATTAACTAAAGCTTTTGTGCTTGCATAAGTAACACTTGAACCGGTCGTAAAATCATCTGATTTGTTTGATTTTGTTTCGTATGTTTCGCTGATGTCGGGAATGTCAGCTGCTGTTAAATCTTCTCCAGCAGTTACCAGCCCTTTAGAATCATACGTAATTTTATATTTTGTTCCGCCTGTGATTTCCGTGTTCGCTTTAACCGCCCCAACATCTTCATGATTTAGCGTTACAGCTCCTGTTTTTCCGTTCACGGATTGCACTGCGTCCGTTGGAGTCGTAAGCTCCAGCCAGTTCGATATTTCGCTTGCAGGCTCGTTTTGCAGTATATAAGTTTTATTTTCGTCTGTACGTATACAGATGTCGCCCTTTTGGACGCTAAGCAAAAGCATTGCACTTTCACTTTCTACTGTGAAAACGTCTGTGATACTTATTGATGGCAGAATTGAGGTATCGAGTTTTCCGTCAGAATTTATGACCGGGACATTACCTTCTCTTATTCCTGTATCGCACTTTGACGCAGTTCCGAGGCTTTCAACCGCCTCTTTTGCAGCGTTATCATAATCATTCGTTGAAAAACTTTTCCCTTCAACTTTATCGGCTTTCAGTGCCAAACTTGTGTCTACATAGCCTTTCGTTACATTTCCTGCGCGCACAATTATTGCTTCACTCATTATAAATTCCTCCTAAATTTTAATTCTAATTTTTATAGAAATATCCGGCATTTTGCCCTTGATATATACCGTAATACTCCCGCTGTTTACTGTTATACTTGTGATTCTGTTCCAAATCTCCAGTTCCTTGTCTGCCAAAAGTTCATCTTGGCTTGTTTCTAAAAAGACAGTGGCTATATCCGTTTCCTTAATCCCGTTTACAGGCACGATCTGCATATAAACGCCGTCATCATTGGCAGACCACACTTTATCTATACTAATTAAATAGCTTTTGCCCGAACTTGAGCTAATTAGTTTGTTTTTGAGATCGTCAGTGAAATCGTTAGTTGATAACCCTTTGCCTTCGATTTTATCAACCTTGCCTTCGAGCATATTAGTTACAGCCTTTTGGCTCATTATTTTACTTGTGCTTTCACCGATTTCTTGCGTAACTTGAGGGATTGATTGAAGTTTCTCATCGACCTGATTTCGGCTGTAAACTCCGAGATTATCCCTTGCATCACAAGTATTTGTCGCATTTGTTCCGCCATGCTGTATGTCGATTATAGAGTCTGTTCCCAATTTTCCCTCTAAAGCCTTGGTTACCGCGCTCTGACTTATCGCCTCGGTTGTTGAATCGCCTAATTCCTCGGCGACAATCGTCTTATTAGCTCCGATTTCTACGCCTGCAAGTTTTGATTTTTCCTCATCTGTAAAATCGTTTGAGGATAGCCCTTTACCTTCGGTCTTATCCATCTTGCTGTTAAGCTCTTCGGTTACAGCCTTCTGACTCATTATTTTATCGGAATTTACACCGACTGTATCTTCCAAATTAAGCGCTCTCGTTACTGCTTCATCGATTTCTCCTCCTGTGTGTACAGACTTATACTCCGCCATTTTCTCACCCCTTTAACCTTCAACTGTAAAAATTAAATTACTTGACGTCATGAAGTCTTTATCATCTGACGTTATAAACCCTCGGATTTTCCCATCGTTACCGCCACCACTGTCCTCGCCATTTAATAACACCAGATACTTTAAAAACACAGCGTTTTCACTGAGTGGTTCGAGGTGAAAAATATCGTCTCGTGTGTATGATGTAGGAGAACCCCGACAAAACTGCAGCATAAAATCCGGTATATTTTCTTTTGACATTTTAATCACTCCTTCATACTAGGGCTGACCTCTTTTCCAAACTCCTCCGATATTTGTGTACATCACGCATGGCTTGTTTGTATCCGGCTTATATGGAACACATCGATTCCATGTATTTCCGCTTTTAATCCATCCCGTACCCCCAACAGTAATACTGAAGTTATCTGCGATATTGCCCGACTCGGTCTGAACCTCGATGTACATATACGCAGTGCTGTTTGGAAAGTTGAAGCCATAATCTTTAAATCCGTTGTATGCTGTTAGGATTTCGTGGTCTGTAAGATTGATATTTAAGTTTGTCGTTTCGGACATAAAAATAGCGCTGCTGCCAGCACTTGTCTTTACTCCATATAATATTTTTTGAAATGCTCCGCTTCCAAGTGAGAAACTAACTGACATCGGACTTTCAAGATATGTTCGACTTAAACTCAGATTACTTGGTGGTGTGGACATAGCGTATGTTAGCAGCAATGTGTTATTTAAAACTTGGCTCATATATGAAGAGGAAATAGGATAAATGGTTAAACGCTCGGTATCTATACCGCTGGATTTGCTCTCATTATACAACGGAACATCGATGTGATCTGAATCAAAACAGCTACCCTTGCCATGACAAGTAGTTCTGACTTCAAGCGTTCCCGATCCAATCGTACCGCTTTCTGTTTTAATTACTTGACCGCCGGTAGAGTATGAAAACCGCCCTGTATTTATTGAAAATCCTATACCTCCTGCAGAAATGCTATATATTATTCCTTCCGGGTACGCAAAATTGCCGCCATAATTATTCGCAGAATAAAGCGTGGCGGTCACAAAATTTTCTGAGATTTCAAGTTTTAAATCAAGCTCCGGCGAGCCATGAACCTTACTTATATATAAAACCGCCATCACAGATACCTCATATATACATCGCCACTATTCCCACCACTGGGAGCACCTGTGCCATAAGTTATCGTCGGAACAGTAATATTTACTGTTTTACTCGAATCTCCATTGTATGTTTCGACTGCTGTTCCATTTTTCTGAATAGTCAGCGTACCCAAGCTAACATTTATACTTTTGTTTGCCGATCCGTTGTATGTTCCGATTGCCGATCCATTTTTTTGAACAGTTAAAGTACCTAAGTTAATATCTATATTTTTTGACTCCGACCCATTATATGTTCCGACTGTTTCTCCGTTTCTTTGAATGGTTAGTGTACCTAAATTAATATTAATATTTTTAGGCTCTGAGCCATCATAGCTACCGACATTTTCTCCATTTCTTTGAATCTTGAGCAGACCAAGATTTACATCGACATTAGTTTCTTTTTGTCCATTAAAAGAGCCGAGCGTTTTCCCATTTAGCTTAATCGTTAGAGTCGCAAAGCCATTTTCAAGTAAATATTTTAAAAATACCGCCTCTTCGCTATCAGGCTCCAAGTGATGTATATCGTCTTTCGAATACTCAGTTGGACTGTCTCGCCAAAACTGCTTTATTGTTTCCGGTATATGTGAAGGTTCCGACATATTTATCACTCCTCACTTAATTTATAGAAATTAACGGGAACGTGAAAGTAGCCTGTGTCAGGCTCATACATTTCCGCCCCGTTATCCGTCCAAATAAATCCGTTTTCTCTTAATTTTTTCTTTACAAGCTCCACTATAGGCTTAAAATTCCCTTTGCTCCAAATATCTATCGTTCCGAAACACACCTCGGTATTGTAGTCATTATCAAAGAAAAGTTCCGGCTTTTCATTCCAAGTATAGTAAGTAAGATATACATCATCGGTCCCAAAATACTGCAAATATGCGATAGGCACCAGCTTTCCGTCTATTTTGAAATCTTTAAACATCTCTTCAACTTTTGGATTTATATTCATGTTTCCAGCTCCACTCTTAAATTGCTCCGCTGATCTTATCTTCGTCACACAGTGCTTCCATGTACATTCCTCGGTTTTTGACATCTTCTACCGAGAGTATTCTGTACCTACCCGTATCGCACACGATTACATGACTTGTATCTATTTTGAGGTCTGGAATCTTACGAAAGCGAAAGAGTACAGTTGCCTTTGAAAATGCCGCACGATTAGCCCAAACTCTGGTACCATGCCGCATTTCCTTATAGGCTCTGACACTTGCAAGGATTATATCTTGAACCGTTACAAATCCTGACTCATCCTTAACCTTGCGAGGCTCGATTATATCTATAAATGTTGTCATTTTCCCTAAGCTCATATTTATACCTCCTTGGCGCTAAACACACCAATCTTTATCCAGTCTCAAAAGAATATTTACTGTATCCCACACTTGACTTGCAGCATTTACGTTATCAGCAAAAAATCCTCCTGTGCTGCCGTCCCGGCTTTCATAAAAGTGGGATGACAGCATTATCACAGCTCTTTCAGTTGTCGGCGGCATGAGGTTTTCCGAATAATATCCTGCAGGCTTTTTCTGATATCCTTCGGCATATGAAACTGCGGCGTTTATGAATTCTTGTATAAGGTCATCGTCCTTATCTGTGTTTAAAATAAGGTTCGCTTTGACTTTTTCTATTAAATTTGACATATCCAAACTATCAAATCCTTTAATTGTACACTGTACATTGAATTTATCCCATTTTTAAAAGTTTGATCCCTTCAGAAAGGATGACCTTCGCATCCACACGCTCTGTCGCTATAAATCCGACTTGTCCGTTGCCGGCATAGAGCTCGTTAAGCCTCTGAACAGAGCGGCCCATTCTGTCGGCTATCCAGTAATTTGAGAAGTCTCCGAATGCTATCGGCATTGATTCGGCTTTGGCTGTCGGAACGTATGGGGAAGTGTAGAGCGGATATCCAAGGAGCCTATCCGGCTGACCTGCTTGGAGTGATGGCTGCCACAAATATGCTCCGTTTGTGTCTTTGAGTTTACGGAGCATCGAGATAGTAGAATCATTCATCAAAAACACAGCATTTCTGCGGTAGGGGGATTTGAGCGAATGCACAAGTTCGATTATGTTGTCGCAGGTTATATTGGTTGTGCTGGTAAGCGTAAGGCCGACTTCGCCGCCATTTTCAGTAAATATTCCAGTTGGCTGTCCTACTCCTGTTCCTGTGCAGAAGGCCTGCTCCTCGGCAATTCCAAAGGCTCTCGCAAACTCCGATGAAATGTAGCTTTCAAGGTTAAACATACTATCCTGCAAAAGCTCGGTTGAAACTTTCACAAGGTCTGTTAGTTTAAATGCATCGATGGTTTTTTGCCCGAAGGTAGGATTTGATTCTGTATATGCACCATTTTCAGGCGTCCACTGAGCCACGCTATGAGTCGCAGCAATCGGAATCTTGCGTTCTGCTGCGGTTGTGATTGTTTTTGCAATACTTCTGATTACGTTATTTTCTTCAAGTGCCATCACTATCTGATTTTCGAACTCTTCAGGCACCAAAAATCCACCATCCGCATCAACAGATTCCTGCATTATATTATAAATTTGAGGCTTTCCTCGAAGAACATTTAAAAAGTCTTTTCTGTATTCATCACTTGCTCTGCCGAGCTTAACTTTTTTATTTATCGGTTTCTCTAAAATTGGCGATCCGATGGGCTTATTCAGCTCCATGTCGATTGCCGACTGCTTTTCTAGTCTGTCGATTTCTTTACCTAAATTCACGACATCTGCTTCCATTTTATCATAAACAGCAGCATCTTCGGCAGATATAAGGCCGTCTGAGTTTCTTTTATTATCCAAAAAATCTTTTGCATTCTCCCATAGTTTTGTGCGTTTTTCTCTAAGTTCTAAAATGGTATTCATAAAATTGTCTCCTTTACTTACATAATAAATTAAGCCGCTTGTATAGCGGCTCTGCAGGGATTTTTGCTTCCTGCTCTGTATTTTTAATTCGTTTTTTTACTCGGTTCTTAACCGCACTGATTGCCGATTCTCTGCTAAACATAAATTCGTCTGTGCTTTCCATCCTTTGTTTATCGTCTGAAAAGAGAATGCCGTCTGCAAAACCTAAATTCACAGCTTTATATGCGTTCATCCAGCTCTCGTCATCCATCATTCTTGCTATCTTTGCCCTCGATAGGTGTGTCTTGAGTTCATAAGCATTGATGATTGACTCTTTAACTTCATTTAGCATATCGGCAGCACGTTTCATTTCATTTGAATCGCCAATCGTACATGAAAACGGATTGTGAATCATCAGTTGACTTACCGGTGACATCAAAACTTCATCTCCGGCCATCGCTATGACTGAGGCAGCCGAGGCAGCAAGTCCGTCAATTTTCACAGTAATTTTGCCTTTGTAATCTTTAATTAAGTTATATATTTGAGCTCCGGTTACCATATCTCCGCCTGGACTGTTGATCCAAACCGAGATGTTGCCTTTGCCTGAATAGAGCTCTTCTCTGAAGATATCGGCTGTTGATTTTATTTTCTCACCATCATCATCTTCTTCATCTTCATCCTCGCCATCAATAATCTCTCCGCTGATATACAGCACTCTTTCTTCCTCGGCTTCTGCGAAGTTCCAAAACTTCTTCCTATTCTTTATTTTCTTCATCGTTATTTCCCTCCTCCTGATTAGTTTCCTGACTTGTATTTTGTGCAAACGCTCCTGCATCCGCAAGTTTCGTCATGCTTCCGTTAACGAGATACAGATTGCCGCCAAGCTCATCGGGTATCTGATTTAAGTTTTCAAGCTCACGTATGTCATTTGCCGACATCCAACCATTTTGTCTTGCTGTTGCATAGCCATTCATTCGGCTTGCATAATCGCCACGAAGCAAGCCATCAACATTGAACTTTACGAAATACTCAGCCTTCTCGCTATCTTTAAATAGCCTCCGATGAATGGACTGCTCCCACCTCGTAACCCAAGGATCGAGGGTATATTTGACAAATTCGAGCGACTGTTGCTCGATGTTTGAAAACGACGATTTTTCGAGATCTCCGATCATGTGAGGCGGTATGCGAAAGATTCTGGCGATCTCATTTATTTGAAATTTTCTCGTCTCCAAAAACTGTGCTTCATTAGGCGAAATTGAAATCGGCTGATATTTTAAACCCTCTTCCAAAACTGCAATTTGATGCGAATTGCTGCTACCTTTGAAAAGAGAGTTCCAGCTTTCTCTGAGCTTGTCGGGATTTTTAATTGTACTTGGATGCTCCAACACTCCGGAGGGTGATGCACCATTCGCAAAAAATTTTGCTCCGTACTCTTCACACGCCATAGCCATTCCTATCGCATTTCGTGCCATCGCTATCGGTGAGTACCCCACGAGCCCATCGAATCCTAAGCCTGGAATATGAAGCACGTCCTCAGCTTTAAGATACACTTGACCTTTACTTTTTAATTTTGGATTATCATCATCGCTTGTCGAGTAGGTGTAATAAATTCTACCATTTGAGGCTCTATCGACCGTCATGCGGTTAGGTGATAGGGGGTAAAGAGCTATTACATCGCCTTTTCCGTTTCGGAGAATCTGTGCATAGGCATTTCCCCAAAGCAGCAGATGACTCATCAGCGTTTCTCGAAACACAAATGACGTCATCTCAGGATTAGGTTCATCATGAAGTAGAAGATACAGAGGATGGTCGACTGCTTTTTCTTTTCCTCCATTGCTTGTGTATTTATATGTGTGAAGAGGCAGTCCGGCTATGGCTTCTGATAAAATCCTAACGCACGAATAAACCGCGGTTACGCTCAGAGCGCTTGTTTGACTTACACTTTTCCCGCTGCTGGAGCTACTCAAAAACGAGCTAAACAGCCCAGACCCTAGGCTATTTCTTATTCTCGGTTTGTCCCTTGAGTGGAAAAGTCTTTTAAAAATGTTCATATTCTCCTCCTTAATTTTTTATATTAAAAAACCACCTTTACAGGTGGCCCTTCTTTTTATATATCTCTTTTACCATATATGACCCTTGAAATTTCAACTGTCCTTTTTTCTTCATCTACTGTATAAAATATAAGATGATTCTTAACCGG
>CASPLG010000017.1 GCA_949422855.1 uncultured Eubacteriales bacterium | reverse complement strand
GATACGGATAAAATAAATAATCATGACCTTGGCCCCTTGGCATACTGTTATACAGTGTAGTGTTGTTAATTTTATGAGGAATGGAGACTGAAAATATTGAGAAAATTTTTTAGGTTAAGTATAATTTTTTTTACGGTTTGTTTAGCTGGTTTTTGGGGGTTCGGAACTGTAGAGGCTGAGGTTTTGTGCTGTAGAAGGGTTAAAAATAGTTTTGTAAGAGAGAGCTTGGCAAATTTTATTAATCAGCAAAAATCGGGAATCGAAGAGTATTTCAAGAGTGTAGATCATCTTGGATCCGAAGTGGATATTGATAGTAGTATTTTTGTGATAAATCCGCAAGAATTGGATCATGTAAGGGTAAGAATACCATTTCGGAAGAATAATAAATCCATTGAGGGAGATATTTCTTTGGAGATATTAGTAACGGGGTCAGAGCGTAAAGAAGATATAATTAATTTTTTATCGAATGATTATGGTGGTATGTTGGGATTTCGTATTATAACGTCTTCTCCGGGTAAAGGTTTAGGCACTATGTCAAAACTTTTATACTGTGATATTGATAAAATCAAATTAGTGCCAACTGATGAGCCTACGATTGTATATATTTCTAAAACTAATTCAAAAAATGTTTATAGAGCTCATGCACTGATCCAGGAGACTAGGGAGGGTAGTGTGCTTAAAAAGATTTATTTCTGATTTTGTTTCTTCCGTACAAAAATTATCACTATTAATAATTATTGACATTATGAGGAATCTTAATTCACGTTTTAATTGACAATTGTTGGCATAAGGGTTTCCCTGAAAAATAGAATAAACTGCTTATTTTAACCGGAGAATAGAAGAAGGGAGGTAAACAAAGGCAAGGAAAGAAGGGTCCGGCTTTTCAGACCCCACAAAAATTCTCCTAAACCACTTGAGTTTTTAAAGTTAGATGTTTTTTATTTTTCAGACAAACCCTAGCATACGGTCAAAAATTTTGAGCGTGGATAAAACACTCTTTACCTAATATTATCCCTTCTTGAGTATCCTCTGATGCTGACTTATGCACTAAATTTCAACTGTGGCAGCTATATATAAAATAGACCCAAGCCTAAAAAAATTTAGCTTTTCACAAAATATTAAACGGTTTAAAGACGAATAATATCATAAGTTAGGTATTTAGAACGGGGGTTAATAGAGAAAATAGGCTAAAAAATGTATATATTTTTTGTTTCTATAGACATTTAACTTTATATATTATATAATAATGATATATTTAGATAGTTAAGGAGTGAGTATTATGGCGAATAGAGCTAAAAAAGCAAAGCCGGGTAAATTATGTAAAACTTGGCGTGAATTAGAGAGAATATTGGCTAAAGATGGCGGAGAGGATAAACAGGAAGCCGCTAGGATAGCTGATTTTTGGGAGAAAGCTGATTATCTTTTCGGCGAGGAGGATGAACGCACAGGAAACGAACCAATGATGGCACTCGCATGGTGTGCACTTGGAATTGCTTATCCGAGTACGGTGCGTAAATGGCAAGAAGAATATGGTTCTCTGAGTGAGGGCTATGATGTGGCAAAGACATGGCTTCCCAACAAAGTACCGGGGGTTGAGGGGCTCAAGGATGTAAAGGCGTGGCTCAGTGTGCCGGGAGTTAAAGAGCCGAAGGACGCAAAAGCATGGCTAACTGTGCCGGGGGTTGACAATGCACTTTCATCGATGGCAACCGATCGTGCTAAGGGATGGATTGAGAATCTGGAAAAAACGCATTCTAAGGATGAGAAGAGGGATTGGGTTAAGGAGGCAAAGAAGTGGCTCAGTACCGGGGGGAGTATAGATGACTGGAAAGCGCTTGGAGTCGTGAGTTTAGACCAGATAGACAGAATATCCGTGATTTGGGAGAAGGATAAAAATAAATCTAAATTTAAGACTCTGAAGGCATATGTGGAGCGAATGAATGACCAATATGGTTACATTACGGGTAGTGAAAATTTAGAAAGCTGGGCGAATCTGGCGGGAGAAGATGGAAATCCGTGGAAAACAAGGCAGATGTGGGTGCAGAAGGCCGGGATTTCAGATCCGAAGGTTATACATGGGTGGCTGACTGTGCCGGGAGTTAAAAGTGCGGATGATGTGAGCAAATGGGTGAACATTGGTATTGTTATGAACCCGGAAAAGGCGAAAGCATGGCTTACTGTACCGGGTATTGAGGGTCCGGATGATGCAAAAGGCTGGACTGATTTATCGGGATTTACTCCGGACGATGCAAAAAGGTGGATAAAGGATAAATTTACTGACTCAGATAATGTATCTGAGTGGATTAAGCATGGATGTGAGGATCCAAAAGCGGCGATAGCTTGGCGTGATATCGGAGTAGTTAATCCAAGTGACTTAGATAAGTGGAAACAATCGAGCAAATCAGGAGAAAATCCATTTGAGGTTGCAAAAGCTTGGATTGGCATTGGGATAAAAGATCCGGAGGCTGTGTGGGATTGGCGGAACTTTAAATTTGGGATCGAGGATGCACGGCCTTGGGGACAAGCCGGAGTAACAAATCGCAAGGACGCTCAGGCTTGGATAAATAGAAATATGGGTTCGCAGGATGCACAGCCTTGGGCTGAAATTGGTGTGACAAATCCGGAGAATGTAGATGAATGGAAAGATGTAGATGGGGTTGAAAATCCAAGTGACGCCAAAGAGTGGATGGATGCCGGATTTAAAAAGGCAGAAAATGCCCGACCTTGGGCTAAAGAAGAATTTAGTCCGCCTGAGGCGAAGAAATGGAATGACAAAGGATTTGATGCACCAGATGCACTGCTGTTTAGGAAGAACGGATTTACGCTAAAAGAGGCACAAAGGTGGTTTGATGCCGGATTTAAGGAGTCGGGATTAGAAAAGGCTATTGCTTGGCACAATCAAGGAATTGATCCGGAGACAGCACGGGCTTGGTGCGATAAAAAATTTGACCCGGCTGAGGCCGAACGATGGATCAATGCTGGAGTAAAAAAACCGGCTGATGCAGAGTATTTACAGGAGAAGTATAAAATTGGCGGGGACTATATAAAGGTGCTGTACTGCAAGAAATTAAATAGTCTGATAACAGATGAAATTGTAAAAGAGGCAGCTGAAACGGACAAAAGGAAATTTAAAACTATATCCCAGACGAGTCTGAGTGCGCCTATGAAATGGATTGCAGCGGAATTAATTCCACTTGGCAAAAAAATACCGTTAAAATTTATAAGAAAATGTATTGACGCCGACATTTACCAACCGGATAGAATAAAGGAAGAATATAAAAAGGCTAAAAAAGAGGAGAAAAAAGAAGAGGGAGAAAAAAGCAAGGAAAATGGCAAAATTCATAAGAGGAAGGGTTTTAGGGATAGGAAGGAGAATGTTGGCAACTCAAAAGAGATAGCAGAATTTTGGTGTGACAAGGTAAGTGAGGTTTGGAAGGATGAAAATATAGGAAAAGAAGGAGCAGATAATCCAATAACATGGATTGATGCGGGTTGGAATAATCCTGAAAAAGCAGCAGTATGGAGGGAAGCCGGTTGGGAAGACCCTGTGGATGCACGAATATGGAGGAAGACAGGATTTCCTAATGCACGTGTTGCTATGAAATGGCATAGAGCGTGGGCAAAAAAGGGGCCAAAACAGGCTTTGAAATATCATGTGTCGGGATTCAATGTTCCTGGGAATGCAGCTGATGTTGCAAGAAAGGTGTATAAACCAACAGATAAAAATATCGCTCTAATTGCTGCATTATGCCAAGGTCTGCCGGGGGAAGACGTAAATGAGACGCTTGAAGGGAGGAAATTGCCGGGGGAAAAGATTAACGAATTACACAAGGCATGCAAAAAAATTAATTCGGTTGATAAAGTAAAAAAATTATGGACTGAATACAAATCCGAATATAGGAAGTATGAATGTGTGGATCCGGGCGAGGTGGTTAAATTAAAGACCATAGTCAAAGACCCTTCTAAGAGATATGAAAATCTAGAGAAATGCGTAGAATCAATAGTTAAATTTTTGAAGGAAGCCAAAAAAGGAGAATAACAGCGAAGATAATTGGTAAAGTCGGATATATTTAAGAAGTGCCAAGTGCATTTCTTAAATATTTTTGTAAAAAAAAGTGACCGTCCAGTTATCTAGACAGTCAATCTTGCACCTTATTAATGATAAAAAGCGATACAGTTCACTATATTTTATAAGCTTTTTACCTTATCTACCAGTTTAGTAAAGGTCTCAGGTTCAGATATTGCAATTTCAGAAAGCATCTTACGATTCAAAATAATATTTGCTTTTTTCAGTCCATGCATGAATGCAGAGTAATTAATACCTCTCATTTTGCAAGCTGCAGAAATCCTGGTAATCCAAAGCCTTCTAAAATCACGTTTTCTATGCCTTCTACCAATATATGCATAATTTCCGGATTTCATAACGGCTTGTTTAGCCATTTTAAAATGTTTACTTTTTGCGCCCCAGTACCCTTTAGCTAATTTAAGAACTCTTTTTCTCCTTTTTCTGGTAACCACTGCACCTTTTATACGAGCCATCTTAATTTACCTCCAATTGTTAATTTACACGCATCAAAAAAACTGTTTATTTATACGGAATAAGCTTGATTACTCTCTTAGCATTGGTAGGATCGGCAATCGCACTTTTTCTGAGATGCCTTCTCTTCTTAGACGATTTTTTAGTCAATATATGACTCATATATGCGTGCGAGCGCTTCACCTTACCACTTCCGGTCAACTTAAAACGTTTTTTAGCACCGCTATGTGTTTTAACTTTATAGAGTTTTACTTTTCGTGTTTTTGCCTTAGGCATATCAGACACACTCCCTCAAAATTTGTTTTTGATTGTCTTTTTTTTGTTAGCAATTCCCAAACACACAATGTCCCCGAACCAGTTTTATTTGTTTGATGAAGCTTTAGCAGAAAGAACCATAAACATGTTTCTACCCTCTAGCTTTGCAGGACTTTCAACGTTAACTGTCAGTGCGGCCTCATCCGGCGATTCCTGCTCAGAAGGTAAAGAGCAAGCTTTTTCAAATCTACCCATAATCTCATATCCACGCGTAGGATTACTGTTTTCTCTACCTCTGAATCTGATAGAAACCTTTATTTTTTTACCCTTTTTCAGAAAACTTTTAGCTTGTTTGACTTTGGTTTCGAAATCGCCGGTATCGATATTGACAGACAACCTGATTTCTTTTATATCAATAACTTTTTGTTTTTTTCTTGCCTCTTTGCCTTTTTTGTCCTGTTCATAACGGAACTTACCATAGTCTATTATTTTACAAGTAGGGGGCTTTTTATTTTTGGGGTCGCTTGGAGAAACCTGTACCAAATCGAGATTGGAATCTTCAGCATGGCTCAGAGCCTCGTTCAGAGGCATTTCGCCTAATCGACTGCCATCAGCACCTATTACAAATACGACCGAAGCCTTTATACCACGATTTACTTTAAGTTCTCTGCTAATCTTCAACGCACCTCCACAAAACTTTTACTCAACATACTAGGATTGAATTTGACGTGCCGGCGATAAAAACCGCAGCTTCTTTAAGGATGTAAGCTCTTTGTATCACAAAGCAAAGCTAAATTCCTAAAAATCACACGGAATACGATTTTATTGAAAGCCAACAATAAATAAAACTTAGCAATAATGCAAACAAAGTGCGGACGCAAATTTGTCCACACAAATGCATTTTCTCGAGAATAAAAATACATATACCCATGAAAGTACCTACCACACAGGTGAGAACAAACTTGCTCTTCTTCATTTCCAGTATCACGTATAGAATTATATTACGTATCAGTGCAAATGTCAATAGGAATTTTAGAATTTATGAGAGTAATTGTAAAATATTTTTATAAACTCGGTCGAACCGGAATGCATTATGGATAGTACAAGCGATTGTATTTATATAATTTATTAAATGGATGCAGGGGGGATAATTGATATTTGGGTGAAAATAAGAATAACGTTATCAGTGAATTTAAGATTGGAGGGACTACAATAAAAATATGTGATGACTACTGCAAAAATAAAAATAAATCAGATGTAAATAATATACTTAATCGTATATCACAAAACATAAATTTTGAGAATAAATAGGCATAATTTTTTATCACGTATAACGCACGTGTTCTTAAGAATTAGCACATTTAGAAATGATAGGTGCAATTGTTTATCAATTGACCAGGAACTTGTCGAAGGAAGACTTGCAAAAGGGGGGATTTCAAGACTATTATGTAGATCATACGACGGGAGTGTATCCGGTTGCTGCCAGTGGAGCTCCCTATAGTGCTTCAAGTATGGCGTGCAAAGGCGACCCTATTACAGATTTACATGAAGATCTTGCGGCCGAGCGAGCGAATTTATAAGAACAACAAAATTCATTTTTAAAAATTCCAATATATTTTAACAGGAACATCCTTGGTGCCCTTTATTCTTTTTCCAACACATATATGGTCAATTAGCTTTTCAACCATCACTCTGTCCAGAGTTTCCACAACGCTATAATTTTTAATTAACTCATATCGGTTACTTCTGAAACTCAACTCAGAATTCAGACTTTCAGCTTCCTGTTGGAGACTGTAAACTAAGTTGCTGTATTGACCTCTCTCTACATTAAAGTTCCTAGAAAGGTCCACGAAGTCACTTTCGGAAATGATTCCTTTCACTTTGTCAACATAAGACTGTTTTAAACATCTGCTTATTTCCTCTATTTTTTTGTTATAGTCTGAAATCCTACTGTGCAAATGCTCTAACTTAGACTTTTTAGCATTATGGCTGCCCAATGATACACTATTATATATTTCTTTGCCATCCGAAAGTTTTTTTACTATATAATTGAGTTCGGAAATAACAATCTGCTCAAGTTTTGAAACTTTTATAAACGAACCTATGCATGCATCCTTTGATACATGTCGGTTGGAACAAACAAGGTATTTCTCTCCTCTGCTTATGGAGGATCTCATTGTATATCCGCAATTAATACATACTGCTTTCTTCGCAAAAATGCCAATTTTACCTGTAATAAATGGTTTTGTCTTTTGTCTAATAAGACTTTGAACTATATTCCAAGTCTCTCTATCAATTATTGGTTCATGCGTATTCTCTACGATAAACCACTGGTCTTTCGGCCTAGGTCTAGTCTTCTTGATTTTATAAGAAATGGTGCCATATTTACCCTGTACCATATTCCCAATGTACATTTGATTAGTAAGCATATGTGATATAGAGGAATATTTCCAAAGTGAACTAGTCGACCCCTTATTATTTTTATATTCTATCCCGTTTAACTGCTTATATCTTGTGGGATTAGGGATATGTAGTTCATTTAGCATTCTGGCAATAGACATTTTCCCATAACCATTTGCAAACAACGAAAAAACCTTACGTACTACTTCTGCCGCAGGTTCGTCTATTAAAAGGTGTCCCTTTTTCTCAGGATCCTTCTTATATCCATACAGAGCGAACGAACCAATATGCTGTCCATTTGCTCTTTTATTGTCGAGGACTGCCTTGATATTCTCAGACATATCCTCCAAGAACCATTCATTAATTAAACCATTTATTTGCCTTGACTTTTTGTTTCCTCTGACAGCCGTATCTGCATTGTCAGCTACCGATATAAATCTTATACCCCACTCTATAAATTTACCATGTATATACTTCTCAACCAATTCCATCTCTCTGGTAAATCTTGACTGTGATTTACACAACACAATTTGGAACTTACGTTTTTCAGCATCTTGAATTAATTTATTAAATTCGGGTCTATTCCTATCGGAACCGGTATAATCATCATCACTATAAATGTTGTAAACTTCCCAACCCTTGTTTACAGCGAAGTCCAACAACAAAGTTTTCTGATTTTGGATGCTTCGGCTATCGTCCTCCCTGTTGACCTTATTTCTATCTTCTTCACTTAAACGACAATAAATAGCTACTTTCATCAATATAACCCCTTGCCATATTATAACAAAATAATATTTCAAGTCAATCTTTGTCGTTCTTTGAAATTAATTATTTCACACCATATTTTATTAAACGCCTGTTTCCTTGCACCTTCATCCTGATTTTTATATACATTTATGACTTTTTTAGTTTCATCGGAATTCACTTCTATATTTGTGTCCACAAAAATCACTCGTCCATTCAAACAAATAAATTTTAGGTAAACCCTCAAAATATCTTATGATTGGGCAAATACACAATAGAATTAGAAAGTGAACCGTCACCACTAAAATAATGTCTAGGGTAACGAAACTCAAAAGTCCCATGTAAAGGCAGGACAAAGTATCTTTCCACACTATTCAATTTTCAAGGTCCGATTCACCCCTAAATCACAATCCAAAATATGCCCTAAAACATCGATTTTATTGGTGTTTTCACTATAAAATTCCGGATTATTTTGTTGGATATGTTCAAGACACAGATTTGTATTTTTAGGGTTGATTTCTACAACTAAATAGCTTATAATTGTAGACATCCACTTAAATGTGATAGCTCAATCAAGTAATCGTTATTCTGTTTCTTTGAAACTAATCTGTTTATCTGACGAAGCTTCCACTTTTTGAGTGGGTTTGTGCTATAGAGATATAGTACCACTTGATTCTAAAAATATCAAGACCTAAAATAAAATTTTTTAGGGATTCGCAGAAAATTAAAAAACGGCAGAGTAACTGACTGTCTCCTTAATATTGTATGAGGACTTTGGGACATCCCGGAGTCCTCGTTTTGTGTGATATTCCCGTTAGTTTTACCGGGCAGAATATTTTTCGATGTGTTCCTTCCGGACGTATTTGAGACTATATAGAGGAATAGATTGACAATAGATTAAATTTATGTTATAATATGAAGAGTAGGGATGAATAAGTCCGGAGTATTTCAACGTACTTCAGAACATTTTGTGATTATAGGAGGATCTCTATGAAAAGAGTATTTAAAAGTTTAGTCGCCGGGGTATTGTCGTTTGGATCGTTGCTGCCTTGTGCTGTGATTTCTGCCGGGGCACTGGATAATAATTGTAGTCAGAGCGGTGCATGCGAGAATTCCTCTGTAAAACAAGGTGAGGGTTGGTATTTTAATTCTGAGAGTGGAGAATTGATTATTAGCAGTGATAAAGCTATGGATTATCCCCATGACTGTGGAAGGAAAAGATCACCTTGGTTTGCTTTTAGACAAAAAATTACAAAGGTTGTTATAAATCCGGGAGTCACTAAAATAGAGAGATATGCGTTTTATGGCTGCAAAAAACTGGAAAGTATATCTATCCCCGATAGTGTAACTGAGATTGGGAGTGCTTCATTTAAGGGTTGCAAGAGTTTGAAAGGTGTGGTTATACCTAATGGTGTGACTTGGATTGCTGAGGAGTTGTTTTGTGGCTGTATTAATTTGGAGAATGTGTCTATTCCAGACAGTGTAACCGATATTGGATCCTGTGCGTTTGAGGGGTGTGAAAATTTAAAGGATTAGAGAGGAGTAATTAAAATGGAGGAATTTTTAAATGGGATGAGTATGGATATTGAAGAAATTGAACGTAAAAAGTTACGAAAGGTGTTCCCGCAGTGTTTTTCCGACGGCAAACTTGATATAGATAAGTTACTTAACTTATGCGGAGAATATCAGCATGAAGATTATGAAAAATATAAGTTTGAATGGAAGGGCAAAGCTGAATGTTTTCAGATTGCTGGGAAACGTACAATGGGGACACTCCGCCCTTGTAAGGAGGAAAGCGTAAATTTTGATGAAACACAAAATCTTTATATCGAGGGAGACAACTTAGAAGTTTTGAAGATTTTACAAAGGTCTTATTTTAACAAGGTGAAGATGATTTATATCGATCCGCCATATAACACGGGGAATGATTTCGTTTACGAGGATGATTTTAAAGACCCAATTCAGCATTATAAAGAGATAACGTCCCAAGCGACAAAATCCAATCCCGAAACTATGGGTAGATTTCATACTGCATGGCTTAATATGATGTTCCCAAGACTTAGACTTGCTTATAACTTACTTCGTGAAGACGGTGTATGTTTTATCTCGATTGATGACCACGAGGTACATAATTTAAGAAAAATTTGTGATGAAGTTTTTGGTGAAGAGAATTTTATCGCTCAAATTTGCCATAAAAATAGAGACGGTGTATCTAACGATAAAATTATTTCTAGTAATCATAATTTTATATTGTTCTATTGCAAAGATATAGAGCTTGTACATAGTATAAGAGATCAGTTTGGAATTAAACGAGGTGAAAAAGATTTTAAAAATTATAACAAAAATGATAATGATGGAAAAGGATTTTATGCTTTAAATCCTGTAACTGGTCCCGGAGGTGCCAGAAAAGGTAATCCCTATTACGAAATTTTAGGTATTAAAAATTATTGGCGTTTCAGTAAAGACAGAATGTTAAAAATGGTACACAATGGTCTTATAGTTAAACTTAATAACAGCCTATATCAAAAAACATATAAACAAGATGTTATTGACAAAAAGAAAAGTATAACAACTTGGTGGGATAATGTCGGAACTACTGCTAAAGGTACAACACAAATAAAAGATTTATTCGAAAAAATTTGTTTTGATTTTGCCAAACCAGTAGATTTGGTAAAACACATACTAAAATTTATCCCCTATGCAGAAAATGACATAGTCTTAGATTTTTTTAGTGGCAGTGCGACAACAGCCCACGCAGTTATGGAACTAAACAAAGAAGATGGCGGAAATCGAAAATTCATAATGGTGCAGCTACCTGAACTTTGTAACGAAAACACCGAAGCGTTTAAGGCGGGCTACAAAAACATTTGTGAAATTGGAAAGGAGCGTATCAGACGTGCCGGAAACGAAATCGCCAAATGGGCTGCATTCGACATTAATTTGATTCGCAAACATGGAGCATTGAAACCCATGGAAGCTTATGGCGGATTTGTGAATACAGAAGAAAATGTAAAATTAGCAGAAGAATTAAAACTTAAATATGACTTTGGCTTTAAGGTTTTCAAGCTTGATAGTTCTAACTTAAAAGCGTGGGATTCAAGTCCACTTAAAGGCAAAGGCGATGAAGCGGTACAAGAACTTATAAAGAGATTAGATGAATCCGTTGACCGCCGTAAACCCGATAGGACCGATTTAGATATGGTCTATGAAGTGATGTTAAAACTCGGAATCCAGCTCACAGAGCCTGTTACAAAAATTGATTTTGACGGAAAAATTGCATACTCCATAAAAAAGGAATGTCTGCTTTTGGTGTGTCTTGATAAAAATTTAGAAATCGAAACCATAGATAAAATGACGGAATTAGCTCCGGCATATATAGTTTTCGGGCAAGAATGTCTTAAAGACGTGAGTAGCATGTCTAACGCAAAATTACTTTTAAGACGTAAAAAAATTGGAATGAAGTTTGTTTAAGAAAGGGGTGTTAGTTATGAAATTAAAATTTAAAAATCAAGAATTTCAGACAAATGCAGTCAATGCAGTTGTAGATTTATTCAGAGGACAAGAAGAACAAAACGGAGCATTTTCAGTAATAAAAGATAGCCTCGGGAATCAAATGCAGTTTTTAGAGCATCAATTCGGAAATGATATTTTGATTGACAATAAAAAAATACTTGAAAATATGCACGAAATTCAAAAAAGAAATATTCTTCCCATTACTGACAGTATAGATGAAAAGAAATTTTGTATAGAAATGGAAACCGGCACAGGAAAAACCTATGTTTATACCAAGACGATATTTGAACTCAATAAAAAGTATGGTTTTACAAAGTTTATAGTCGTAGTACCATCGGTTGCAATTCGTGAGGGTGTGTATAAGTCTTTTCAGACAACCGAAGAACATTTTAAACTGCAATACGATAACATTCCTTACAGATACTTTATTTATGATTCTAAAAAAATACATGAAGTTAGACGTTTTGCGACTTCTTCGACCATAGAAATTATGATTATAAATATTGACGCGTTTAAAAAATCTGAAAATATTATAAATCAAGAACGAGATTCTTTAAATGGAGAGGTTGCAATAGACTACATACGAAACGTAAAGCCAATAGTTATTATTGATGAACCTCAAAGCGTAGATAACACACCTAAAGCTAAAGAAGCAATCGCTTCATTGAATCCACTCTGTACGCTTAGATATTCCGCAACTCACAGAGAAAAAGTAAATTTATTATATCGTTTAACTCCGGTCGATGCCTATCAATTAGGACTTGTTAAACAGATATGCGTAACGAGTAGTCAGGTTGGATTTAATTTCAATCAGCCGTATATCAGACTTGTATCGGTATCTCACGATAACGGTTTTAAAGCTAAAATCGAATTGGACATCAAAGATAAAAAAGGTAAGGTTGCAAGAAAAACAGTAACTATTAAATCAGGGGCGGATTTATTTGTATTATCGGGAGAACGTAAGCTTTATAGCGGATATACTATTGCCGGTATAGACTGCACAAAAGGCTCCGAATCTATTGAATTTACTAATGCAGAAGTATTGTATTTAGGGAAATCAATGGGTGATATTGACGAAAACATCATAAAACGAAATCAAATCAAAAAAACAATAGAAACTCATCTTATAAAGGAACTTATATATTTGGAAAAGGGAATAAAAGTTTTATCGCTTTTCTTCATTGATGAAGTTAAAAAATATAGAACTCCTGAAGGTGATAAAGGTGTATATGCTAAAATGTTTGAAGAAGAATATATAAAGTTAATTAATCTCCCTAAATTTGAAAAAGTACGCAAGTTTTATCACAAGAGTAATGATGTTCAAGCTGAAAACCCAACTATTTCCCCTATTCATGACGGCTATTTTTCACAAGACAAAAAAGGTAATTATAAGAATACAAAAGGTGATTCTGCGGTAGATTACAGTACATATAACACCATCATGAAAGATAAGGAACGCCTGCTTTCGTTTGATTGTCCTTTAAGATTTATTTTCAGTCATTCGGCTTTAAAAGAAGGCTGGGATAATCCGAATGTGTTTCAGGTTTGTACGCTTATTGAGCAAAAATCTACGTTTACTTGTAGGCAGAAAATCGGTAGGGGACTTCGTTTATGCGTAAATCAAGACGGAGACAGAATCGAAGATAAAAATATAAATATTTTACACGTCATCGCAAATGAAAGTTTTTCTGAATTTGCGGACAAGCTTCAAAAGGAGATCGAAGATGAGACAGGACTCAAATTCGGTACGCTTGAAATTAGTAATTTTACCGGAATGGTTTATCCGATTGAAAAAGAGGTAAAAGAAAGTATAACCAAACCCGAAGCAGAAATTATTGTGGAAAGCCTGAAAACAAACGGGTACATAACAGAAGATGGAACTCCTACAAATAATCTGAAAACTGCTATTGAAACAAAGGAAATTGAATTACCTAAAGAGATAGAAATCCCGAAAGAAACCATAATTGAAACGGTTAGAAATGAAGATAAAATAGAAGAAAAGAAACTTCAAAATGTAGTTTACCTAAAAACTGTAAAAGAGGAAAAAACTATAACATATGATGATGCAAGAGAAATAATCGAACATTTTATGGCAAAAAATTTAATAACTAAAACCGGAAAAATAAAAGATACCATGAAAAATGAACTCCTTCATGGGAATTTAGACTTGCCGGAAAGATTTAAAGGTGCGAAAGAACGTTGCATGAATATCATAAAGAAAGCAGATAATAAAACACCTATTCGAGATGGCTCAAAAGACGTTATCGTTCGTATAAATAAGCAAAAAATGTTATCGCCGGAATTTATGGCAATATGGGACAAGATAAAACAAAAAACTACTTATCGTGTAAAAGTAAATACAAGCGAATTGATATCAGATTGTATCAAAGAAATTAAAAATATGGTACGTATTCCTACACCGAGAATAATATCTACAACCGGTACTATTGATGTACAAAAGCCAGGTGTTAAAGGTACTCTGAAAAAAGAAAGTATTGACGAAATAGATAATAGTAAATTAAATCTTCCGGATGTTCTTCTGACTTTACAGGAAGAATGTGGAATACCGGTTCATTTATGCCATGATATATTGGCTAAAAGCGGTAGATTAAAAGATTTTATCAATAATCCGCAGGAGTTTACAGAAAATTGTATTCAGGCAATTAAAGATTCAGTTTATAAGCTGGAAATTGACGGCATAGGTTATGTAAAACTCGCCGGGGAAGAATATTTTGTGCAGGAGATTTTTAAAGAATCAGAGCTTATCGCTAACCTGGATAAAAATGCCGTTCCAGTTAAAAATAGCGTTTACGACCATGTCATTTACGATAGCAGTACAGTAGAAAAGCCTTTCGCCGTTGCACTCGACAACGACCCGGATGTAAAAATGTTTTTCAAAATACCGGATAATTTTAAAATTGAAACACCTATTGGGACTTATAATCCTGATTGGGCGGTGTACATAGAACGTGATGGCACGAAGAAAATGTATTTTGTGCTCGAAACTAAAGGAAATGCGGATTCTATGGAACTACGAAAAAAAGAAAATTTAAAAATTGCTTGTGGGAGACAACATTTTGATGCACTTAACAATGGCACGGATTTTGAAGTCGCTACAAATTGGAGAGATTTAAAATTAAAAACATAATTAAAAAATTTAGAGTGAAACAAATAATAAGGTTTCTATTCACTCTTTTAACATATAAAAAAATGAAATAACCGTTTCTCTGTGCAAAGTGACAACGGTTATCAAATTTTTGAAACTTTCGGGGGCTGACCGCTTTTCAAACGGTTTTCAACTCCTACTACTTCCATTATACATCTCTGATTGGTGGATTGTCAATATAATGTTTCTGACAATTTATCGGATTTTCTTCCTTAAAACGTGCAAGAATTTTTCGATAACTTGAATTTTTTTGAAGTTGTTACAAAATGTTCGTTTTTAAGTGGTAAAATAGTATTATGAGGAAATATAAAGTGCTTTAGTCCGGGAAAGAGCCGGATTAGGGCACTTTTTGAATTCCGGAAAGGAGAGAATCAGATGGACAGAAAAGAACTTGTGAGAGAATACGCCCAAAAAAATCATACCAGGGTATACCAGGCAGAAGAAATTATCAGTAATCTGGAAGATTTAATTATCGAGCTGATAAAATCCGGTGAGACTATAAATCTGCGTGGCTTTTGTGAAATAGGCACGAAAAAAACAAAGGACAGAAAGGGAACAAGCCCTGTTAATTCTGAGCCCATTATAATCAAAGGCGGCAGGAAAATTTATTTCAGACCTCTAGCCAGACTGAAGTCCGCAGCCGGGAGCATGACCTCATGAAGCATAGGAAACCGCTCACCGTAAACGAGGAGAAACGTTATAACTGTTCAATGTGTGGGAAGTCGTATAGGGGTAAGGACAGAAAATTTACTCCGTCCCTCTCGCCGCTGTATAAGGGCAATGACGGGCTTATGACGATTTGCAAAGACTGTGTTTTGAGCGTCTACAAAGGGTATCTGAAAAAATTTAGCGGAGATGAATACAATGCCGTCAAACGTGTATGTATGCTGCTGAATATCTATTTTTGCGACGAGCTTTTCGAGTATTCAGCCGGAGCTCAAAAATTCACAAATCATATGAGCTCGTATCTGGCTAAGATAAACCTCGTTCCATATATGCGCAAAACTTTTGATGACTACTTGTTTTCAGAAACCTACAAACAACCTGAGATGAAGCATGAACATGAAAAAGAGTCCTCCATTTCTGACAGACTTGTGAAAATCTGGGGATTTGGCTTTACTGCCGAAGAGTACCGGTTTTTAAACAACAAATTCGCTGAGTGGAAGGCTAAAGTTGTGATTGATGGGATGGCGAGAGAAAGCCTTGTCAGGGATCTATGCGTTATAAAATTGCAGCAGCAAAAAGCCCTAAGAGACAGTGAAATTGACCTGTATAACAGACTTCAGAAAACATATCAGGACACGCTCTCAAGTGCAAATTTAAAGCCGATTCAGGAGGAAAATGCCGATAAATCCATGGAAAAGCCGCTGGGACTTATGATAGAAATGTTTGAAAACGAGGATCCTATTCCTGAACCTCTTCCGGAATGGAGGGATGTCGACAATATTGTGAAATTATTTCACATTTACTTTTTGGGACATATGTGTAAAATGCTCAATATTAAAAATCGTTATTCGCAGATGTACGAGGACGAAATGCAAAAGTACCGTGTAAATGTTGACGAGGTTCAAGATGCCCCGGACGAAGATGTTTTTGAATATTTGGAGGAGAACGGCTTCTCGGAAGGAACTGATGAAAATGGCAGCTAGAGGGATCAAACAAAGGAAAATTATGAAAGGAGTCGGCAAATGGACGGCTTTTTATAGGGAAAATCCTCATCGTTTGGCCATAGATTATTTAGGACTCAAATGGCTCAAACCCTTTCAGCAGGTACTGCTTGTTCTGTGCTTTAAGTACACCTACGTTATGATTATCGCAAGCCGCGGTATGGGCAAATCGCTTATTGCCGCCCTTGTTTGTGTGCTCAAATGCATCTTGTATCCCGGGACCAAAATTTGTATTGCGGCCGGAATACGTGGACAAAGCACAAACGTAATCAACAAAATTGTCCAGGATTTTATGGGTTCGTCCGATAATCTACGCAATGAGATTGCAGAACAGAAGGTATCACTTCCCTTGGCCGAAATAATTTTTAAAAACGGTTCCAGTATCAGTGTTGTGACGGCCTCAAATTCTGCGCGGAGTGCAAGGGCAAATTTTATTTTAGCTGATGAATTTGTACAAATAAAAAAGAATATTTTGAATAAAGTTATACGAAAATTCAAAGCCGGACAGCGTACCCCTCGATTTTATTTGAAAGAAAAATATAAAGATTATCCTAAAGAGCCCAATACCGAACTCTATTTAAGTTCAGCTTATTACAAATATCATTACAGTTTCGCTAAATTCAAATCGTTTGCCAAATCCATGCTCAAAGGCGACAGTTATTGTGTTGTCGGATTTCCCTATCAGCTTTCCGTTTCCGAGGGATATTATCCTATGGAACAAATTCGTGACGAAATGATGGAGGATGATTGGGATTCGATTGGGTGGAGCATGGAGATGGATTCGCTGTTTTTTGGAGAGTCTGAAAATGCTTTTTACTCTTTTGACGAGCTGGACAACGCCCGAAAAATCGCTAAATGTCTGTATCCTAAGCCGTATTATAGTCTGCTCGGGGACGGTAATTTCAAATATCTTCCGAAGAGGAACGGAGAAATTAGGTTGTTGGCGGTCGACGTTGCGACGCAGGGCGGAAGTAAACATGATGCCTCATGTTATGCGATTTTGCAGTTGATTCCTTATGGGAAAAATCAGTTTATGAGAAATCTCGTTTACTTAACAACGTCGGAGGGAGGGCATACATTTAATCAGGCACTGAAAGCCAGGCGGCTCTTCTATGATTTTGACTGTGATTATGCCGTTGTTGACAGCCAAGGTGTGGGGATTGGTGTTTTTGACAATTTAGTCCAAGAACAAACTGATGATACCAGAAATATTGTATATCCTGCATGGTCCTGCATTAATGACGAAGCAATGGCATCCCGCTGCAAAGACCCGGATGCTCCCAAAATAATTTATTCTGTGAAGGCAACTTCGCAAATCAACTCAGATTGTGCAATATCTCTGCGTGACGCCATAAGACGGGGAAAATTCAAGCTTTTAATTCACGAAAACGATGCAAATGAAAATCTTCATCGCTGCAAAAAATGGGGGAGTCTTTCGGTAGAGAACCAGGTTCTGTTTCAGGAGCCGTTTTATCAGACAACGGCACTCATCAATGAAATGGTAAACTTAAGTTTTGAGATCGCAAACGGAAAAATAAAAGTTGATAACCGAAACGGTTTTAGGAAAGACCGTTTTTCTGCTGTTTCGTATGCAAACCTGGTTGCAAACGAGCTCGAACAAAAACAGAGAAGTTTCCAGGAAGAATATGAGTTTCAGACGTTTATAAATTAATTTTTGAGGGGGTGATTTTCATGCCAAACCAAAGTAAAAGTGAAAACTTTGAAACAAACAGTTTTTGGGGTTATCAGAGTGCTTCAAGCGGGAATTACGAAAATTTATTATCGGGAAACTCGTTTGATATGCTAAAAGAATTGATAAAAAATCCTATGGATAACAATATTGAAATTCGGCATTTGAGCCGAGAAATCTATTCTGCATCAGGAATTTATAGCAATATCGTTGATTACATGACTAGTTTGCTCACGCTCGATAGAATTATCATTTCACGCTCCGGGAACAAAAAGAAACGAAAATCCAATAAGTTGAAAACAGAGATTTGCCTTAAAAAAATTAAAGACAAGGAATTTATAAGGGATATGCTGTTTCGTGCAATGCTTGACGGTATTGCTGTGTCATATCTTGAAACCTCAAATAATATTTCGAATAATCAAAAATTCATGAGCGATTTTGAGGTAAAAAGTATCTCTGAGATAAATTCCGATAAATTTAATATTTCTGTATGTAACCTTCCGGCTGATTATATTCAAATAGTAGGTATTAAAAACGGAAATTATCAGGTGGCGTTTGACCTCAATTATTTTACGGACTTTAAAGGAGAAAAGCTTGAAAATAAGCTCAGGCGGTACCCGGAGGAAATCAGAAATGCCTTTTATAAACGCCGTAAAGACGCTGATTTTGGGAACTGGTACATTCTTGACAGTGATAAGACAATCGTTCTAAAGATAAGGAGCAGCCGAGAAGAAAAATGGGGCCGGCCTCTGGTTCTGCAAGCACTGCAGGATATTTTGTATTCTGATTATTGGACGGGAACGAAAAGAAATGTTTTATCGGAAATCAACAGCAGAATTTTTTATATGGAATTTCCACAAGGGAAAGAGCCGGGGACAAGTGCATTGACTCAAAGTCAGCAGAAACAACAGCACGAAATGGTTAAAACCGGGATACTTAAGCGTGGAGGTTCGGGAGGAACCAATTTCTTTTCTGTAGCGAGCGGCACTAAAATTAATAAACTTGATGTTGATACCTCTCTTTTTAAAGATGAGTGCGAAAAAGACCTAAAAAATGATATCTGTACTGATTTAGGGTTTGCTGCAAGTTTGCTGTCGGGGGCTTCCTCATCGTACTCAAGCCAGCAGAATAACTTACAGCTGGTCATAAGTCAAGTTTATTCGTGGGTTGAAAGCATATCATATGAGCTTATAAAAGCTATAAACAGTGCCGTAATCAAAGACGAAGAGAACATGATTGAGATTTACTATCTTCCCTGCTCCATCGTGAACCGGAAAGAGTTTGTAAATCAAATGAAGGAACTCTATACATTGGGGCATGGCTCACTCTCAGCGTGGATTGCGAGCACCGGAATGAATCCGGAAGCATATTTGTCGCTCATGGATATGGAAAAAGAGGAAAAATGGGATGAGAAATTTAAGCCTCATCTCACTTCTTTTACTGCTACCTCAAATAATAAGGGCAGACCTGAAAATTCAGATGTGACGAGCGAAAACACAGATAAATCCAAGACAAACAACTCTAATAACGTCCCTAAAATAGCTGTGAAGTAACCTGTCGAACCGAGTAAAGGGGGTGAGAGAATGAAGATAATAGAGCTTTCATCGAAGGAAAGTAAGGATGGCAAACGAAAAGTAAAGGTGATTTTACACGAAATATATAAGGACAAATCGCAGTATAACAAAAACGGCATCACATGGCTTGAGGAGTACTGCAAGGAGAATTTAGACAGCATAAAGGGTACGTCCATAACGTGTGAGTTTATCAATGAAGAACGCACAGAAATTCTAGGGCATGGAGAAACCGGCATTGAAGACGGTATTCCTGTGTTTGAAAACGCCACTATGATTGGGGTTTTGGAGCATGGGTACATAGACAATATCGAAATTGACGGAGAAACTAAGAAAGTTTGTATTGCAGAAGGTCATTTAGATGCCATGCGGTACAAAAATTTTATAGACGTCTTGGAACGACGCTATTTGGGAGGTGAGACGATATCGGGAAGTGTCGAAATTATAGGCAGAAAGGAGAATGATAATAAAATCAAGTATCTTGAGGGGTACAAGGAAAAAGGGCGAATACCGACTGAATTCAGATATTCGGGGTTTGCAATTTTGGGAGTTGAGCCTTCCGATGATACGGCAAGGCTAATCGAAATCAACAAGATTAACAAGAAAAATAGTAGAGAGGAAGATTTATTTATGGATGATTTTAAGGAAATACTTCAGGAAATCAAAAGTCGAATTGACAAAACGTCAGAGTGCCGGAAGGAGTTGGATGAGCGTAAGCACGAACTCAATGAGGCAAAAGAATCGGAAACCAAACTTTTAGAAAAATTAGATACCTTGCAAGCTGAAAAAGATGAACTCACAAACCGGTTGGCGGAGAGTACGGCTAAATTAGAAAGTCTGGAAAAAGAACTGGAGAAAGTCAAAGCAAAAGGGTTGATAAATGATCTCGAAGAGGCTCTAAAGGACTTTTCCGACGAACAGAAAAAACCTTTAGAAAATGAAATTCGGGAGTTTAAAAACGATCCAATCAACTCAGAATTGAAGATTGAAGAGATAGTCGAGAAAATCTTGGCTGAGATAGGCAAGAGACTTATTGAATCCGAAAAAGAGAGTACACACGAGCAAAACAGTTTTAAATTTAAAAACGAGGATATTTTTGGAGAAGTCGTCGAGACGAGCTCCGAAACTTTGTCTATTTTTTAAGGAGGAATTTTTTATGATAAAAGTCAAAACTATTGGAATGATTGAGAAAAATGCTAAAAACAATCCGGTTGTAAAGGCTCACCAAGACTTGAAAAATGGGGCTTTACACGTTGCAGCAGATGAGGTGACGGCTTTCCCGACAGATGGGACGGCAGAGGCTAAACAAGACAAGAATATATGTATTGCGCTAAACATCGCATCGGGAGACGATAGATACACTGATTTTACCATCAAAAAAGGTGAGTTTGTAAACTCATATTTGCTCAGGGCGTGGGACGGTCAGGAAATTGTTTTTGACGAATCGCACATTACATACGCAAAAGACGAGGATTATTCTAAAATAATTCCGGGAAGCACAAAGCTTGTTGCCGGGGTTGACGGGAATTTTAAAACATCGGCAGACGTGTCAAATTACGGGATTTATTTTGAAGTTACGGGGAAATCGCAGTTCTGTGGAAATGCGGTGTCTGCAAAGATAGTTTGCAACTAGTTAGTATAAATTGAACAGGAGGAAAGTATTATGAATATTTTTGAGATGAATTCTGCCAGAAATGACAGAGATTTTTGTAGTGCCCAAATTAACCGAAGATCAACGGTGGTGGAAGTTTTTTCACGCATGGTGAAAGGAAAGGATTTGCAGGGGATTGACAGAAGACTCGCAAATCGCAGTGTGAATTTTATTAAGAACCTCGCTGTGAAGGCTAAAACAGGGGATTTATCTGCTGCTTCCGAAATCAACAACATCAGAAGAATAATGATAGAACCTGAGGTTATGGAAGAAATTAAACTTCTGAGTTTTTTCGGAACTTACAAGAATTTGGCTTACGGCGAGAGCATAGAAATGGAGGTTTATTCCACTGATGGCGAAAAATCAAGGATGCAAGCCTTAAACGGAGACGTTGTTTTTCCGGCGATGGTTCGCAAAAAATACCCCATCACTTCGGAGGTTATATCCGGTGGGTTTGCTTGCGATTACCGTGCGGTGAGCCTTGGCGACATGATGCATGAAAATGAATGTGTCCAGCAAATTCGCACTGATATCAGGAACAAAGCGGCAAAATACGTTATAGAAAAAATCTATCAGAGGATCAAAGAGGCAACCGGGGTGAAATATTCGGTTGAGGCTTCGGGTATCACCAAAACTGCTCTTGACAACGTGATCAAAAACATAAGACGCTTCGGAAAAGTGTCGATAATTGGGGATTATTCGGTTATTTCTCAGGTGAACGACTTGGCTCCGTTTACGAGTGCAAATCCGAAATTTACAGGGCTCTCAGACGTCGCCATGGACGAAATCAGGAAAACAGGACTCCTCAATTTCTATAACGGATGTGCGGTCTTGGAGATGCCGAACGCCTTTGATATAAACCATGTTATAGACGGAGATGCGGGTAAGAATTTTGCAACGATTCTCCCGGAAGGACTCTTGTTCGTAATCCCGAACGGCGTAAATTCACCTGTTCAGACATTTACAAGAGGCGGACTTACATCATTCACCGGAGGAGACATTGCAACCGGACAAATTCTCTCAAGGTTTGATTTGGAAATCGCAGCGGACATAGCTAAAGGACGGGAATATAAAATCGGTATCATAAAAGATACAAATCTGAACTAGGAGGCTTTTAAAATGGAAGATTCAAAAAAAGTAACCCTTAAAAACCTCACGAATTGGGCACTTACATTCAGGCGAATCAACAGCTTAGGTGATGTAATAATCCCGCCGAACGGCAAAGTTACTATGTCCGCCGAGGAGGTTATGTCGCAGATTTACAATAACAACCGTCTTTTTGTTGGAGAGGACGGTAAAGGCTCCCATGCGAGGATTTTCATTGAGGATGAACAAATAAGACTTGATGCTGAATTTGAAGGTGAACAACCCCAAAAAAACCAGGATATTTTGACAGATGAAAAGTTAAAAGAGATATTTTCAGGCAAGTCTCTTGCCGCATTTAAGAAAAAAGTTGAGAAGGATATTGACTCTCAGGCTGAAAAGGCAAAAGTGATGGAGTATGCCCAAACCCATAAAATAAATGACCACGATAAGATAGAATTTTTGGAAAAATATACCGGTTTTAGGCTGGAAAATCCTCAGTGAACACGTCTTATCAGGATGTATTGAGCGTATTTCACTCACTTTTTAAATCCAGGTTTGAGATAAACGAGGATCTTCAATATCAGTGGTTTTTAAATGCTCTTTCCGGGTATGAACTTGAAATTGGGGCTCTTGATTATCAGGAGCAATCCGGAATTTTTTCGTCAAGGCTCCCGCTTAGCGTTGTCAGAACTTTAGGACTTATGATGTACGAAAATTATTTGACACAGGAGCTCAGCAGGGTGATGAAACTCAATGGAATTATCGGAAAAGATATATCTCTTACGGGTCTGGACGCCACAAAGAGGGTGACTCTTCAAGAACTCGAAAACGAAAGAAACTACGTGCAGGAACTTCTCCATAAGCAAAAACAAAACTGTTTTAGTTGATTAGTTGAGGTGAAATTATGCCTAAAGAGTGGTATCTAATGAAAAAACCTCTTTTTATCAGTGGCCTCGAAAAGGATGAGTTTGAGGCATATGCCCGGGACGGTTTTTCCGAGATTCTTGAGTCGTTTGTTTCGAGCGATGTTTTTATCTATAAAACAAATGATTTTGAGAGTCAAAATACAGTTAGAGCCGTAATTCAAAATGTGACGTCTGATAGCGAGTACACTGATTTTATCCGGCAAATTTTAGTCCCCATAGGGAGCATTAAAGCCGGATACTACGTAAAATACAACGATAAATTTTGGCTCATAAGGGGTCTGGTTGACAACAATAAAATTTATGAAAAGTCCATAATGGTTCATTGTAATTACAATCTTAAGTTTATTTCTGAAGTCACAAATGAGGTTGTAAGTTATCCTGTTCACATGAAAAACGCAACGCAGTATAACTCCGGTGAAACGCCAAAAGAGCAAGAAACTATTGGTTCATCTAAATTTTTGATTTACATACCCTATAATTCTGAAACGATAAAAGTCGATCACGGGAAAAGATTTTTGCTTGATAGAAATACCGATGAACCGACAGCGTTTGAGGTTACGCAGGTTGATACAATATCACATAATTATGATGACTGTGGGGTTCTTCGTTTAACGGTTGTAGAAGGTCAATATAACAGCGAGACCGACAACAAAGAGTTGATGGTTGCAGATTATTATAATCAGGGAAATTCACAGGGAAATGAAGGGTGGATTTAATGTATTTGGAGGAGCTGTCAAAATACAAAACAAAAATCATGAAAAGGCTTTGTTTGAGTGAAGAAATTCAGGGCCTTATTTTATTGTCCAAGCCCCGGAACACCGAATATCAAGGCAGGGAAATGATGTACAAAAATATTTTCCCCTATGCATTTGTGCCCGATACAGTCACGAACGCTAAAACGTTTATATGTTTTGATTTAGAGGTGCAGAGGGTTGAAAATCGCACCTTCAAGGATATAGATATTCTGTTTTGGACGTTTACGCATCAAAGTTTGATGAGAACAAGCGAGGGAGTACGACCGGATTTAGTTGCAAATGAAATTGATAAAATTATCAACGGAAACCGTGATTTAGGGCTTGGAACCGTGGAGTTAAAAAAAGTTTTGGGGGTAAATCCGGCTAAGGATTACCATGGGAGAAGTTTAATTTACAGAAGCGTGGACTTTAATAGGGCAATTTAGAAACGTGGGGTGTGAGGGGTGACGACATGGAAGAACTGGATTTAAGATTAAAAATGCTTGCAAATGTGCCGATTTTACTGGACGGCATCAGTATTTATCCCGTTTCAGTCAGACAAATAGCTGAGTTTGGGTACATGGAGTACAATCAGGCACTCAAAATTCTTTGTATAGGAAAACAGGATTTAAAGAGTCTCATAAATGAAGAGATATCCCCGTTTGAGTTTCTGCAAATGAGCATGCTTTTTGACCCCAAAATAGAAGAACAGCTGCGTAGGCTAATTTTATTGATTTGCAAAAATAAGGCTGTATTTTCAGAGGAAAAACAGGGTTTCATCATAGGAGAAGGAGTTTTGCACAAAGACAACTTTGATGAATTTGTCAACATAATTCGAATTGCAAATTGTCTTGATGTGGGAAATATCACTGAAAATCCCAGTAATGAAAAGGCGAAGATACTACTGGAGAAAAGACGAAATATCAGGAATAAGATAAGGAGAAATAATCGCAGTGGCAGTGATGACGGTTTAAATCTCCATGATCTGGTGAGCATTGTCTCAACGGGTTTGCGACTTCCGATAAATGAGGTTTTGGAGTACAGCGTTTATCAGCTTTCGGACGCGCTTAAACGACTTATATCAAAAGAGAATTATGATACAAGCATTTATGCCTTGATCCAGGGAGCAAATAAAAACGATTTAGATTTAAAACATTGGACACAAAAATAGTTAAACAAAAAATTTTTTAGGAGGAATAGAAAATGTCAAATGCAAACACAAAATTTGGAGCAAAAGAGGTCATGGATGTAACACTTTACGACATGGCCACCAATAAACCGGTTATCTGTTTTGATACGCTTAAAACATCCAGTATCAGTGTGACATCCGAGAAAGTCTACGCAAGAGGAGGTAAGGGCAATCCTAAGTTAATCACATGGGAAATCAACAAAGAGGCGACACTTACCATCGAAGATGCCTTGATTACTCCTAAATCCATGGAATTAGTTTCCGGGATGGCAACGGCGACAGGAACAAAAACGGTTTATGTCCGCCAGAAAAACGAGTGGGATACAACCGACACCACACCCAAAGACAAAGGGGATTTGTATCCCTTGAAATGTTCGAAAGAAGGGGTTATAAACCTGGCATTTACCCCGAAAGAAAAGGTGGAAGATATCAGGGTTTATTTGAGTGACAGCGATTGCGGAACCCCTGTAACCATGACGGGAGCAAGCATCAATGAAAAGACTTTAACTTTGGGCCCGGATGGGATTACTTCTGCCGCAGATAAAAAGGTTGTTGTTTATTATACGAGGGATACATCTGAGACTACTCAAACGTACGTGATCACAGCAGATAAATTTGCAGGAACATATAAATTAGTGGGAGACACAGTTGTAAGAAATGCCGAAACCGGGCAAGATGAGCCATTTCAGATAATAATTCCGAACCTTAAATGGACTTCAAATTTGGAATTGGGATTTAGTGCGGACGGCGATCCTACAAGTACGACCTTCGAGTGTGAAATAATGAGAGAATCCGGCAGCTCTACAATGATTGAAATGATCAAATATGAATAGCCGAAGTAAATATAATGTTGATAATTCGAGGCTTGGGAAGCTGAAGAGAACTTATGACGGAATTTTGTTTGACAGTCAGCTTGAGTGCAGATTTTATACAGAATATTTGCTCCCAAAATTAAAAAGCGGGACAATCACAAATATAGCGAGGCAGGTTCGTTATGAACTTCTGCCTTCTTTTGTTTATAAAAATAAAAAACAGCGTGCTATAGAATACGTCAGTGATTTTGACGTTCTGTATAGTGACGGGCGTTTTGTCGTAATTGACGTAAAGGGCATGATAAAGCCGGTTGATAGGCTCAAATCAAAGCTTTTTAAACATAGATATCCTGACATTGACTTTGGGTTTGTAAGATATTCACGACAAGATGGATGGTACTTCAGCTAGATTCAAAGGAGGTAGTTTGTTTGATTGGAAAAATAAGTGTAAAGGACGTAGAAAAGGCTATTTCACGGCAGCCCATAGAAATTGACGAAATAAACGGCAAAAAGATAATTTTCAATCCGAATGTATCCCTCGAAGATATTCTCATTACATTCCGAAAAATATCAAATGCCTTGCTGGATGAAGACGGAAATTTTTTCCCGGAGATAAAGCAGCTGCTTATATTTGGTTTTATGGTGAAAAATGCGACAAATATCCCGGTTAAGACGAACAAAGACGGAAATCCCGACAGTGATTTTATTTATAATTTGATGTCCAGCCAAATCGGAGAAAAGCTTATGAGTGAGTTCATTGTACACCCTATTTACAGCTTTTTGTGCGACGGGATTGAAGAGATTTTAGAGTTCAAAAAAGAGGTTTATTTCAGGAGGATTTCTCATCACAATAAAACTTTTGAAGGTATAGATACTCTCATTTTGGATATTAAAAACGCCGTACAAAAAATCTCTTCTTTTGCCGATGAACATAAGAACCTTGTTTCAAGCGGCACACTTAATAAAATGATTGAAACTTTGGATAACTTTAAGGTCAAGTAAGTCATGAAAATAAAAAATCTAAAAGAGCTCAGAAAACATATCGAAAAAGCAATACGTAATTCTCTTGAAAATGAGGTTTTTGAAGATGTTAGAGAAACGGAATGCCGGCACGTTCAAACCGATGTTTTTGACGTTTATAAGCCGAGGGTTTATCATCGCAGGGAGTTTTATCCAGAGGAATATGTATCTTACGGTGAAACTGGAATAGGTGTAAAGGATGAGAGAAACATAGTTTTTGACCCTATTAAAAATGGAGTATTAAAAGTAGAAAACGTGGCGGAGTTCAACCCTGTGCGTGCAATTAGGAATCATGGGCCGGGACTTGTAACATTAATAGAATATGGGCATGGAGCGAGAGGAATTTACTACGACTATCCCAAGTACCCTGAGTATCTAAGGCCTCGCCCCTTTATAGCTAATACCAGAGAGGAAATAAAGCAGACTAAAAGCCATGTAAAAGCAATGAAATTAGGTCTCAGAAGAAATAAAATCGAGTGTGAATAACTTTTTGTACGGTGAGGTGAAAAAATGGATGACGAACTTAAAATTATACTCAAGGCGGTTCTTGATAAGGATGCAGAAAAATCAATAAATAACCAGGTAAAAAAATTAAAAGTCGAGCCTATACCACTGGACGTAAAAGTTAATTCAAATATTAAGGCTGCTGTTTCAGAGGTCAAAAAAGAATTCAGCAGACTAAATGATATCATATTTAACAAAGCTATCGACAACAAAGACTTAGAAAAATCAAGGCATCTCCTTTCTATGCTTCAAAAAGAGTGGCAGGGTTTAAACGCTGCAATGGTAAAAGATACCCCTAATACTGCTCTTGAAAACATGAATAAATATATTTCAAAGATGCCGTATTCCATTGAGGCAATAGAGATTAAACTCAAAAATTTATCCGGTCCGTCAAAAGAGATTCAAAATAAGGTACAAAATCTAAAAGTTCTCCTTGAAGGTGTCTATAAATCAGACTCTAACGAAGAAAAATTATCGGTTTACGGAAAATTAAAGCAGTCGATAGCGGAAGTAAATGCAGAGCTTAGCAATCAAATAAAAATCCAAAGGCAGTTAAATCAAGACAAAAATCTTGTGTATGATAAGAAAACCTTTTCTAATCGTATAAATACGTGGTCGGTCGAAAACAGCAAAGCCGTAAAGGTCTTTGGTGAAGACATAGAGAAGCTGGCTTCTCAGATTGAAAATGCCGACCGAGCTAAACTGACAAATCTCAGGAAACAATTTCAAGAAATCACAACGTCTGCACAGAGTTTGGGGATTACAGGTCAGACCTCGATAGAAAAAATAATAAATTCATTCAAAAATCTTTCTTCGATCCTAGTCGGGGGAAGTTTTGCTATGTACGCAGTTCACGCTTTGAAGGAAGTCTACAATAATGTGACCCTGATTGACACGGCTATGGTAAACGTCAAGAAAGTGACGGATGAAACCTCCGAAACGTACAGAAAATTTGCGTCGGACGCAGGGGATGCAGCCATAAAACTCGGGGTCAGTGTTACGGAAATAATGAACTCAACCGCTGACTTTGTGCGACTGGGATACTCATTAAAAGACGCTTTTACTTTGTCGAAAACCGCTTCAATTTTCAAGAATGTCTCTTATACTGATATAGGAACCGCGACAAAAGATATTGTTTCTACCATGAAGGCGTTCAAAATTGAGGCAAAGGACAGCACAAACATAATTGATAAACTAAACGAGGTTGGGAATAGATTTTCAATTTCGAGTGCGGGTCTTGGCGAAGGACTGAAAAATTCGGCCTCATCCTTGGCCACTGCAAACAACACACTCGATGAATCTTTAGCGTTAATCACGGCTGCTAACGAAGTCATTCAAAACCCCTCAGAAGCCGGAAATGCCGTAAAAGTCTTGGCTCTCAGGCTAAGAAATACAAAAGGCGACCTAGAAAAAATCGGTGAGAGTACAGACGGAATGGTCGAATCCGTCACGAAACTCCAAACCCAACTTCTCAACCTCACAAACGGCAGAGTGAATATCATGGCAGACCCTGACACGTTTAAATCGACATATCGGGTTATGAAGGAAATTGCCTCTGTTTGGGACGATTTAACGGACGTGAACAGGGCGAAAGTTATAGAATTAATCGCAGGGAAACACAGGGCGAATACAATCACATCCATAATTCAAAACATGAAAACGGCGGAGGATGTTGTCCGGGTTTCGCTAAATTCATCAGGGTCGGCTATGCGTGAACAGGAAAAACGTATGGACTCAATAAACGCTAAATTAGACCGGATGAAGGCATCAATACAGGGCTTTTCTTCGGCTTTTTTGGACAGTTCCATAGTTAAATTTATAGTCGATTTATCAACTACCGGCATATCCGGAATCACAAAATTAGTCGATACATTGGGAGCATTTTCAACAGTTTTAACAACAATTTCAACGGTCAGGAGCCTGATGGGTAAATCGGGTGGTCCTTTTAGTTTAGTCCAAAACGAGGAGACGGGAGAAAAATCTCTTGCATTTTTAGGAAAACAGCTCAGCCAAATTAAAGAGCAACTACAGGAAACCGCGAGCTTAAAAGATAAAATAAAAAATCTCTTTGTTTCGGATGAAAAACTTGAAAATGGCAAAATTCTATCTCAGCAATTCGAGGTAGACAAACTTTCAATCAGAAATTATATTTCTGCGATTGAGCATGGGGTTCAGACAAACACTGCATTTGAAAAAACTATGACAAGTGCGAGTCAGGCTGCCAGAGATTATGCTAGAAACAGCGATAGTTCATCTATAAGTGTCAAAAATTTCGTATCCATGCAGGAATCATTGGCCAAAGCAACGAAATCTTCCACAGCAGGGGTTATAGCTCTGACCCTCGCAGAAACTGCCTTAAACGCTGCCCTCACCGCAGGACTAAGCTTTGCTATCGAATCCATAATTGCCGGAATAAATCACCTTGTGACCGCACAGCAAAGGGCAATCGACACAGCAAACGAACTTTCAGACAAATATAATGACCGGGTAAAATCGATAAATGAGAATTCAAAAAATATAGATTCTATCTCTAAAGACTACGAAAAACTTGCAAAAGGCGTAAATGTTTTTGGAGAAAACGTATCCCTAACCAACGAAGAATACCGAAAATACAATGAAATTGCAAACAAAATAGCAGAGATGTTCCCACAGTTAGTAACCGGCAGAACGCTTGAAGGCAATGCAATCTTAAAGCAAAAAGGGAATGTTGAAGCTTTAACTCAGGCACTCAAAGAGCAAAGACAGGCCGCCAATGACGCCTTAATTAAGAATCAAGATGAGATTTTTAGAGGGTTTCGTCAGACTTCTTTTGAAGGTGTGACCGGATGGAATTCTCACAAAGAATCGCTTTATCAGCAAAAACAGATACTCGATATGCTGATAAAGGACATCGATAACTATGACAAACTGATTGAAAATCATAAAGATAAAGATTTTTATGTTTCTGAACTTTTGAAAATGAATG
>CASPLG010000016.1 GCA_949422855.1 uncultured Eubacteriales bacterium | reverse complement strand
AAGTAGTGCCTAAAAACTGCATTTCTATCAAATCCCCAATTAAAATATTTGATCCTCCCCCAAGCATTTTCGATATGATAAACGTGCTCACTGAAGGAACAAATACCATCGTTATCCCTGATATGACCCCGGGAAGACTCAGCGGAAATATTACTTTAGAAAAAACTTTTTGCTTATTCGCCCCTAAGTCCTGTGCCGCCTCTATTACCTTTATATCTATCTTTATGAGGACTGAATATATCGGAAAAATCATGTATGGTAAGAAATTATACACCATGCCCAGTACAACCGCCCACTGCGTATTAATAATTTTTACTCCTTTTAATCCAAAGTTCCTGAGTATCACATTTATTAAACCATTGTTTTCTAAAATCGTCATCCAAGCATAGGTCCTTAAAAGAAAACTCATCCACATGGGTATCATGAGCAAAATTAAAACTATACTCTGCTTTTTAACGGGAATCTTCGAAATAAAATACGCCATGGGATAGCCAATCAGCAAACATATTAGCGTTGATATTCCGCCAAGCCAAATGGAACGCATGAAAACAGATGAAAATTTTCCCACCTGTACTATGTTATTAATAGAAAACCCCGCAGTGTCTCCCGTGAATGCAAATATTATAACTAAAATCAGAGGAAAAACTGTGAACAAAACAGACCAGACTATATACGGAAAAAGAGTAATTTTAGTTTTCAATTTTTCTCCTCCTCCATTTTTTCAATTTGTTCTTCGTAAATTTCATCACTAAATGCACTGTAATCCCCAAATTCTCCTGAATACTCGGATTTTTTCATTATATGGATGTCATTTGGCTGTAAAGTCATTCCTATAATTTCATTCTCATGCAAGTATTTTGTAGTCTCTATCATCCACTTAAATCCATTTACATCTACGATTATTTCATTGTATCCTCCCTTGAAAGTCACCGATGTTACCGTACCGGATATATGTCCTTTATCCGGCGAAATCACCCCGATGTCTTCGGGTCTTATCACTACATCGACAGGTTCATTCTTCATAAAGCCCTTATCTAAACATTTAAACTCACGTCCATCAAATTTTACACGATAATCCTCCAACATCACCCCGTCTATAATATTGCTCTCTCCTATAAAGTCAGCAACAAACGCATTTTTAGGTTCATTGTATATATCCTGTGGGGTCCCTATTTGCTGTATATTTCCCTTGTCCATAACCACAATCGTATCAGACATAGACAGTGCTTCTTCCTGGTCATGCGTAACCAAAATGAACGTAATCCCCGTTTTCTGCTGTATTTTTTTCAGTTCGGACTGCATATCTTTCCTCAATTTTAGATCAAGAGCACCCAGAGGCTCGTCCAATAGCAAAACTTTAGGATGGTTTGCCAAAGCCCTTGCTATTGCAACACGCTGCTGCTGTCCCCCGGAAAGCAAGCTTATGTCCCTATTCATAAAATTTGTAAGGTTGACCATCGAAAGCATTTCCATAACAGTCTTCTTAATCTCTTCTTCAGACCTTTTCTGTATCCTAAGACCAAACGCAACATTGTCATATACATTGAGGTGCGTAAATAAAGCGTACTTTTGAAATATCGTATTGACTTCACGTTTATGAGCCGGCAAACCATTCACTTTGACTCCCTCAAAAAGTATGTCGCCCGAATCAGGCTTTAAAAAACCACCTATTATCCGCAATGTGGTGGTTTTCCCACATCCGGATGGACCTAAAAATGTTACGAACTCCCCATCCCTTATAGACATATCTAAATTATCAAGTATTTTCTCTCCATCAAACGAAATGGATATATTTTTAAGCTGGATAATAGGCTTTCCCATACTGATTCCTCCAAATAACTATTCTTGATTAATTGCGGTTTTTCCTCCATTTTACACCACTGGCGGTATCCTCTAAAACAATATTTTTTGATTTAAGTAAATCTCTTATTCTGTCAGCTTCAGCCCAATTTTTATTTTTTCGTGCTTCTTCCCTCTGCGTTATGAGGTTTTCGATTTCTTTAGTTTCACCCTCATCTGCACTATTGTACAAAATCCCTAATATACCAGTCAACTCATTGAACAAATTTAGTACATATCTTAATAAATCTCTTGAGAAATCCGTTCTATTTTGTATCTGCTTATTAACATATTTTATAATTTCAAATATCGCAGCCAAAGCGTCAGCAGTGTTTAAATCATCATCCATAGCCTCATAAAATTTGGACTCGTATCCCTTGATGCATTCTTTGATACTTTTTTCGGATTCCCCATCTGTAATGTTGGAGCTGCTTTCCTTTTTAATCAAGAATTCTAAATTTTCTCGGAAATTATATAAACGCTCTAGTGCCGATTTGCACTGCTCCATAATTTCTTGACTATAATTTATGGGGCTTCTGTAATGAGAAGAAATCATTAAATACCTTATAGGTTCATATCCATAAATTTGGGAAACGTCCCTGACAGTAAAAAAATTTCCAAGCGATTTAGACATCTTTTTCTTGTCAACATTTATATAACCATTATGCAGCCAATAATTCGCAAATTTTACGTGATTACAGCACTCACTTTGAGCTATTTCGTTTTCATGATGCGGAAATATTAAATCCTGCCCACCGCAATGTATATCAATAGTCTTTCCCAAATATTTTGTAGCCATCGCTGAGCACTCTATATGCCATCCGGGTCTGCCTTTTCCCCAAGGACTTTCCCAATAAGGCTCCCCCTGCTTCGATGCCTTCCAAAGTGCAAAATCAAGTGGGTCCTCTTTTATATCTCCCGCTTCTATCCTGGCTCCTACTTTTAAATCCTCAATCGATTGATGTGAAAGCTCTCCATAATCTCTAAATTTTTTTGTCCTGAAGTAAACATCTCCATTTTGTGTCGGGTATGCAAAACCCTGCTTTACCAAACTAGATACCATATTTAATATTTCGTCTATATTTTCGGTCGCTTTCGGATTATAAGTAGATTTTTTAATATTTAGTCCCTTTGCATCCACTTTATATTCCTCTATATATTTATGGGACACTTCCTTATAATTCAGCCCATCTTCGTTAGCTTTATTTATTATTTTATCGTCTATATCCGTAAAATTTTGAACAAAATCCACTTCAAAGCCTATCTTCTCCAGATACCTTCTTAAAACATCGAAAACACATATTGGTCGAGCATTGCCTATGTGTATATAATTATAAACTGTCGGACCGCATGAATAAATTTTCGCCTTGCCCTCTTCAAGAGGAACAAACTTCTCTTTAGATTTAGTTAAAGTGTTGTAAAGATACATAAGCCTACCTCCAATAAAAAATCTTTATTCAGTCTGTATCCTTTATTAAATCATAATTCTCATATATATATATCAGTCCCGATATCCACGACACTGCCACAGATAACCATAAAAATATCTCTTTTGTAATAATTAACGGATACTCATAAGCATAATTCACACCTCTATAGAGCATATTAGTCAGCAGTACCAATAAAACCGTTAGAATCTGGATAATTGTCTTGGCTTTTCCCCAAAAATTAGCGGATACTACCCTACCCTCGCTGGAGGCCACCAGCCTAACAGATATAACAGCAAACTCCCGCACAAGCATCAATATAACGGCAATCACATTTATCTGCCTAAGATACACAAAACACACAAGGGCAGACATCACCAGTGATTTATCTGCTAACGGATCCATGAACTTCCCTAATTTCGTTACTTTGCCCGACCGGCGTGCAATATACCCATCCAGATAGTCAGTAAACGACGCAATGAAAAACACCACAAATGCCTCTGCATCTTTGCCACTGAGAATAAACGTCACCAAAACAGGTACCAAAATCAATCTAACAACAGTAATTATATTAGGTATGTTCATCTTTACCTCCAAATGCCTCCATAAACCCCAATTATCTCAGACTTCCTCCAAAAACTCCCCTATTAAGTTATAATCTTCATACTCCTTAATTTTTGCATATATAAATTTTCCCCGCAAATCATCATGCCTTACTAAGTCTTTATAAAAAAACACCTTTCCGTCTATATCCGGCGCATCCGCTTTGCTTCTGCCAAACCATAGACCGGACTCATTGTCAAACCCTTCCGTGAGGACTTCTACTGTCTTACCAATCATCGCTTTTCCATAGTCTTCTGCTATTTTCTCTTGTACACTCATAAGCTTTTGACATCTTTTCTCTTTAACTTTTTCAGGAATTTGTCCCGGCATATTGAAGGCAGGTGTCCCCTCTTCTCTAGAATATGGAAAACATCCCATTTTATTAAATTTTATCTCTCTCACAAAATCCAATAGCTCCTCAAAATTCTTTTCTGTCTCGCCGGGAAAACCACAAATAAACGTCGTCCTAAGAGTCAAATTCGGTATTTTTCTTCTCATTTTTGTAATTAACTCAGTCAAACTTCTTCTATCCCCAGTTCTGTTCATAGCTTTGAGCATTTTCTCACTGCAGTGCTGCAATGGAAGGTCTATGTATTTAACAATCTTTTCTTCTTCGCAAATTACATCAAGTAGACTGTCCGTTATCCTTTCGGGATAGCAATACAAAATCCTTATCCAGTGTAACCCGTCTATTTTACACAACTGCCTGAGAAGGGGTGCAAGCTCCAATTTCCCATACAAATCCTCCCCATACCTCGAAGAGTCCTGTGCAATAACTAAAAGTTCCCTCACTCCGCTTCGGACAAGCCTGCGTGCCTCATCTAATATTTCCCTCTTTGGTCTGCTTCTGAACCGCCCTCTTATCATTGGTATGGCACAATAGGCACAATTATTGCTGCAGCCATCCGCTATCTTTAAATAAGCAGAATACCCTGGGGTTGTCAGTATTCTTTCGCCGTTTAAAGGCATATCCGACTTCCTGCCAAACTGGCGTACTCTCTGACCATCAAACACCTTATCAAGTATGCTTCTGATTTGACCATTGGAACCTATCCCTACAATTCCGTCAATTTCGGGAATTTCTTTTACCAAATCATTTTTATATCTCTCCGCCAAACACCCTGTGACGACAATATATCTTAATTTTCTATCCCCGGACTTTTTAATTTTGACTAAATCCAATATTTCATCTATGCTTTCCTCTTTGGCAGCTTCTATAAATCCGCACGTATTCACTATGACCGCATCCGATTTATTTATGTCAGAGACTATATTATACTTATCCCCCTTGATTTTCGCCAACATCAGCTCGGCATCTACTCTGTTTTTCTCACACCCCAAACTTATCATACCTATATTATATTTCATACTCTTCATCCTCTAATGCATCCTCACCCAAAATGGAAAATGCTTTTTTTATAACACCATACCCATATCCCATACGAATCAGCGAGTTTACCACACGATTTTTACTTTTTTCATCTCCAATTTTCCTATGGAATTTCCCCTTGAGCAAAAATAGAACCTGTTGCTGCTCATCTATGTTTATTTCACAAAACAGCTCTTCTATAACCTCTTCCGAAATTCCTCTCGCACGAAGTTTATACTTTGTCGCCGACAGCGAAAGTCTTTTATTGTACAGTAACTCATGTGCATATTGCTCGGCAAAAGCTTTATCGTCAACAAGCCCCAACTTACCCATTTTTTCTACTGCCACAGAGGCACTTACCTCATCTGTGTCCCTGGCTAGCCTATCTTGTAGTTCCTTTTTAGACCTTCCTCTGTAGGCAAGAAGATTTAATGCCTTTTCTTCAGCCCTACGAATGTCAGACTTCTTTTTTATATCTTCCAATATATCTTCATCTACATACATCCCTACTTTAATACCGTTTTTAAGCACTACTTCGGTATTTAGGCTAACAATATATTCCCCATCGCAAAATAAAAGACTATTGCCCCTTCTTCCTCTTCTTATCTGCGTAATAATCATCTTTCCTCCGAAACACTAAGCCTTATCTGTCTCATTTTCAGCATTGGTCTTAGGCATTTGATTCTCTGTAGAAGACACATCACTTTTTTCCTCGGATACTCGCATCGCTCCCCTAGCTGTAGGTCTTGAATACAGTTTATATGAATCTTCTTTTACCTTTCTTTCAATCTCTTCGGATAATTCAGGATGCTCTTTGAAGTAGATTTTTACATTGTCCCTTCCCTGACCAAGTCTTGTGTTATCATAAGAGAACCATGCACCACTCTTTTGTACAACCCCCAGTTTTACCGCCAAATCAAGAAGCTCTCCTTCCCAAGAAATTCCCTGTCCGTACATGACATCAAATTCAGCCTCTCTAAAAGGAGGAGAAATCTTGTTTTTTACAACCTTAGCCCTTGTTCGTGACCCTATCATCTCTCCATTAGACTTCAAAGTTTCTATTCGTCTTATATCGAGCCTTACAGAGGAATAAAACTTCAGTGCCCTTCCCCCGGGCGTAACTTCGGGGTTGCCATAAACGACCCCCACTTTTTCCCTGAGCTGATTTATAAATATTGCCACGCAGTTCGATTTAGATATTGCTCCTGCAAGTTTCCTGAGTGCCTGCGACATCAAACGTGCCTGAAGACCAACATGGGAATCCCCCATCTCGCCCTCTATTTCAGCACGAGGAACCAGTGCCGCCACCGAATCTACCACAATAATATCTATCGCACCCGACCTAACCAGTGACTCCGTAATTTCTAAAGCTTGCTCACCTGTATCCGGCTGAGAAACCAGCAGCGACGCAACATCCACCCCCAATGCGCTTGCATATATGGGGTCAAGTGCATGTTCAACATCTATAAATGCCGCATAACCGCCGTTTTTTTGTCCCTCAGCTATACAGTGAAGGGCAAGAGTTGTCTTTCCCGAAGATTCCGGTCCGTAAATTTCGGTTATTCTCCCCCGTGGAAGTCCTCCAATTCCCAGCGCAATATCAAGAGACAATGAACCTGTCGATATCGCATCGACATGCAGAGCTTCGCTTTGTCCCAGTTTCATTACAGCTCCCTTACCAAATTGTCTTTCTATCTGACCCAATGCCGTTTCTAAAGCTTTCTTTTTATCAAATGCCATATTTATTATCCCTCACTAAAAAATCATTCAGTTTCCTAATTCTTTCTACTGCCTTAATGGTATTCTCCCTGCTCCCAAACGCAGAAAGCCTGAAAAATCCTTCTCCGTTTTTTCCAAATCCTGACCCCGGCGTTCCTACTACATTTGCATTCTCCAGCAAATAATCAAAATATTCCCAAGAGCTCCTGTTTCCCGGACACTTAAACCAAATATACGGGGAATTTTCTCCGCCCGTGAACCATATTTTGAGTTCTCTCATCAAATCGCATATTATTTTCGCATTTTCCTTATAGTAATTTATGTTGGTTTTAATTTGTGCTCTTCCCTCCGGCGAAAAAACAGCCTCTGCACCCCTTTGGACAATATAAGATACACCATTAAACTTTGTTGACTGCCTTCTAATCCACATTTTATTTATATTCATGCCATCCATCTCAAGGTCTTCCGATATCACGGTATAACCGCACCTAACGCCGGTAAACCCTGCAGTCTTAGAAAGAGAACAAATCTCAACGGCACATTTCCTTGCTCCATCAATCTGAAAAATACTCCTCGCAAGACCGCTGTCATCAACAAATGCCTCATATGCCGCATCATATATAATAAGTGCATTCATGCTTTGTGCATAATCAACCCATCTTTTTAACTGTTCTTTGTTATATGCCGCCCCCGTAGGATTATTCGGTGAACAAATGTAAATTATGTCCGCTTCCTGAGACTCATTCGGCATCGGAAGAAAACCATTTTCTTCATTGGCATCTATATATATAATCTCCCTACCGTCCATGATATTCGTGTCTACATATACCGGATATACCGGGTCAGGTATAAGCACTTTATTATCCCTGGCGAATAAATCCAGTATGTTTCCTACATCACTTTTAGCCCCGTCGCTCACAAAGATTTCACCTATACCTACCGATACACCCAAATCACCATAATAATTGCAAATTTTCTCTCTTAAAAATTCATACCCTTGTTCCGGACCATACCCATGAAACGTTTCCGCTTCTGCCATATCATGTACCGCTTTATCCATGGCATCTATAGTGGCAGAGCACAGCGGTCTTGTAACATCGCCAATACCCATTTTTATTAGGTCGGCACTGGGGTTTTTACTTTTGTATAACGAGATTTTTTTAGAAATCGTGGAAAACAAATAGCTATCCTCTATATTATTGTAGAATTTATTTAATCTCATTTGCTGTATGCCTCCTAATAGATGCGTCTACAAAGCCCTTAAATAACGGATGTGCATGATTCGGTCTGCTCTTGAATTCAGGATGGTACTGTACCCCCACAAAAAAATCGTTTCTAGGGATTTCCACAGCCTCTACCAAGAGCCCATTAGGCGACGTCCCAGATATCACCATACCGGCTGTCTCAAATGTTTCTCTAAACCTATTGTTAAACTCATACCTGTGACGATGCCTCTCGCTAATATTCTCGGATTCGTAAACTTCCCTCAAAAGCGTACCCTCTTTGATAATGCAAGGATATGCCCCTAACCTCATGGTGCCGCCTTTTAAAGAAATTCCCTGCTGTTGCTCCATCAAATCTATGACTAGATTCTCCCCCTCAGATACAAACTCTCCGGAATTTGCATCCCTCAGCCCGATAACATTCCTCGCAAACTCTATAACCGCAGACTGCATCCCCAGACATATCCCCAAATAAGGAACATTGTTTTCACGAGCATACTTTACAGATGTTATTTTACCTTCTATGCCTCTGTTCCCAAAGCCGCCCGGAACTAATATTCCGTCACAATCAGAAAGCAAATCCTTAACTGTATATTCTGTAACCAACTCAGAATCCACCCATTTTATATTTATGCCTGCTCCCAATTCAAATCCAGCGTGATTGAGTGCCTCCGCTACCGACAAATACGCATCATGAAGTTTTACATATTTGCCCACTATCGCTATCTTTACATATTTATTCCTGCGATTAATCCTCTCAATCATCTCATCCCACCCCGATAAATCACACGGCGGACAATCAATCGATAGTTCTCTGCACACGATGTCAGAAAAGTTACTTTCTTCCAGCATAAGAGGTACATGATACAGTGATGGCAAATTAATGTTGCTGATAACACAATCCAACTTTACATTGCAAAAAAGAGAAATTTTCTGACGTATATCTTCGCTGAGAGGTTCAGTACACCTGGCCACGATTATATCCGGATTAATCCCTAGAGACATAAGCTCCTTAACAGAGTGCTGCGTAGGTTTTGATTTATATTCTCCGGAGCCTGTTATGTAAGGTACAAGGGTTACATGTATAAACAAACAATTCTCTTTTCCCACCTCAATTCCTATCTGCCGTATTGCCTCAAGAAAAGGTAAACTCTCTATGTCCCCCGTCGTACCGCCTATTTCGGTTATAACCACATCAGCTTTGGATTTTTTGCCAACTGAATATATAAAACTTTTTATTTCATTGGTTATATGCGGTATAACCTGAATAGTCTCACCCAGATACTCTCCGTTTCTCTCCTTATTTAGTACATTCCAGTACACCTTCCCCGTTGTAAGATTAGAAAATTTATTCAAATTTTCATCTATAAATCTCTCATAATGTCCTAAATCTAAATCCGTCTCTGCACCATCCTCCGTAACAAAAACCTCTCCGTGTTGGTAGGGACTCATCGTCCCCGGGTCTACATTAATGTAAGGGTCAAGCTTCTGTGCTGTCACCTTAAGCCCTCTGGACTTCAAAAGTCTGCCTAAAGATGCAGCAGTAATCCCCTTCCCGAGCCCTGAAACAACCCCACCTGTAACAAAAACATATTTTGTCATATCTCAATTTCTCCTTTAAAAACTTCCTCTGCAGGTCCCGTCATGTATATACTGCCATCGGTATCATATTTTATGACGAGCTCACCCCCACACAGCTTAACTTTTATATCCTCACCCTTTTTACAAATTCCATTTTCCACCGCAGCCACAACCGCCGCACAAGCTCCCGTTCCACAGGCAAGCGTTTCTCCGCTTCCCCTCTCATGCACCCTCAAAGATATATTTTTGTCATCATCTATGCGAACAAACTCTACATTAACTCCATCCGGAAACAGTCCGCCCTGCTCGATTTGAACGCTGGCAGAATTTATATCCTCCGACATAACATCATCGCAAAATATAACACAGTGTGGATTGCCAATAGAAACACAATTTATATTATACTGCTTATTTTTTATAATAACATCTCTGGAAATTATCTTATCTCCCGCCAAATTGACAGGCACACACTCAGGACTAAACATAGGTTTTCCCATGTCAACTCTTAAAACAGATTTTTTCCCTTGACTCTCACATACCTCTACATTCTTAACACCGCTCAAGGTATCTATTTTAATACTCTTGGAATTTACGAGCTTATTGTCATATAAAAATTTACCCACACACCTTATCCCGTTACCGCACATTTTTGCTTCGCTTCCGTCAGCATTAAAAATTCTCATCTGTGCATCCGCATTTTCAGATTTACAAATAAGAATAACTCCATCACCACCTATTCCATATCTTCTGTCCGAAAGCTTTATGCTCAAGGGGCTCGGTGATCCAATATTATATTTCATACAGTCAATGTATATATAGTCATTCCCACAACCCTGCATCTTAGTAAATTCTATCCTCATTTCACCCTCCAAAATACAGCAATAATTCTATATTCTACTTTAAAATGATTTAGTTTACAACCTTAAAATCAGCCATCATTTTGGTTTTTTATGTTAAATTTGACTCTTTTCTTTTTTCTACCCTTAGCTGCGCAATACATATAAATTAAAACACTTAACAAAATCAATACAAGAATTAATGAAGCAGGTGAAAAAATGATGTTCTTCAGTTTATCTATAGCAAATACAACAAAGCTCATAGGAACTGTTTCCGCCGAAACAACATTTATTTCTTTTAAGGTTTCTCCTCCGTAAACCAATTTTGCACTTCCGAGAACATCCCCCGACTCTACCGGAGCTTTAACATAATCCGGCAAATTAAGGCTGATATTAATATCCGAAGTTTCTGCTTTTTTGGGCAGAAGCATTTTAACGTTTTCCTCTGAACTTAATATGAGTCTGTCCTTTCTCCATGCGTACTTAAGCCCAGTTTGACCAATAGGATTATTCTTGTTTATTATATCTTTGAACCTCAAGTTATCAAATGCCCATGTATATAACCTTTTTGTGTCAAGCATGGCTGTGTTTTCCTTTATCCTTTCCCCGTCATCATCTACTTCTCTTCCGCCTAAGGCTACACACACATAAGATGTATCGCCTTTTTGGGCAAATGATATCAAACATCTCCCTGCATCGCTGTGCCATCCTGTTTTTATCCCCTTAACGTACGGACAGTAATATATCTTTTCATTGGGATTCATCATCTTATTTGTTGTTTTAAGTGTAGGTCTGTCATCGTCAAATAACTTGTACTCTCTCTTACCGCATATTTCCATGAAATAAGGTAAATTCATTGCATATCTGGTTATTTTGTACATGTCCCAGGCATTACTGTAGTGATTCTCATCATAAATTCCATCAGGATTTACAAAATGCGTGTCTGTGCAGCCAATTTCATCAGCTTTTTTATTCATCATCTCGACAAAACTCTCTACACTCCCTCCGCTAACGTAATCGGCTAAAACCCATGCAGCATCATTTCCGGAGCAAATCATTAAGCAATGCAAAAGGTCAAAAACAGAAACTTTGTCCCCGGCTCTTAATCCCGCAACAGAACTATCTTTATCCAATAAATCTAAAATCTCTTTCTTAACCTCAATCTTTTCCGATACCATGTCCTTTACGTTCTCGGCCGTAATTACATACGTCATCACCTTAGTTAAAGAAGCCATACTCCTTCTTTTCTGAGTATTCTTTTCGAATACGCTCATATCCGTATCAATATTAACCATCAGAACTGAATCTGTTTTTATCTCTTCTCCATCGTAAAATGAAAGCGATTTGCATGCGTCAAATCCGCCAACCAAAATAAACACCAAACTACACAGTAAGAAGCATACCGTCCTTTTCATAAAAGTTTTACCCCACTCACTATAACCGTATTTTATTACCTTCCCTGCTTATAAAAAACAAAGACACCGACATAACTAAAGATGATACTATGATCGAAATTAACGCATTTTCTGTAAATCCCGCCGCTATAAAACCTATAAAAGAGGCGATAGCAACAACACCTGCATACGGCATTTGTGCCAACACGTGATCCATATGATTACATCCCGCCACGGTCGATGATAACACCATTGTATCAGATATAGGTGAGCAGTGGTCTCCAAAAACCGCACCAGAAAGGGTTGCTGACAGCGAAATAAGCATCATTTCGGGCGACAAACTCTTACATACAGTTGCAACAACTGGGATAAGTATACCAAATGTTCCCCATGATGTTCCTAAAGAAAGCGATAACACTCCGGCAAGTATAAACACGAAAGTCGGGATATATGCCGCTTCTATGCTGCAATCTGTGACCATATCGCCTATATATTTCCCGGTACATATAAGATTCCCGCACACTTCGCTCATAGTCCATGCAAGTACCAATATAATAAATGTAGAAGCCATAGATTTTATTCCTTGGTTGATTTCTTCCATAAATCCTTTGAAGCTTATTAATTTACGCGGTACAAACATAACAAGCGAAACCGTCAGTGAAACCACTGCTCCAATGGTAATCGACAGTCCTGAGTCAGTACCACTCAAAGCCTGTTGTATTGAAATATTCTTAGCACTGAAAAACCCTCCTGTCTCGAGCATAACAAATATTGATACAACCACCAGAACAACTACGGGCAATAATAAATCCCAGGCCGTCGCTTTATCTGACATTTTTACATTATCATCGCCGCCTATTTCACTGCCACGGTCACAGCACGACAAATTCCCATGATTTACAGCCATATCCTCAAACTCTTTCATAAGTCCGAAGTCAAAATCCCCACAGCACAGAACAAAAACAAAAATTACCGTAAGTAAAGCATAAAAATTATAGGGTATCGTGCCAATAAACAGCGTCATCCCGTCCAGTCCCGCACTGTCTATACACGAAACTATGTATGCCGCCCAACTCGATATGGGGGCTATTACGCACACCGGAGCCGCCATAGACGCTATAATGTACGCAAACTTAACCCTGGAAATCCTATACTTGTCCGCTATCGGCCTCATGACCGTTCCAACTGCTAAACAATTAAAATAGTCATCTATTGACAAGAAAATACCGAGCAATACCGTAGCAATCTGAACTATTTTACGCGACTTTAGTCTTTCAGACGCCCATTTGGCATAAGCCTTAGCACCTCCGGCTACTGTTATTACCCTTACAAGTGCTCCAAGCATAGATATAAAAATTATTATAAACACATTTTCTCCTATGCTCTTAGCCATAACCACAAAAATAAGTTTTATCGCCTGAAGTAAATTGCTTCCGGCATATGCACAGTATATCAGCGACCCAGAAATTATCCCTAACAGCAATGAAACGACAACTTCTCTGGTAACTATGGCCAAGAATATCGTTATTATCTGCGGAATAACAGATATCATACCGGTATAAATAGGATCCATAAAACATCCGTCCTTAAACTTCATATATCTTCACGGTATAAGGCTATCATAATTTACTGATTTTTACAATACTTTCGTCCTAGGAATAAATTCAAAATCGATAATTTCCACCATATTTCTTATTAGAAAAATTAAAAATCACACCGGATACGGGTTTCACTGTAAGATTAAGGGGTATAGAGATAAAAACATATAAATAATATTTATTTACCCTTTAAAAATTCTTGCATTGGTTTATATTATTATTCCACACATGCTATTGACATTTTAGTATTATTATGATATCATTAAGTTAAGAGAAGAGGTGTGTATGTTGTCAGCTTTAAGGGGATTTTTAGTAGTGTGTTTGATTGTTGTTTCGAGCTACTGCTATTCAGTTATTCAAAAAAAGAGCGATGAGGTAGAACGTGAATATAAAATCACCCGGACGGAACTTCGTACTGTAAAATCGGATTTTGGGCAGCTAAAAAAAGAGTGTAAATCCTTGCACGATAAGTTAAAACTCAATCCGAAATCTGAGTACATGGGGGATTTGCTGAATGACATACAAAATATCAAAGATGGCTGTGATGTCTGCAAAAAAAATTTTGCTCCAGTTTCTTTTGGTTTTAAAGTAGCCAAAGATCCCGCTGCCAGAAGGTCTGCTAGAAGGCTTCTTTCTGCTTATTGCTTGAAGCCCAAATTAAAACCTTATTTGCCTAGTTTTCTTTACTCTATGTTATAAATATGGAAGGATCTTAAGAATATGACTTTTAAGGATTTTATGACAAATGTTTTATTAGTTACGGCTTCCCCCGCTCTTATTTTTACAACTTATAAAGTAGGAAAGACATTAGATGCTATTAGAGATACATGTCCAGATATCAGAGTAGCATTAGGCGATGCCCATCAGCTAGGCCAAGGCTTGCTACCGTCTGTAGTTCACCTGCAAACCATTACAGAGAAGCTTGCCGAAGGTTGTAAGAATATAAATGTGCCACTGAGTAAGCTCAAAGACGAAGGCGGTCTAGAGGAGGTGCTTTTACAAGTCCTTAGAGCCCTAGACGAGGCGAAAAAATCACAATAAAAAAACTATTATTTGAGCGTCTGATTGTCGATTATTACTTTTGCCCGCTTTGTTCATCATGAAAATCGAGATTTAAGGTATGTTTATGTGTTTGAGCATCATATACTTTTACTATAATGAATATCGATTTTTCGCATAGGTTCGGGTGAGTGCAACTTGTTCATAATAAGAGTAAAAAAGGAATCTATTATTACGCTTGCAGGTATGACTCTTATACTTGCGGCTATTTCTTGTTTTTCATTTAACCACATTTATTCAGCCAATTCCGAGGCCCCTCCGGAAGATAAGAAATTTATAAAATATGTGGAATTCACTCCCACTTTCGAAGCATTAGAAAAGACCATGAATGAGGACATAAAATCCCATGAGGAAAATATACACATAAACTGGATTCAAACTTTGGCATATTTGGGCTGCAAATATGGCGGAGATTTTAAAAAGTATAAAGATTCTGATGTAGACGAATTAATAAGCTCTCTCAAGGATGGAGAAAATATAGAAAATAAAGTATCAAATTCTAAACTTTATAATTATTATAACGAAGCATACTCTGCTGTACTCGGTGGATTTCTAGGAACTTACAAAATACCTAAAAGTCCTGACGACAAAGACCCAAATAGTTGGGAAGAAAAATATGGTTTAAGAGTGTTCTCACCTATCGCTAAAACATATCCATTCTGCCATTATGATGATTTTGGTGCATCCAGATCATATGGCTATTCAAGACCTCATTTAGGTCACGATTTAATGTCAGCGACCGGAACCCCGGTTATAGCTGTTGAATCGGGAATCGTGGAAATAATGGGCTGGAACCAATATGGCGGGTGGAGAATCGGAATAAGAAGTTTCGACAGAAAAAGATATTACTACTATGCGCATCTGCGTCAAAACAGACCGTTTCATGCGGATATATCGGAGGGTAAAATAGTTAAGGCAGGAGATGTTATAGGTTACGTAGGAAGAACGGGATACAGTGCCAAAGAAAATGTAAGTAATATAACCCAAAGTCATCTCCATTTAGGTATTGAGCTGGTGTTCGATGAATCTCAAAAGGAATCGAATAATGAAATTTGGATAGACCTATACGCCATAACAAAACTTCTAGAAAAAAATAAATCTGCCGTCACACGCGATAACAACACCAAAGAATACTACAGAAAAACAGACTTTTGGATACCTGAAATACAGGAAATACAGAATAATATCAATCAGTAAGGCAAGGCGCAAAATTTTTAAAGTAAAATTTAGGTTCGCACAATAAAATAATGAATAACTGGGTCTGGGCTGTGCCCAGCCGTTTAGGGGGATTTAAAAGGGAGAATCGGAATCCCCCTTTTAGACGCTTTTTGGTTCCTTTTTTGTCGTCTGACAAAAATGAACAAAGAGGAAAGGTTAGAATCCTCCCATAAATCCCTCTGCAGCAAATAAAACACTAAATTTTAAATTATTACACACCATAATATGCCCTTTTATAAATATCTTTTATCTCTTTTATTAATGGATATCTAGGGTTGGCGGTTGTGCATTGATCTTCATGAGCCTTTTGTGCAAGTTCCTCTGCGCCCTCTAAAAACGTCTTTTCATCTACGCCGCACTCCTTTATACTACTCGGCATATTGAGCTTTTTATTCAAGTCTTTTATAGCTGATACCAGATTTTTTATACTTTCCTCATCGTTTTTCCCTTGTTTTCCTATAAGACGTGATATATTAGCATACTTTTTGTCGGCGACAAACTTTTCATATTTAGGAAATGCTGTAAATTTCCTTGGCCTAGACGCATTATACTCTATAACATACGGCAATAATACAGCATTAGCTCTCCCATGAGGTATATGATATTCTCCTCCGAGCTTATGTGCCATGGAGTGGTTAAGCCCTAAGAACGCATTTGTAAATGCCATACCCGCAATACAAGATGCGTTATGCATTTTCTCTCTTGCTTCTCTATCTTTTTCTCCGTTTTCAAAGGCACGCAGCAAATATTTAAATACTATATCTATTGCCTGCAATGCCAATCCGTCCGTATAGTCGCTTGCCATAACAGAAACATAAGCTTCAATGGCGTGTGTCAAAACGTCCATACCCGTGTCGGCGGTGGCGGCTCTCGGCAGTGTCATAACAAACTGAGGGTCTATTATCGCTATATTTGGAGTCAGGGAATAATCCGCAAGAGGATATTTTACGTTACCAAAAGCCGTATCGGTTATTACAGAAAAAGAAGTCACCTCAGAACCCGTCCCGGATGTAGTAGGAATTGCCACAAGCTTTGCTTTTAAACCTAAATTCGGAAACTTATATGCTCTTTTTCTTATGTCTATAAATTTGAGTTTCATGCCGTCAAAAGTTTCCCCGGGATGCTCATAAAAGAGCCACATTCCCTTAGCCGCATCTATCACGGACCCACCGCCCAGGGCTATTATCACATCGGGATGGAATTGATTCATTATTCTAACCCCCCTGTTCACCGTGTCGACATCAGGATCAGGTTTTACGTCTTCATATACCTGCACTTGGCATTTTTTAGGCCGCTTATTAATGTAATGCATTATTTTATCGACATATCCTAAGTTTACCATAGTTTTGTCCGTCACAATAAACGCTCTGCCCATATCAGGAATGCTTTCAAGATACCCTATGGAACCTTTTTCAAAATATATTTTAGGAGGAACTTTAAACCACTGCATATTTACTCTCCTTTTGGCAAGCCTTTTTTTGTTTATCAGGTTCACGGCAGAGATATTCGAGGTCGTCGAATTATGCCCGTACGAACCGCAGCCGAGAGTAAGAGACGGAGTACTGGTATTGTATATACCTCCTATAGCTCCCTGTGATGAAGGAGAATTTGAAAGTATCCTCCCTGCCTGCATAACCTCTGCAAATTTTCGGACAATATCCTCGTTTTCACTGTGAATTACCGCAGAATGTCCCAGTCCTCCCATACTCAGCACCCTTTTAGCTGTATTAAATCCCTCTTTGTAGCCGTCTACCGTATAATAAGCAAGAACCGGAGATAATTTTTCCATCGAGAGAGGATATTTTTCTCCTACACCGTCTAGACTAGCGATAAGAATCTTAGTTTCTTTTGGCACACTAATGCCGGACTGCTGTGCTATCCAATATGCACTCTGTCCTACAACTGCGGGGTTTACTGACATCTTTTCTTTTTTAATAACAAAATCCGATACTTTTTCTGTCTCACTCGGGTCTAAAAAGTAACAGTTATTTTCTTTCATGATCACTTCAAAATCTTTCGATATTTTTCTATCAACAATTACAGCTTGTTCGGAAGCACATATCATACCGTTATCAAAGGTTTTAGAAATCATAATGTCCGTGCAGGCTCTCTCTAGATCAGCCGACTGTTCAATATAACAAGGTACATTTCCGGGTCCCACTCCCAAAGCCGGTTTTCCTGTGGAATACGCAGATTTTACCATAGCTGACCCACCGGTTGCTAAAACCAGTGCAACATCTGGATGCATCATAAGTTCTTTTGTTGCCTCAATGGACGGGTGCTCTATCCACTGTATGCAATTTTCAGGTGCCCCTGCTTTCACCGCAGCATCTCTTAATATTTCTGCCGCTTTAACAGAACACCTCTGTGCAGAGGGATGAAATCCAAAAATAATGGGGTTTCTCGCTTTTGTACAAATTAATGCTTTAAACATCGTGGTTGAGGTCGGATTCGTAACCGGAGTCACCCCCGCAATTACTCCAAGAGGTTCGGCGATTTCCATATACCCTTCTAATTCATCTTCCTTTATGATTCCAACAGTCTTTTCATCTTTAATCGAATCCCAAATATACTCCGTAGAGAATATGTTTTTTATAATTTTGTCTTCCACTACTCCCCTTTTGGTCTCTTCAAACGCTAGCTTTGCAAGTTCCATATGATGCTCAAGACCGGCAAGTGCCATAGCATGCACAATTTTATCCACTTCTTCCTGACCCAAACTCATATATCCACTTAACGCACCTTGTGCATTAGAAACCAGAGTATCTATCATTTCTTTCACATTAATTTGCTCTTTTTCTGAGATATCTTTACTTTCACTCACAAATATTCCTCCTAAAAAGCTTTTTTTAAAATTTTTTGCAACCTAATATTAAAACCTGCTTTTAAGCCTGTTTTTAAAAAATAGCAGCAATTCCCCTAGAAACTTCCCATAAAATCCTACCCTATTATAAGTTTGCCCTCGGGGAGCATTTTATATTTGTTGTTTTCTTTTTTTGCTGTCAGTGCCAGTATTAAGGATATAAGACCTACACGACCCACAAACATAAAAAGTATTAATATATATTGTGAAAAAACCGTTAAACTCCTCGTTATGCCCGCCGATACCCCCGTGGTTGACAATGCAGACACAACCTCATAAAGTATATCTATCGAGGAAATTGGCTTTGACGCCTCCAATATACAAATCATTAGCGTCCCCAGTGCCGCAAACAAAACAAATGCAGCACAAATAGCAACAGACTTATAAACAACGGATTTGCCCACTCTTCTCCTATATATAATAGTATCGTCTTTGCCAAAAAATGTGCTCCACATCGTGGACATAACCACCACAAACGGCACAGTCTTTACTCCTCCACCGGTCGATGCCGGAGATGCACCTATAAACATCAAAATTACAGTAATTAGTTTCGTAATACTATACTGCTTGCTTAAATCAAAAGCAAATAGTCCCGCAGTCCTAGACGACGCGGACTGCAAAAAACATGCAGCCAGCTTATTCCCAAATGATAATCCCTTTAATGCGTGCTCATATTCAAAACTGAAAAACAAAAGAGTCCCAATTAAAAGCAGACAAACCGTAGACCTAATCACAACCTTACTATGTAAGACAAAGCTATGGCGAATTACTTTAGGATTGAACCTTTCAGCAAAATGTCTGTATATGTCCGCAAGCACTAAAAACCCAAGACCTCCTATAATTATTAAAAATGATATTACAACCATCACCAAAGGATCATTATTAAACATTACTACACTTGAATCCGGAGAAATAAAACCTGTAACATCAAACCCAGCATTGCAATACGAAGACACAGCCAAAAAGAAGGCCAGCCATGCACCTTTTGCTCCGTATATCGGTACAAATCTTGAACATAAAACGAGTGCCCCCAATATCTCAAAGCCAAATGTGGAGATAAATATAGTCCTGATTATCCGAGGGATATCAACTAAATTTCCCTGCGTCCCTTCTTGGATTATTTTCATCTCTCTCAAGTCTAATTTTTTGTGCATTGCAAGAGTAAACCCTGTCGTGAAAGAAACTAGCCCCAGACCACCTATCTGTATAAGCATAAGCATCACAACCTGACCAAAAGGTGAAAAGTACGACCATGTATCATGAAGGCTGAGCCCTGTAACACAAGTACATGAGACCGCAGTAAAAAAAGCCGTCAGAAAATCGGGCACCCCACTTCTGGATGAAATTGGCAATAAGAGCAAGAACGTCCCAAATGCAATGATAAGGACAAAACTATAAACTATAATTTGAACCGGAGAAAATACTTTAAGTTTTTTTCTTATAATATTCGACATTCTCAAGATAAATCACATCTCCCCTCCAAAATGCAAACATTGCCAATCGGAGAAATTATAACACTGCTCAAATACATCGTCAATAATTCTTTTTGCCCAGAGATAAAATGAGAAGAATGTCTAAACAGGCAGGCAACGTGCAACAGTGCAAAAACACATGACTACAAAAAGAAAGGGAGTCAGAGCAAAACTTAATAGGCCGGCTCTGACCCCTTTTCTATTTTAGTTCCTATTCAGCGTATATAACCAACCTATATTTTCGTTAAAGCCTAGGTAAAAGTAAAATATCCTTAATTTTTCGGCCCATCATTATCATCTTCTTCATATTCATATTCGTATTCACATTCACCATCTTTCACGGGAAACCTCAGAGCTTTGGCTGTCTTCAATAAGATGTCTTCCGGCGTACTAATAATTACTTCTACTGTGTCTTCTTCCGTGAAACGAAATTTCTCAAGAATACGGTCATCCTTAAGTTTTTTCCCTGCAAAAATCATGGAAACCTCAGAGTCCTCTTCCACCCCATGACGTTCCCTTACCGCATTCTCAAAATCTTTAACCGTGGCACCCTCGGAAAGTTCAATCTCTTCAACATCACCACGACCTATCTGAAAACGATATTTAAGCATAGCAGCCCCAGTGCCTATGGGAGATTTGGTATTTCCAAAAGTTCCACTGACTAAGCTTGGACTTTGAAGCTTTTCATTTTCGTTCGCAGCTGGGTTCGGATTTAAAGGCTCTTCCTTCTCGTCTGTAGCCGGGTTTAAATTTGGAAGCTTTTTATTCTCTTTTTTTGGCTTCCCATGCTTTTTCCTCTGCTTTTTCCTCTGCTCTTTCCTCAAATCCTCAAACACCTTTTTTGTTTCATTAGGCATAGGCTCATACAAAAATGGCATTCCACCTGTATAATCATCTTCTCCTGTTGGATCCACATTCGAACCCACACTCGAATTCAAGCTATTGAATCCCGAATCTTGCTGATCGTTTTCATCCGAATTCAATCCAGTCCCTAGACCCGCACTTGAATTCAAGCTATTGAATCCCGAACCTTGCTGATTGTTTTCATCCGAATTCAACTCAGGCTCCGGAGCCACACCTAAACCCAGGCTATCGAATCCCAAATCTTGTCGATTATTTTCGTCCGAACTTAGCTCAGACTCCGAGCCCTCAGAGAACGAAAAACTCCCTGCCCCTGGCGTGTTCTGACTCCCCAAACCCGGATTGGTTCCGGGTCTACGGCCGCGCAAACCCTTAGTCAAAGCAACTGCGACCGCCACGACACCAACCACACCCAAAAAAGTAAAAAATACCTTTGCCGCATTATCCATTACTGTTCCTCCAATGCAATCACCATCGAATCCATACGGATACCACTCATCATAACAGTATAGTAACATAAGATACTATATTCGTCAATCATTTTTTGCATAAAATTCAGGACTGTAGCTCTTCCTAAACAAGGCAACCGCCTATCGTGTATATATATAAATGAGCACCCATTTTTTTAATATTATTAAACGTAATTACGTTCTGCTTTCTAACTTACGTATTGTTTTAACATATTAACTCAGTAATTTGGGCGATTTGTATTGCTGACTAAAATTATTCTATATTTTTCATATTTAATACAGATTTTCTAAGATAAAAATATTAAATTAGATATATAATTATCTAAAATTACAAAAAATATATTGAATTACCAAATATATATGGTAAAATATACTTTGAATTTAGCAATGGTGACAGCCATCGAATCTAGGTTGGCATATTTTGAATTTATGGAGGGATTTTTTATGAAAGATAAATTTAAAAAAGGGCTCGCATTTGCAGTAACAGTTCCTTTGATTACAATGAATGCACTCTCGACCCCGACAAAAAAGACTACATGTTCTGCACTTGAGGAGGCATTGGGCGATTCTGCTCCGGATGACGGAGTGGATCCCACAACCGATACGGCTGGTTCAGGCTATACTGACCCAAAAGTTAATAGCTATACGGCAACTTACGGTCAAACGTTAAAAGAAGTGAAACCACCCCTGCCCCTAGGTTGGAAATGGGATGACGGTGATGATACATTGGTGGGAGAACCCGGAAAAGACCCAAAAACCTTTAAAGTAACATTTAGTTACGATCCAAGTCAGTACAGAGAGGTACACAAACCCATTAATGTTACGGTTGACAGAGCAGACCCCAGAAATGATAAAGATAATTCAGGTTACCAAAGCCCCGGTACTTTGTCGGCAACTTACGGGCAAACCCTGAGTGAAGTACACTTTCCTGACGATACACACTGGAAATGGGATGATAGTCAGCATGACCCTGCTACCGAAAAAGTAGGCAACGTAAAAGATAATAGCTTTCCCGCAGTATTCACCCCGAATGACACAACCCACTACAAACCAATAACCGAACCTATTGCAATAAAAGTAGATAAAGCAACCGCTCGAGAGGAGGATATAAATGTTCCTTCTCCAGACAGTGTAACTTATGGCACATCCCTGGGTGAAATAACTCTTGGAAATGGGTGGCAGTGGGCGACTGAATCTGATCCAAATAGCGTAATCCCGGATGCGGGTAATCCTAAATATCCGGCGTCCCGTGAAGTCGACACCGACAATTATAACTGGGGAAGTGTAACAGGATATAAGGACGGAAAGGTCACAAGAGACATAACCCTAACCGTTGATAAGGCCGACCCAAAAGATCCGAATACAAATCAGGGTTATGAAGAGTTAGAAAAGTCCTATACTGCCACTTACGGTCAAACTTTGCACGATATAGAACTACCTAACAGCCAATGGACATGGGACACTATTGACGGACAAGATGGAGATAACCAAGATGTCGGTCCGGTCGGGGATGATAAAACGTTTCATGCGACGTTTAAGCCTAAGGACACCAATAACTACAATCCGGTGCCGGCTGAGGTAACAGTAAACGTTGAACCGGCAACGCCAAGTAGTGAAAACCAGGATAAGTCAGGTTATAAAGAGCCAACCCCCGAGGATTTAAAAGCCATCTACAGCCAACAGCTGGGAAATATAAACATGCCGGAGGGCTGGTCTTGGGATGAGGGCAATTCTACTCCGGTAGGCGACGTGACTGAGGACGGCAACAAGCACACAGCAACGTTTACCTCTCCCTCTAACCCGGCCAATTTTAAAACAGTGCAAAAGGAGTTTACAATACAAGTAGAACCGGCAAAACCTGATAATTACACAGTACCCCAAAATTTAACGGCTACTTACGACCAAACACTGCAAAATGTCCAGCTTCCTGAAGGGTGGAGTTGGGACAGCCCCAATGACCCGGTGGGAAATGTAAACAATGATGACGGCAATCCTCACCGTGCAAAATTCACCCCTGAGGACTCACAAAATTACAAAACCATAGAAGAAGATCTCAAGGTCAAAGTATCAAAAGCTGCGGCGGATAAAGATCCTGCGTATAATGTTCCTTCGGATCTAACTGCCATTTATGGGCAAACCTTGGGCGATATAAAAACTCAATTCCCGTCAGGCGGCGGATGGGCATGGGATAATATCCCGGGCAAGCAGAGTGGGGACAGTCAAAGTGTGGGAGAGGTCGGATCTCATACATATTCTGCAACATTTACTTCTCCTTCAAATCCTGATAATTATGAGACAGTCACAAAAGATGTTAACGTCGTGGTTTCTCCCGCAAAAGCTGTCGCACCGGTCGACCCTTCCATACCCGACATAACGTACGGTAAGAAACTGGAGGATATAGATATAACTCCTTGGAAGTGGAGCAACCCAGGCGAGACCCCAACTGTAGTGAATTCCGGATATGAAGCTTATTATGAAGTTTCCGAAGATGATGCCAAGCGTTATACCTGGGATAAGTTAGATGGTTATGACGCTAAATCCCGTAAATACTCAAAAGTCTTAAACCTGAGTGTACTTGCGGCAGACCCCGACAAAGATCCACAATCTCCGGATTACGTCGAACCGCAGAATTTAACCGCAACATACGGTGATAAATTGTCAGATGTGAAGCTGCCCAAAAATTGGGCTTGGGATAACGGTGAAACACCCGTAGGAAACACCGGAACAAGTAGTTTCCCTGCAACATTTACTCCTGATGATAAGGTTAACTACAACGCAGTATACAAAGACCTATCAGTAAATGTACTGCCTGCAGATCCGCAAGACCCGGATGCTCCCGAAAAAGACTACAAAGAACCAACAGACCTAACCGCTGTATATGGTCAAACGTTATCTGATGTGTCTCTGGACAAATACCCCGGGTGGGCATGGAATGACAGCAAAACTCCGGTTGGAGATGTCGGTACAAATAAATTCCCCGCAACATTTACTCCATCAGACCTTGATTATACCGCTAAAACAGTAGACCTCCCCGTAACGGTAACATCTGCTAAGGCCCAAGATATAACTGAGCCTTCCCCCGAAACGGTGGTGTACGGTACAAAACTTAAAGACATAAATATAAAACCATGGCAGTGGAGCGATCCGAGTGTAACTCCGACAGTGGAAAACTCCGGATATGAGGCATATTATCCCGCAGATAATAAAAATTATGATTGGAGCGACATAGAAGGATACAACGAAACCTCCCAGAGGATTGTAAGAAAAATAGAAGTTCCGGTACAGCAAGCAGACCCTGCCCATGCTGATCCATCCTATAGCGAGCCGACAAACATCACCGCCGTATATGGTCAAAAATTATCGGATATAGCGTTGCCCGAAGGCTGGACATGGAATAACCCCGGTGCCTTGGTAGGAGATGTCGGTACGAATGAATTTACGGCAACATTTACTCCCAAAGATTCAGATAATTATGCTACAAAAACAAAATCAATTCCGGTACAAGTCACACCGACAGAATCGCTTAACACAGATGCACCACATTCAGCAGGGATATTTGATTACGATGAAGGAAACAGTGAAGGTAAAGAAAGTTACATAATTAGAACCGGAGATTTGCAGCAATACCATATGATACTATTTGGACTTTTGATTTTAATGGTGGTTTCCGGGATTTGTATCCTCAAGATCTTTACACAAAATCAAATAAAAACAATTGATGAGAAAAATGAGGAAGAATAATTAGATTTTTATACCATTCGCCGCATAGACCTCAAAAATTAGAGCTAATGTATAAGACTGATTTATACATTAGCTTTTTAGTCATATTAATTAAAATATATTTTTAATTCCTGCATTTTAACTCGGCATGTGTTTTAAATGCCTTCGCAAAAGCGTCAAAATTTTTCTTCCCTTTTTCACTAGTACGAGGAATATTAATAACAACATTGTCAAAATAGCTTAGATAGCCCTCGTCTATCAAAATCTCCCTGGATAAACGTGCAACTTCATCAGGATCGCAGTCAAAAACGCCGCACCCAAACGCACCAAATCCAATAGTATCAATATCATTATCTATAGCTGTCTCAAATACAAGACGTATTCTATCTTTTATAAGTTCCCCACGCATATTTGAGATTACTTTTCTACATTCATCTTTAGACTTATGACCACATTTTGACAGTTGCTTTACTTCTTCCCGTAAATCGGGTGCCGCAATCACAACTACATCCATACGTTTTCTTTTATCCGGAGCAATAAGCGTGTATTCATCATTATCTTCCTTAAGAAGCCACACATTTCTGAGATACAATGCACGGTGATCTGAGAATTTCCCAATTTTTTTCTTTTGTATTAGACACTTATTTACACCATAGAACTGATTATACGTTTTTTTATACCAAAGACGATTTGCCAAATCCATAATTCTGCACAGGTTCTCCTCCTGAGCTCTGCTTCCATTCATTGGCGCTCCTCCGGGATAAGAATAATTGGCAAAATCAGTTACTGCCACTTTGCCCAAATGTTCCTCCCGGACTGAATCGTAAACTCCGCCAACACTATTCCCATCATTTATGCAAAGGTATCCACGTTTTTTGCCGCCAGGCACTTTATGGATTGTTTTTTTCAGAATCTTATCACCTTCAATACCATGAATACAGTTATCCAGTGCATAAACAGTATAGTTATCGAAATCTGACCTAAACCCTTCTTCATTACAGATATCAAGAGTATTTCTGAATACGTCTGCCAAATGCTGATCTTGATAATCTTTTTGAGGATCCGCCTTAAAGAACTCCATTTTACCAAAGCTTGGATCGTTAACAGGGTTCTTACCCTCAAAATCGCGCAGATCCAAATCATCTATACTTATCAAGGACGATGTATTGACAAAATGAGTACCTTCCTCACTATCCCCCGCCGCATTGTTTACTCTCTTTTTACAAAAATAGACGGCTGTAGGTATCACCAGGACTAAAGTACCCACAGATGCAAACACAATAACGTCCTTTTTTAGTATTCTGTACACGCACATCCTCCTTACTCTACTATATCCCCACTTGAATTACTTATAATTTTCCATACCATCATAAAACTCAATATTTCTACCTTTTGCAACAAGTCTTATTGCAATACACTAAACTTAATTTCTGCAGATCCCTATTTCTAACTACGAAACAAGAAAACCGCTTCATTAAGTAAACCAACGGTCTATGAAATTGATTATATCGTACCTATAAAATAATTGCAACATTAATATACAAATTGCTTAGAATATAAAGTCATGTAAACAGCCAAAATTTTTTAAATGTTGTTCCCCGTAAAGGTATACATAAAATATTTCCCTTACCACTATACCTAATTCCCCGCACGATGTCCCCTCTATTTGTTAAACCAATGAACATTTAATCAAGTTTCAAAGTGTCCACCTTTTTAGGTTTATTTTTTAGTCTTGAATATTTCCAAAAGTTCACGTCAATACTAAGATGGATTGCAGTCCTATAAAATTTTACAAGAGGTGGTAAATTTGCAAACATCCCCTATAGAAGTTTATTCTGAGATAGGCACACTTAAAAAAGTTCTGATTCACAAACCCGGAAAGGAACTGGAAAACCTTATGCCGGAATATATTGACAGGCTTCTCTTTGACGACATACCTTATCTCAATATTGTACGCAAAGAGCATGATACATTTAAAGAGATCTTGCAGCAAAATGGAATCGAAACAGTATATGTAACAGATTTAGTTACACAATCTTTGCAAGATAAGGAAGTCAAAGAAAAATTCATAAAAGATTATATATGCGAGGCAGGTATATATAATAAACCTCAGTATGAGATAATAAAAGGCTATTTTAAAAGTATGTCTACAAAAGAAATGGTAGATAAAATGATAGAGGGTATAAGAAAGTCAGAAATCTGTTGTAAAACGCAAAGAAAGCTGATAGATTATCTCGATAACTGCTATCCTTTCCTAATAGATCCCATTCCCAATCTTTATTTTACGAGGGATCCATTTTCATGTATTGGAAATTCAGTATCAATAAACGCAATGTCCACTAACACACGAAGGCGCGAAACACTTTTTGCCAAATATATATTTAAATATCATCCCCAATATTCAAATGTCCCCTTGGTATACACAAGAAAAAGTGAACCCTCAATCGAAGGAGGAGATATTTTAGTGCTATCACCAAGTGTCATTGCTGTTGGTATATCGCAAAGAACTACTCCGAAAGCTATTGAGAGATTTTCAGAAAATATTTTAAAGTCAAACATGGGCTTTAAAAAGGTAATAGCAATAGATATTCCGAAAACCAGAAGTTTTATGCATTTAGATACTGTTTTTACAATGGTCGATAAGGATAAGTTTACTATTCATCCGAACATAAAAAATAATCTGAAGGTCTTAGTAATTGAACTGTGCGATGGGAAGTTATCCATAGATGAAGAAAATCTGAACCTAGAAAACGTCTTAAAAGAGCATCTGCATCTTGATAAGGTAACACTCATAAAGTGCGGAGGAGGAAATATTGTAGATGCATCGCGTGAGCAATGGAACGATGGTTCAAATACCTTTGCAATAGCCCCAGGCAAAGTGGTTGCATATGACAGAAACTATGTCACAAATAAAATCATGAGGGAAAATGGTATAAAAGTTATAACCATTCCAAGTTCTGAGCTTTCACGTGGCAGAGGAGGACCCAGGTGCATGACAATGCCACTTCTGAGACAGAGCGGTTAATATAAAAATCGATCTGAATCAGCGTGATACTAAAATAAAAAAATATGGAGGAATTAAAATGTCAGTAAATTTAAAAGGAAAGTCTTTCTTAACTCTCAAGGATTTCGATGCCGGTCAAATTCGCTATCTTTTAGACCTTGCCAAAGACCTGAAAGCCAAAAAGCGTATGAATGTTCATTCACAGGTTTTGAAAAACAAAAATATAGTCCTTCTTTTTGAAAAAACATCAACCAGAACACGTTGTGCATTTGAGGTAGCTGCAAAAGAAGAAGGCGGTAATGTTACTTTCCTTGACCCGGGGAGTTCGCAAATGGGCAAAAAAGAATCCTTAAAAGACACTGCAAAAGTTTTGGGGAGATTCTATGACGCTATAGAATACAGAGGATACGATCAAAAGATAGTAGAAGATCTTGCTAAGTACAGCGGAGTACCGGTGTTTAACGGCCTTACTGATGCTGACCATCCGACTCAAATCTTAGCGGACATGCTTACTATGGAGGAACATATCAATAAGCCTCTGAATAAATGTAAAGTAACTTTTGTTGGAGATGTGAGAAACAATATGTCATATGCATGGATGTATGGCTGCGCAAAAATGGGAATAGACTTTGTTTCGTACGGTCCCAGGGAACTTATAGCGCAAGTGGATAACACTATAATTAAGTCATGTGAAGAGGATGCACAAAAGTCGGGGGCAACTATAAAATTCACCGACGATATAGAAGATATAAAAGGTTCTGACGTTATATATTCTGATATTTGGGCATCTATGGGCGAAGAGGACTTGATAAAAGAACGTGCTCAAATGCTCGCACCGTATCGAATTGACTGCGACTTTATGAAGAAAACAGAAAATCCTGATGTGCTTTTCCTTCACTGTTTGCCGTCTTTCCACGATTTTGAAACGGTTACGGCAAAGAATTGGCAGGAAAAGGGTGTTGATATACGAGAGGTTACGGATGAAGTATTTTATGGACCCAACTCAGTTGTATTTGACGAGGCAGAAAACCGTATGCACACGATTAAAGCCGTTATGGTTGCGACAATCTGATGAATAGTGTACAATAAAATATGTATATTGTGATTATTTAAATGTATATTCCATAACTATATTAGCAAACCGGTAGTATATGATATGATTTAAGAACAGTAAAAATAAAAGTTTTTGACAGGCTATAGTTCAGGGATAATTTTAACAGTTTAGGCTCTTAATAAAAAATAGTGCCTCTGAATTTATCCCTGATGTTCTGATTTGATTTGTCTATAATTAGGGAGGTGTATATTATGACTAAAATAAAAATGCCATCTGCATATACTATATTAATTGGGATAATAGCGGTTGTTGCTTTTTTGACGTGGATCATTCCGGCAGGTAAATATAAATATGAAGCAGACTCAGAGCCAATACCCGGAAGCTACCATCGTGTCGAACCAAACAGACAAAACATTGGTGACATCGCAATTGCACCTCTTAATGGATTTTATGAGGCAATAGATGTGGCAGCTTTTATTTTAATGGTCGGAGGATTCCTGGGAGTAATGAGCAAGACTAAAGCCATAGACGTAGGAATTTCAAACATAGTTAAAAAGCTCAGGGGCAAAGAAAAGCTTCTAATACCTATACTTATGACGCTGTTTGCTCTGGGGGGAACTACATTTGGAATGTGGGAAGAAACAATGGCATTTTATCCTTTAATTTTACCGATAATAGTCTCTGCAGGGTATGATACGGTCACCGCAGTATCTGTAATTATGCTGGGTGCGGGTGCCGGAGTTTTAGGGTCTACTGTAAATCCATTTGCAAGTGGGATTGCATCGGGGTTTGCCGGTGTGTCTATAGGAGACGGCATAGTTGTGAGAATAATAATTTTAATTGCAGTCTTAGCTGCCTGTATATTGTATGTTTCTTCGTATGCCGAAAAGGTAAAAAATAATCCCTTGAAATCCGTTGTCGCAGACATGCATGATGACAATATTAAACATTTCGCAATGAATAATTCAAACGACACAATTCTTAGACTCTCTCACAAAACAGCACTTATAATATTTGCCGCAACATTTTTACTAATGGTATACTCAGTCATACCGTTTTCCTCCTTCGGCCTGCCTTTTTATACCCTAAATTGGTGGTTTCCTCAGCTTTCGGCATTATTTCTTGTCTCTGCCGTGCTTATGGGTTTATTTTGCAGGCTAAGCGAGGAAACCCTTATAAACAGTTTTCTTGCCGGTGCGGCTGATTTGTTGGGAGTATCTTTTATTATTGGAATATCAAGAGGGATAACCGTAGTAATGAATTCCGGAAATATAACAGATACCATGCTGCATTGGGGCGAAACAGCTATATCAACATCATCTTCTATATTTTTCATGATAATAACTTATCTTTTGTATATACCATTTTCATTTTTAGTCCCGTCATCCTCAGGACTTGCAACGCTTTCCATGCCTATAATAGCTCCTCTTGCGGATTTTTCTGGGGTGGCACGTCATTTGGTAGTAACGGCATTTCAATCTGCAAACGGTCTTGTTAATTTGATTACTCCAACAAGTGCTGTGGTAATGGGCGGTCTTGCCATAGGAAAAATTCCGTTTGAGAGGTGGATAAAATATGTTTGGAAACTTGTTTTGATGCTTTTTGCCATCAGTTTAATAATAATCTTGCTTTCAATATGGCTGACGTAAAATTTATTACAAGTTTAGCCGGATTGGCTTGTACATTCGCAGTACGGTTTGAATAAAAGTAGCGTCCATTTTGTATGCTTAGAAATCATGTGTAAGTCTGGCTTTAAAGCTGGAATTTAAGAAAATTGGTCAACAGCTATGTACTCTTGCGGTGCCTTATATGATGGGCACCGCTTGATATATATGTATAATTGTTATATAATGATGGAAATACTGAAAATGGAGGTGCGTCAAAATATCAACCAACACAAAACTTATTTCTAAAAATAAAAAGGCGTTTCACGACTACTTTATCCTTGAATCCAAGGAGGTTGGAATAGAACTACGTGGTACAGAGGTTAAGTCAATCAGAAATAACGGAGCAAATCTTAAAGATTCATGGTGTTCTGTTGTCGAGGGTGAGCTTTTTATAAATGGCATGCATATAAGTCCCTACAAACAGGGTAACATATTTAATGCTGATCCTCTGAGAGTGAGAAAATTGCTAGCACATAGAAAGGAAATAGAAAAGTTATCTGTAGAGGTAAAACGAAAGGGGTATTCGATAGTACCCGTTTCAGTTTATTTTAAAGGTTCAAAGGTCAAATTGCAGATTGGGCTTTGCAAAGGTAAAAAACTGTATGACAAAAGAGAAGATTTAGCGAAAAAATCAGCTAAAAGAGATGTAGAACGTGCATTCAAAGAAAAAAACAGGATGATGTGAGTTATAATTTATGATGGTTCCAAAACTTAAGTTGTTAAGAGAGCACTAAAAATGTCCTTCTCAATTTTTGGGA
>CASPLG010000015.1 GCA_949422855.1 uncultured Eubacteriales bacterium | reverse complement strand
ATGGCGTACTGTCCGGCAAAAAACGATTTTTATTGCTCGTTATCCATCCTGTCACAAAATCCCACGCTCTGTCGATTGTATCTGCTTTTTGAAGTTCCTTACAGTTTTGTAGTATCTGAGTTCCTAAGTTCACAGCTTCGTTCCATGCTTCTTTTTCGCTTTCCTTGAAAACAGAAATCCCGGAATAATAGTCTCCAAGACACACAATTGCTATGTTATCAAGATGAGTGTTGTCGGAGCTCTCAGTCTGACGTTTTTCAATTTCATTTCTTATGCTATTAAAATCCCGACTAACTTTTCCTTTGACCTTTAACACCGTATCAATCAAATACTCTAGAAAAATTCTTCCTGCAAAACCATAGTTGTTTTCGCTTATGAGATGTAGGCGATGTGCAATACCAGTATCGTCTACCGGCTTTCCGTAAAGTTCCAGAGCTCTGGTCAGGACACCATCGTTGCTTGACTCCTTGGTCATCGGCTGTTCACCGCTCGTTAAAATATTATTTCTCCAGCTTGCTGTCTCCTGAACACCTCCCTCTTTTGAGCCCCTTAGCCTTCCAAACCCATTACCCAAGCTATAAATAATATTTTCAACGGATAATCTTTTACTGTTGAGCACTTGAAGTTCATCAATTGCAAAGGGGAGGTGCTTAAGAATCCCAGCCATGCGTTCTAGTCCTACGCTTGTAGCGTTAAAACTGCCTATGAGTTTCGTTGGATTGCCCCAGACACTTATTGCCATCTTAATTGCTGCGGTTTTGCCTGATTTAGAATCGTGCCAGATATGAACAAAAAACACACGATGATTCAAGACTTCAAGGAGCGGAGCGGTGAAAGACGCCGCTAGTATAAACCTCCCGAATGGATTATTTTTAAGCTGCTTGGCATTTTCGAGATAAACGTCAAAATTACTACATTCACAAAGATAATATTTGTATAAAATCATAATCAGGACTTGATAATTATAGAAATTATGAATATAATAAAGGAGGTGAATATTATGTATATAGCTCATATTAATAAGGATAGTGATAAGCAATCTATTAAAGAACATAGTGTAAATACAGCTGAACTTTGTAAGGAATATGCCATTCCTCCTTTTAAAAATTTTATGTATACAGTGGGACTTATGCATGATATAGGCAAATTTCAGCAGTCATTTCAAAGGCGTATTTTAGGTAACAAGCCAATTAAGGTGGAGCATTCTATATGCGGTGCCAAGGAGATTCCAAAGATACTGCATTTTAAAAAATGCAGTATTCTGAAACTAGTAGCTCAGCTTTGCATAGCTGGACATCATTCAGGTATTCCGAATGTGGGATGTAGGAAGGATACTCAGGAAGATTCTACTTTAGAAGGTCGGCTAAAACGCAAGACGGAAGATTATAGTATGTATAAATCAGAACTAAAAGTAGAATTAAACAACCAAATTAGTGAGCAAGAACAAAAAGATATTTGTGATTTTCTGTGTAAAGATTATAAACCTACTGATGAAAATTTAATAAATAAATTTGCCTTTTTCGTTCGATATTGTTTTTCCTGTTTGACTGATGCGGACTCTATTGATACGGCTGAGTTTTTTGGTGATAAAGTAAATGCACCCTTAAACGCAGACTTTGTAAAATGTCTTGAAAAAACAAATAAAAAATTACATTCGTTTAAATGTAAGACAAAACTTCAAAAAGCACGTACTTCTATTCAAAATCAGGTTTTTGAAAAAGTTGATAAAGATTCTGAAATTTATCTTATAAATATGCCAACAGGTAGTGGTAAAACTTTATGTAGCATTAAATTTGCCCTTGAGCGGGCTATCAAAAAAAAGAAAAAAAGAATAATATATGTAATCCCGTATAACAGTATAATCAACCAGGTTGCTGAAGAATTTGAGTCATTGCTCGGTGAGTCAGCACAAATTTTGCGACATCAGTCGACATTTGACTATGACGACCCCGATAATAATAAAAATAATGATGAAAATTACCGAAAAGCATGTGAATTTGCAATAGAGAATTGGGATTCGCAGTTTATAATTACAACTGCAGTACAGTTTTTTGAATCAATTTATAAAAATACACGTAAAAAACTTCGTAAATTACATAATATGTCAGATAGTATCTTAATATTCGACGAAACTCATTTAATGCCTACAGAATACCTTAAACCTTGTCTGGATGCCATATGTTATATAACAAAATATCTTAATAGCGAAGCTGTATTTTTAACCGCAACTATGCCAGATTATCATAAGCTCATAAGAAGTTACTCTCTGAAAAACTCTCAGATTTTAAACTTAGTCAATGAGGCTTCCGAATTTGAAGTATTTAAAAAATGTAATTTCAGATACATTGGCGAGATTGGCTTTGAAAATTTAATTAAGCAAACTGAGGGTTGTCCGTCATCTTTGATAGTTGTCAATACGAAATCCAGTGCTGAAAAAATTTTTGAGTTATGCCCAAGTGGCAATAAAAAATACCATCTTTCAACTTATATGACCTCGAGAGACAGAGAGAATACCATAAACAAAATAAAAGACGAACTTAATAAATTAGAAGAAGATTTTCCTAATTTAGAAAATGTTCCGGAAAACAGAAAAATCACAGTTATTTCAACTTCTCTTATTGAAGCAGGAGTAGACTTGGATTTTTATAAAGTTTTCAGAGAATTTGAAGGATTAGACCATATTTTGCAGGCTGGAGGAAGGTGCAATAGAGAAGGTAAGAGAAAGATGGCTGAAGTCGATATATTTAAACTCAAAGGCAGATTATACAATACTGATCACCGCTTTCAAATAATGATGAAGTCTATTGTCGAAAGGTACGAAGATATATCGTGTAAAGAAAGCATTGGCGACTACTATGAGCAGCTGTATTATATGGGAAGTGATGAAATACAACTCAAAAGTTTACATGAAATTTGTAAAGACCCTTGGAAAATTTGTTTGAAAAAATACGCTGAAAAATTTGACCTGATTAAAGATGTGACAATTTCGATAATAGTAGACCAGGATGAGAAAAGTCAAAAGCTTATAAACGAATTAAAAAATACAAAAAGGACAAACATAAGAAAGCTTCAAAAATATGCTTGTACAGTATACAAAAAGGAATTTGATAAACTTCAAGAACAAGGTGTAGTTGATGACTATGGTACAGGTGTGTGGTGTCTCACAAATGAAGACTATTACGACAGTGAGACTGGGATTAAGACCGAAGCATGTGATTACATTATATAAAGGAGGGGATTGAATTTTGAGTTACGGATTTAAAATTATAGTAGAAGGCGACTATGCCTGCTTTACACGGCCAGAAATGAAGGTTGAGCGTGTAAGTTATGATGTTCCTACACCGGGAGCACTTTGTGGGTTACTTAAAAGTATATATTGGAAACCTGCAATAAAATATGTAATTAATAAAATCATTGTTTTTAATCCCATTAATTTTATAAATATTCGCAGAAATGAGATTAAAAATAAGGTGTCTTTTAGCAACTTAAAGAAACGAATGAATGGTAAAGATACAGATATTTGTATTTATTTGGGTTCAGATTCTATACATCAAAGAGCTTCAATGATACTGAAAGACGTAAAGTATGGTATTGAATTTCACTTTGAAACTACAAATATAAAAAGCGAAGATGAAGCAGACGGAGAAAATAAGCATTACAATATTTTAAAAAGACGTCTTGAAAAAGGACAGTTTTTTAGAGTTCCGTGCCTGGGATGTAGGGAATTTTCGGTCAAAAGCATATCTTTGGTGGATGAGTTCGATTTATCGCAGATTGATGAAAATATCAGAAAAAGTAGGGAAGTAGACTTAGGGTTTATGCTTTATGAGTTAGAATTTAAGGATAAAGGACTACCTAAAAATAATGACTGGGAAAACCCTGTATTCTCAGACGAGGCTCAGGCACTATATTATCGCCCTTATATGATAGATGGTGTAATAGACGTACAAAAGTATAAGGAGGTGATAAAATGCTGATAAAAGCTCTGTGTGATTACTACGATAAAGTTATGGTTCCAAATGGTGAAGATGCTCCGAAAGGTTACAGTAAAATTCAAATCACTCATACTATATATTTAAATCCCGATGGTACGGTAGACAGCATTGTAGCATACAAAAGAGATGAAAAGGGGAAAATTGTAGAAAAGCCAATAATCGTGCCGAGGCGTAGGGAAAAAACCTGCACTAATAGTGAGATCATCGAACATAGAGGTAAATATATTTTTGGACTTGAATTAAAAAATGGTAAGTTTTGTTTAAATAACAAATGTCACGAATCCTTTAAAAACAGAAATTTGGAATTTATTGAAGGTATATGCTCTGATATTGTAAATGCATACAGAAACTTTATTTTGAATTGGAAACCTGAGAATGAGATAAAAAATAATCATCTTTTGGCAATATGTAAAGATTATAATACTGCTAAATTTGAATTTAGAATGGGCTCAAATTTAGAAATAGCTCTGCATGATGATAAGCAAGTAAAAGATAAATGGGATAGCGAAAAAGACAAATGGCTTAGCTCAAAGAAAGATGACAGTACTGTATCTCAGTGTGCAATTTACGGAGAAAATAAAACAATTGCAAGAACTCACAAAAAAATAAAAGGTATTAAATCTGGAAAGTCAACAGGTGAAGTACTTGTGAGTTTTAATGAAGATGCTGAGTGTTCATATGGAAGAGAACAATCCTACAACAGCAATATTTCAGATGATGCAATGGAGAAATACACCGATGCTCTCAATTATATTTTGAACACTAAAAATAACAAAATGAATCTTGGAGATATAACTGTCGCATATTGGGCTGTTGACAAAGAAAATAAATGTGAGGATTTGTTTGCAGAATTTTTTAATAAAAAATCAGACAAAGAAGACGCTGCGGGGACAGAAGATATACTGAGAAAACTAATTTCATCTGCAAAAAATGGTGGTTTACTCGAAAGCCAAATCTCTGATTTAAATGACATTGACCCCAATGTAGATTTTTACATAGTAGGCTTAAAACCTAACGCCGCAAGACTCGCAGTTAAGTTTATATATCACAGAAAATACGGACAAATACTTCAAAATATTGCTAAACATCAAAGTGATTTGCAGATTAACGAAGATATAGATGAGATAGTTACTATTTCTGAAATACAAGAAGCGATAAATCCATTCAAGCAAAAAGAAAATGCGAAAGGAAAAAAAGAAAAAAAGGAAGAAGAAATCGTAAATCCTGAGATTGTTACAAAAATTTTTAAATCAATTATATACGGATACAGGTATCCGGAGGCATTATTAAGTGCTACATTAAATAGATTCAAAATAGATGCAAGTAAAGTCGATTCGGAAGAAGATGTGAAGAATAAAAAACTGAGAAAAAGTAGATGTAGATTGCAGGCAGGAATAATAAAAGCTTGTATTAATAGAAAATCACTGAATGGGGAGGAATTAAAAATGTCACTGGATGAAAATAATCAAAATTCGGCATACATATGTGGAAGACTTTTCGCTGTTCTTGAGAAGATACAACAAGGTTCAGCGGGAAACGGACTTAACCGAACAATAAAAAATTCTTATTTTTCTTCCGCATGTTCAAGACCGGCATCTGTATTTCCGCAAATTTTAAAACTGTCACAGTGTCACTTAGAAAAATTAGAAGATGAAGGCTTTAAAATACATTACAAAAAACTTATAGGGACCATTATAGATAGACTTGCGGGCTCTTTCCCGAAACATTTTTCGCTTGATGACCAAGGCAGATTTATTATAGGTTACTATCATCAAGTGCAAGATTTGTATAAATCAAAAAAAGAACAAAATTATAATGAGGAGGAAATTTAAAATGGCTATACGAAACAGATATGAATTTACTATGATTTTCGACGTAGAAAACGGCAATCCTAACGGTGACCCGGATGCAGGGAATAATCCGAGAATCGATGCAGAAACAGGAATAGGTTTGGTAACGGACGTTTGCTTGAAACGTAAGATAAGGAACTATGTAGAGTTAGTTAAAAACGGAGAAAAAGGTTACAATATTTTAATTAAAGCTGATAAGGCACTAAATTCCAAATTTGAAGATGCCTATAAAACCAATAATATAGATATTAAAAAAGGTAAAAATAAGGATATTGACAGCGTGAAAATAGCTCGAGATTATATGTGTGCTAATTATTATGATGTCCGTACTTTTGGAGCAGTTATGTCCACTGGGGATAACCCTTGTGGAATTGTAAGAGGACCCGTCCAAATAAACTTTGCTAAAAGTATATCCTCAATAAATATTCAAGATATAACAATAACTAGACAAGGTCGTACTAAACAAAAAGACCATGACACAGGAAATACTACGGAGATGGGGCGAAAAAGTATTGTTGCATATGCACTTTATCGTTCTGATGGATACGTATCAGCTGCACTTGCTCAAAATGTTACCAAGTTTGACGAAGATGATTTGGAGCTTCTTTGGGAAGCGATTATTAATATGTTTGAACATGACCACAGTGCAGCAAGAGGAAAAATGTGTATGAGAAAGCTTTATGTATTCAAGCATGATAATGTTTTGGGAAATTGTCCATCCAATGTGCTTTTTGATAAAATTTCGATTAAGTCTCAGACTAGTATACCAAGAAAATTTTCAGATTATAGTATTACAGTTGATGAAAACATGCCAAGCGGTGTGACTTTTACCAGTAAAATATGAGTGATAATGTAATATCCATAAAGGAAATTCAGCAGTTTTTGTACTGCCCACATAGGTGGGGACTGATTAAGATAGGAAAAGTGTGGGCAGAGAATATTTATGTAACGAAAGCTAATCTTCTTCATGAGAGAGCACATAATTTCAACAGTTACCCTTCAAGAGGCAAAAAAATTTTTACTAACGTATCGGTATACAACGATTTGCTTGAGTATAATCTTTATGGTATTCCGGACTGCATAGAACTTACAGAATCTAAAGATGGCGTTAATATCATTGACGGTTGTAAAAAGTATAATGTGTGTATTGTGGAGTATAAACCGACTAAATCCAAGTATAAGGACTACAATCACGAGGATTTGATGCAAGTATTTGCACAAAAAATATGTGCCGATCTTATCTTTAAATGCGACTGTGAAGGAATTATTTACTACGCAAATGTGAAAAAACGGATTAGGCTTCCACTAAAAGAGAATTTCGAAATTTATAATACTGAACTTAAAAACCAACTTGAGCAGATGAGATATTTTATTAAAATCGGAAAAATTCCTTCCATACGGAAAAATCAAAATTGTAATGGTTGCTCCTTGAAAGAAATATTTATGCCTAAGATGAAAAAAATTTATGGTGTTCGTGATACAATAAGAAAATCAATTGAAACGGAGGATATTTAATGCGTAAATTATTAAACACACTTTATATAACAGATGAGTCGGCTTACTTATCGTTAGATAATGACAACTTCATTTGTAAAATAGCCGATAAAGAACGTCTGAGAATTCCATTTGATAATATAGAAAATATAGTTTGTTTCAATTACGTGGGATGTTCTCCGGCACTTATGGGTAAATGCGTTGAAAAAACAATACCTATAAATTTCGTATCACCTCATGGAAAGTTTCTGGCCAAGGTATATGGAGAAACTAAGGGAAATGTATTTTTAAGGATATTCCAAATTGATAAATTTCGCTTAGATGGTATAAATTTAGCACAAAATACTTTGGCTGCAAAATTCAGTAATTCAATTAAGCTTATTAAATGGTCTCTTCGTGACAACTCTGATTTACGTAATAATGAAGATATAGCAGATGTTTTAAAAATTTTACACAGTGGAGTAGAAAAAGTTTTTGATGCTCAAACATTGGATGAACTTTTAGGTATAGAAGGATTTTGTGCAAAAAATTATTTTTCAATATTCGGTAAACTGATAACTAATCCAAAATCAATGTTTAAGTTTAGTTATCGGACTAAGAGACCACCACTTGACCCTATAAATGCGGTTTTGTCATTTGTCTATACTTTATATACAAGTGAATTTTCTTCAGCATTGGAAACAGTAGGGTTAGATAGCTATATAGGTTTTTGCCATACTTTAAGAAGCGGAAGAAATTCTCTTTCTTGTGATTTAGTCGAGGAGGTAAGAGCCGTTGCTGAACGATTTGTATTAACACTTTTTAATCTACAGATACTTTCAGAAAAAGACTTTGATGTTCAAGTTTCAGGAGCTGTATTTTTAAATAGTGATGGGAGAAAAAAAGTAATAACCCATTGACAAGAAAAAAAGAGAACTGACTTAAAGCACCCATATTTACAACAAAAAATACAATTTGGTTTACTCCCTTACGTACAAAGTAATCTTTTAGCAAAATATGTTCGTGCAGAGATCGAAGAATATCCTCCACTTTTGATACAGTAGGTGAATATTTATGATGGTAATTATAAGTTATGACGTAAATACTCAGGATAAAGAAGGGAAAACAAGGCTCAGAAAAGTCGCCAGAGAATGTCAGAAACATGCTCAAAGGGTACAAAATTCCGTATTTGAAGCAGATCTTGATTATTCTACTTTTATAAAATTAAAAGATAAATTGATAAAATTAATAGATAAGGACGTTGATAGTCTAAGGTTTTATCATTTAGGGAACAAGTGGAAAACTCGAGTGGAACATATAGGAGCTAAAGAGACTTACGATCCAGAAGGGGTAATTATTATCTGAAGCGCGAACCTGTGGTGATTAAAATATAAATGTGGGTTCGCTTGTATAGATAAGAATATATTGACATAAATTATTAAATATAGTATGATTACTAGTATAAAACAGTCCGCCTCTTGATACATATGGTGTATGGCTTAGTATAAAACACTATATATTGCTGTCGCACCTCGCAAGAGGTGTGTGAGTTGAAATATGCTAGACGACAGAGGCAGCTCATGGGCTAAAAGTCGCACCTCGCAAGAGGTGTGTGAGTTGAAATCTTATTGGCGGGGAATCCGGCCCGAAAGCAAATGTGTCGCACCTCGCAAGAGGTGTGTGAGTTGAAATACAAAGGTTTTCCCACTCCGCACAGACCCCTCCGTCGCACCTCGCAAGAGGTGTGTGAGTTGAAATTACAAAACTGCAAGAACAGATATTTTGCTACTTGAGTCGCACCTTGCAAGAGGTGTGTGAGTTGAAATACGTTCAAGCGAATCAACAGCTTAGGTGATGTAATAAGTCGCACCTCGCAAGAGGTGTGTGAGTTGAAATATGAAAAATGGCAAATTTACCGGAGCCAATCAGCAGTCGCACCTCGCAAGAGGTGTGTGTGGTCTAAAGGTAAATTTTAGCATTAATTATACTATCTATAAGCATAAGTGAATTTAAAGCGTGTGAAAGTATGCAACCACATACGGGATTTCTTTGAAAAAATGCAACCGGTTGCATACCTTCACACGAAAGTCTAAAAACAGGGTCAAAAAGTCTGTCAAAATTGTCGATAAATTTATAGCAAAACAGAGAGAAACCCCAATATTACTGGGATTTCTCTCTGTATCAATAGTTATCACCTTATATGGTGACTCGTATGGGAATCGAACCCATGTTACCGGCGTGAGAGGCCAGTGTCTTAACCGCTTGACCAACGAGCCACAACAAATATATTATATCACCGAATTATATCGTTGTCAACACTAAAAAACCTGATCGGGAGCGGCATAAATAAAAGAGGATATAGCATTGAGAGATTGGTAGAAATACGGTAATTGCTTTGGCGAAACAGCTTAAAATACCAATCTTATAAAACTTATTTTTTATATTTAACCCTGTTATACCTATACATGCGCCACTTCCTTCCTTTATTTATTCTTGTATGAAATTTATTTTGTGATATAATAAACTGGGAGTTTGTTGTGGCTTGAAAGGGGAAATGTAAGATGGTATCATATTACAAGACTATAGATGGTAAGATATCGCAGATCGAAAGGTATGAGGACGGGTGCTGGATAAACTGTATTGCTCCAAATGAGAGCGAAGTTAATTTTTTGATATCTGAGTTTAATATAGAGCCTGAGTTTTTAAGGGCTTCACTTGATGAAGAAGAATCGTCACATATAGACAGTGAGGGAGATACTACCTTAATAACAATAGACAGCCCGGTTGTAGAAAGGTCGGGTAAGAATCTTACCTATTATACAATGCCATTGAGTATAATACTGACCCCTAAAAATGTTATAACCATTTCGCTCAAACCAAACTCTGTGTTAAACGAATTTTCTGAAGGTCTGATACGGGATGCCAGAACATATCATAAAACTCACTTTGTTTTGTATATAATGCTAAGGCTTTCAGGGAAATATCTTCAGTATTTAAAGCAAATAGATAAGATAAGCAATCGTGTGGAGCAGGAACTGAAAAAATCCATGCAGAATAAGGATCTTTTGCAGTTTTTGGAGGTAGAAAAGTCGCTTGTATATTTTTCCTCTTCCCTTAAATCTACAAAGGTGACATTAGAAAAAATCATGCGGGGAAAACTTGTCAAACTTTACGATGAGGACCAGGAACTTTTGGAGGATTTAATTATAGAAATCAAACAGGCAATAGAGATGTCTGATATATACCTTAATATCACATCGGGGACAATGAATGCATTTGCATCAATAATATCGAACAATTTAAACATTGTTATGAAGGCACTGGCGTCCATAACATTAATTTCCTCCATGCCGACGATAATATCGGGTATATACGGAATGAACACACCTAATTTTCCATTTATGGAATATTGGTGGTTCCCGGTTTTATTATCGGGTGTGCTTATGGTTGCGGCTTATGTAGGGCTCAAAAAGGGCGGCCTGATGTAAAATAATTTTGATAGGAATAAATTGCAGGCTTTTATCTAAGAATAGTCCTGTATAAATATTTGTATAGGAGCGTTTGGTTATGATAAAAGGTGTAAATCGACAAGTAATAGAAGTAACGAATCTTGACAATTTATATTATGAGAAGGCTTTCTTGGTGATAAAACCGCAATATTCAGATTATCAAGAAAAAATGCTCAGAAAAGAGGCCAAAAAACTGGTTAGTAATATAGGATATCCATCTCTTGTCAGAAGAAAGACACAGATCTTAGGCTGGGTTATAAAGATGTTTTTGGCGGCCGGAGTTGGTGCGGGTATCACGGCTGCGATGATAATGTAGTTTAAGTAATTTAAGAGAAGTGCCACATGCGTAGATATAGTAGAGTTAAATCTACAAAATGGGCTTTATAAAATTGGTGTTTAAAGCCGTTTCACGCCAAAGTAACTATTGTATTTCTGCCGACTTTTGAGTACTGTATCCTCTTTTTTGGCACTCTAGTTTAAGCAGATATATTAAATCTTGACTTAAGACTTTAAAAATGTTTGCAATTTATTTAGATATATGATATACTGTCTTGCAAGAGGACGTGGCATATATCTTTCTTGTATTTTAACATGCAGTTGGGTGGGTTCTGTCCGATAGCGGATAGTGAACCATGTCAGGCGGGGAACCGAGCAGCATTAAGCTTTTCTTGCTATGCGGTACAGGTTGATTCGTTCATCTGCATGTTAAAGTACAAGGGGTGCATGAGATTCTTATACTCCGGGAGTGTTCAGATGTATCAAGTTTTATACCGAAAATGGCGTCCGCGGGTTTTTGAAGATGTCGTTGGTCAGGAGCACGTATCCAGTACATTAAGAAATGAAATAACAACCGGTCATATTGCACATGCTTATTTGTTTACGGGGTCGAGAGGTACGGGAAAGACTTCTTGTGCGAAGATATTTTCTTTGGCGGTGAATTGTCAAAACCCTGTTGATGGCAGTCCGTGCGGGAAATGTGAGATATGTAGTGAGGCGGCAAAGGGTGATCTGCTGGATGTAAGCGAGATTGACGCAGCCAGTAACAACGGCATAGAAAACATACGTACGATTAAAGAGGAGACTTTTTTGGTGCCGTCTGTTTGCAAGTACCGTGTGTATATCATAGACGAAGCACACATGCTGTCCAATCAGGCATTCAATGCGTTTTTAAAGATACTTGAGGAGCCGCCTAAACACGTGATATTTATATTGGCAACTACCGAGCCTCATAAAATTCCGGCGACAATTTTGTCACGCTGCCAGAGATTTGAATTTCGGCGTATTGCAAACGACTCTATGACTGAAAGAATAAAGTATATTTGCAAGCAAGAGGATGTAGGCATAGACGACGAGGCTTTAAAAGTTATTGTGGACTCTGCCGATGGAGCTATGAGAGACGCACTGTCGCTTTTGGATAGGTGCATATCGTGCGGTGGGGATAATCTGACAGTACAACAAGTTAGCGATATTTTAGGACTTACAGATAAAGAATCTATAGATATGATTTTTAGTTCCATTAAAAATAGAGATGCAGATGCGGCATTAAAAATGATAGATAATTTGTATAAAAATTCTAAAAGTATGATAGGAATGTGCGAAGGGCTTCTTGAAATGTTCAGGCGTGAGATGATTGCCGAGATATCAAAGAATAACATCGATGAAAAACTTGACTATGTTTTAAAATGTGCAGACTGCCTGACTGAATCATACAAAAAGATATATAGTGGAGAAAATGCACGTCTTGAGCTCGAAATTGCAGTCACAAAGATGTGTTATGGGTTATTTGGAGGCGGGAAACCCGATAAAGCACTGACATCTGAACCTGATGAGGAAAAAGAATGTAAACGGGAAAGCAGGCAGGAAAATATAAAATCGGAGTCCTCAGGTGTAAAAGATACACGCAGCGGTAAAGAGAAGAGTGTTTCTGCTGCTGAAGGATCAGGTGGAGAGGGCGAAAAGCCGAAGAAATTTGAGCAGTGGTCTCAAATTATAGAGTTTATCAACAAATCGGCAAAGTCTAGGTCTCTGGTTTTGGCGTTGAAGGACTCCAAAGCATACGAAAGCGGAGATTTTATTCTGATTGACTCGGATAAATCTATAACGTTTGACTTATTGCGGGAGTCTGCCAACAGAAATGAGATGAGGGACGCAATTAAGTCAGTTACGGGAAAGACGTATAAATTGGGGCCATATAGGAGAAAGGGGGATGGATGTAAAAAGGCTGACCATTTGGATGAATTTATAGACAAAGTAATAAAACAAGGGGTCCGTGTGGACTATGAGTAAAAATATGGAGGATTGAATTTCATGAAAGTAAGGCTGCCCAAGGGTGGAGCGATGGGTAATATAAGGGATATGGCTGCAAAGGTACAAGGAATGCAGGCTGAAATGGAAAAAGCAACACATGAGCTGGAAGACAAAGAATACACGTTTACTTCCGGCGGAGGAGCTGTAGAAGTTAAAATCAAAGGCTCTCTTGAGCTGACTGACCTAAAGATAGACTCGGACATTGTCGATAAAGATGATAAAGAGATGCTGCAGGAGATTATTATAGCGGCTGTAAACGGGGCTATAAAAATGGCACAGGACGAAAAAAATAACGTTATGCAAGGGATATCCGAGAGCATAAATTTGCCTATGAATATCCCGGGATTGTTTTAGTATGGAGTCTAGACGTATAGCTTCTCTGGAAAAGTTGGCGGAATATTTTCAGCGTCTTCCGGGGATAGGGAGAAAGACAGCTCAAAGACTTGCTTATTCGGTACTTAATATGGAAGAAGATAAGATAAAAGAATTTGCTCATTGCATGGTGACTGTAAAAAAAGACGTGCATTATTGTAAGTTCTGCTATAATTTTACTGACAAAGAGGTATGCACAATATGTGCCGACATGAACAGGGATAGGTCTGTGCTATGTGTAGTTGAAGATCCAAGGGATGTAGAGACATTTGAGAAATCACGTGAATATAATTCTTTATACCACGTAATTCACGGTGTTATATCTCCGCTCAACGGTATAGGTCCGGATCAACTTCGTATTAAGGAATTAGTTTCGAGGTTATCGTCAGGAGAGGTAAAAGAAGTAATAATGGCAACTAACCCAACTGTTGAGGGTGAGGCAACTGCACTTTATTTATCTAAGCTTTTAAGGCCTCTGGGGGTTAAGGTGACCCGCCTTGCATATGGGATACCATTTGGAGCGACGCTTGAATACACGGATGAAGAGACTCTTGGACGAGCCATAAATGGAAGAGTGGAAATTTAGTACAGCGAGATTGGATTTTATAGACGAAAAAGAGGGAGAAAAATAAGATTCTCCCTTTTAGATTTTGGTTCAGGTGTTTTTGTAATGGGGGTTCAATTTTTCTGCTTATGATTTAGATACAATAAAAATTTTTATTGTTTGTAATAGCTAAGAAAATCCGAAATTTTTTCAACCGCTTCTTTTAAAACCTCGACCCTGGGAAGGTAAACTAACCTAAAATGATCAGGTTTTGCCCAGTTAAATCCCTTACCATGAATGAGCAAGATTTTTTTATCTTTCAGTAAATCCAAGACAAACTGTTCATCGCTAGTGATGTTGAACTTTTTTATATCTATCTTGGGAAACATATAAAAAGCGGCCTTTGGCTTAACGCAGCTTATCCCTGGTATTTTAGTCAGAGCATTATAAACATATTCTCTTTGCTCATAAATTCTCCCTTTTGGTACTATATAATTATTTACACTTTGGTGTCCGCCCAGAGCCGTTTGAACTATTGACTGTGCCGGTACGTTTGAACAAAGTCTCATGTTTGAAAGCATTTTTATACCCTCAATATAGTCTTTAGCAGCATTTTTGTTTCCACTGAGAATCATCCACCCAATTCTAAAACCTGCTATCATATGAGATTTTGAAAGACCGCTAAACGTTACACAAAATATATCCGGGGCCAAACTGGCTATGGATATATGTTTTTCTCCATCCATGACCAATCTGTCATATATTTCATCAGAAAAAATAACTAACCCATGTTCCCTTGCAATACTTGCAATGCTTTGCAATATCTCTTTTGGATACAGCGAACCTGTGGGATTATTAGGATTTATTATTACTATCGCCTTTGTTTTGTTTGTAATTTTACTTTTTATATCTTCAATATCAGGATACCAGTCTGATTCTTCATCGCACATATAATGAACAGGCTTTCCCCCGGCGAGGGTAGCGCACGCTGTCCATAATGGATAATCCGGGGTTGGAACTAAGATTTCGTCACCCATATCAAGGAGTGCAGATAAACACAAATTTATAAGTTCACTTACGCCGTTGCCCGTGTATATATCCTCGATTGATACATTAGGGATTTTTTTAATCTGTGCGTACTGCATGATTGCCTTTCTTGCAGAAAAAAGCCCCTTAGAATTAGAATAGCCTTCACATTCAGTTAGCTGGCGCTGCATGTCATAAATTACTTCGTCCGGGGCATGGAACCCAAAAGGTGCAGGATTTCCAATATTCAGTTTCAGAATTTGCATTCCTAAACTCTCCATTTTATTGGCCTCTTCAACAATGGGTCCTCTAACGTCATATAGGACATTATCCAATTTTATGGATTTTTTAATTTCAGGTTCAGTATTGGCACTGATTTGCATGGGTTTTAAATTTGTTTCTTTTGGAATGTTTTCTGTTGTTTTGCCACTTAGCCAATCAACATCGACGTCCAATGCATTTGCAAGGAAATTAAGGATCTCTTCTCTGGGAAAAGTTTTTCCGCTTACATACTGACTCATATGACTTTTTCCAAGTTTTATTTCGGTTTTTAATGCTTCTCGTATTAAATCAGATTGCCGCTTGTTTTTGTTACCCATTGCTGTTTTTAGGCGCTGTGCAAAAATTTTGTTAATCATTTTCTTCTAAAAAAACCTCCTAAAAGCTGATTGCATCGGGATAATTATAACATAGTTCAATATAAAGTTCAATAGGCACTAAGTCAAAAGTTCAATTATATAGTGAAAGAGAGTTAGGGGTGGCGCACTGACATATATTTGGCTGTTATTTTCAAATCATTTTATTACCTTGAATAGTCTTTGCAAGGTTTTATACTCCATATTGACAGCATAAGAAATATCCCTATAATACCCGAAATAATCCATATATTGTTTAGAAATATATATCCCCATTTATCTGAGAAAACTCCAAAAAATGAGCTTATTATTGAACCTAAATATCCAATAGATCCTGTAATACCTGATATTGTTGACGATACTTTTTTAGAGCCTGTTTCTATTGCGGCTATTCCGCCAACCATCATTTGAGGTCCGTATATACCTATCCCTGACAGTGCCATTAATATAAATATCAGTAATGTGTAAAATGGATCTGGGACACTAATTACGGCTTTGCCTCCGAACGGGAATATTAATCTAAAAATTATTAAGCATAAAATGGTTATCAAGAAGTAGCAAATAATAGCAGGGCTCCTTTTACCTTTAAATATCTTTTCGGAGACAAACGATATTGACAGAGATCCAAAAATACCCGATATAGACAATATAACGGCAGGAAGGGATGCAAGAAGCGGAGAAAATTGTCCGCTTTCCATAAACATTTTAGGAATCCAATCCACAGTACCTGCTCTTAATATGTACACGCATATATAGGTCAAACTCAAGATCCATAGAACTCTATTTTTAATAACGTCTGACATAAATATTTGCCAATAAGACCTTGGATCATAGCTCTCCTTGGCATTGACCTCGGTGTCCACGTTTTCGCTAACCTTATTTCCGGCGTAGGTTTCTACGTCAGGCAGTCCAATTGAAGAGGGTTTATCTCTTAATATGAACAGTCCCAGTATAGAAGTTAATCCTCCCAATAGGGCAGGGACTATAAAAACCGCTTCCCACGAATAATACTGAAGTAAAAATCCTGAAAGTATAAGTGAGCATGCAGAACCAATTTCTCCGGAGGTTGAGAAGTATGCCCATATGTATGCTCTATTTTTATTGGAGTACCAGTATACCAGTGCCTTTGCACACATAGGGAAGGTTAAGGACTGTATAAATGCGGCAATTCCCCATGTTATATAAATAAACATAGATATCGATTCGGTAGATGTCAGCAAAGAAGCTTTATTTAAATATCCGGCAATTGCTATTCCTGCACTGAATACAGAAGATGTAAAAATAGATAATGGCAAGGCAATTCTTATGCTTGATTTATCTGCTAAGATTCCGCCCAGAAATTTTCCGCACATATAAGCCGCATAATATATCATGCCTAGAATCGCATAAGTGTTGCTTGGAAGCCCCAGTGCCACCCTTGCTCCGGTTGAACCGTTAAATCCTATGGCAAGGGATTTCCTGCCTAAGTATGACACGAAATACATCAAATACATTACAATAAAAATAACGGTTTGCATAATAGTATACAGTTTTTTTATTTTATTTTTATCTTTAAAGTGAACAAAAATATTCTTTTTCATAAATTTGACCTGCTAAACTTTTATAAAGTTTATGTAGTTCTTCCCTTCTTTAAAATTTGACAAAAAGCTCGTAAATAAATTTATATAGCTCCACCACCCTACAAGGTTACTAAATGATTAATTTTATGCACTTAGACAGCGCAAATTCCCCTTAATTTAAGGTAACACATAATTATGTAAAAGTATATGTCTGAAATTCATTGTTTGGTATTAGGTGAGAAATATGATTTTCTGTATTCTATCATTTATTATACTGTCAACTATCCCCACTTTCGCTCAACTGGTTTGCTAAGAAGTGAGAGCTTATTGCCCTTTATCCGGAGCAGTGCCAAAGGAGAGGATATGATGCTGAAAAATCAATGGAAATACTGCGGTTGATTTAGCGTAAAATACCTTCAAATGCGGGCTCAGTAAAACTTATTTTACACATTTAACTTTCTTATGTCTACGCATGTGGCACCCCCTATCCGGTGGAGTGTTGAAACCCATCACAAAATATATTATAATGGAAAGATAATGAAAAAATATTAGGATTAATAGAAAGAGGAGCTGCAGTAATGTATTATATAAATTTTATTTTGTCCGGTATAAGTGACTTTTTGTATACCTATATTATCATAGCACTTTTGATAATGTGTGGAATATATTTTTCTTTTAAAACTAAATTTGTACAGATACGGTATTTTTGTGAGTCTTTCAGGCTAATGAAAGAAAGGTCTGACGGAAACAAAGTATCATCATTTCAGGCACTGATGATATCTACGGCTTCGCGTGTTGGTACGGGTAATATTGCCGGGATTGCTGCTGCACTCGTCGCGGGGGGGGCGGGAGCAATTTTTTGGATGTGGATTATGTCGATATTGGGTGCGTCTTCGGCTTTTATAGAAAGCACATTGGCTCAGATTTATAAAGTCCGTGGAAAAGATGGCTCTTTTCGGGGGGGGCCTGCTTATTATATAAAAAGAGCTTTGGGTAAAAAAAATCTGGGGGTACTGTTTTCATGTTTGTTGATACTATGTTTTTCATATGGTTTTAATGCCCTGCAGTCTTATCAGATATCCTCTTCGCTTAATTACTATATACCGGGATATTCCAAAGGCTTCTGGCCGTATGTGATCGGCATTTTAATTTCTTTACTTATGGCACTTTCTATTTTCGGCGGGATTCATAGAATAGGTTTTATATCTTCCATAGTTGTTCCTGTCATGGCGTCAGTATATATAGGGGTGGGGATTTATATTATTTTGTGCAATCTAGACAAACTGCCCGATATTACAAAATTAATACTGAGGGATGCTCTGGACTTTAAGTCTATACTGGGAGGGTTTTCCGGCAGCGCAGTTTTAATAGGGATAAAGCGTGGGCTATTTTCAAATGAAGCCGGTATGGGCAGTGCTCCCAATGCCTCAGCCGCCGCAGATGTATCACACCCTGTTAAACAAGGTATTGCTCAAGCATTATCGGTATTTATAGATACTATGATATGCTCTACAACTGCATTTATAATTTTGGTGTCCGGGATAAAGCTCGATGGAGGTTTGGACGGCATAGCCCTGGTTCAGCAATCTTTGAATTCCGAAATAGGTACTCTGGGAATACACTTTATTTCTTTATCCATATTTTTATTTGCATTTAGCTCCATAATAGGCAACTACTCCTATTCAGAGTCAAATGTTTTGTTCATAAATAATTCGCCAAAAGTCCTGCAGCTATTCCGCATTTCCTGCCTTATACCCGTATTTTTAGGTGCGATTGCAGACTCTGCCTTTGTCTGGAATTTTGCCGACATATGTATGGGACTTATGTCAATCGTGAATATAGTTGCGATTTTGCTGTTATCAAACAGAGCTGTAATTTGTTTAAGCGACTACTCCAGACAAAAATCCCAGAATAAAAACCCTATATTTAATGCTAAAGAATGCGGCATCAATGACACATATTGTTGGAAATAACAAAATTCACCGGTTCACCCCCATTGAGTTGTACCTGCCGGTTATGGGTTTTGGTTGGTTTTTACCTTGTTTCTTCTGATTAGAAATATCACGATTATACCGGTGCCGAAAACAAACAGTGCCATAAACATTAATAACTGACTATGATGGTTAAGTTTAGAAATTAATCTATCCGGTAAATTTTGTCCATTGATAACCCTGATCTCCTCCTCTGCGCTTTGGAGCTTATTATAATTCAAAATTTTTGACTTTTGTTCTTCACTTAACTCATCATAAGATATACGGGCAAATTTTATTAACTGTTCATCTTTAGCGGTAATGTCATATGGTATTTGTCCGATAAGGTTTGAGACACTTATTATATCTTTATCAAAATCATTTGCAAAGTCCGCAGTGTTTGAACACATTCCTACCTCATTATTAACATATAGCTCCCTGCTTAAACCTCCATGTGTAATTTTAATCGTATGAGCGCCCGAAGCCAGATCTTTGACAATTATCTTTGCGTCCTCATCGGAGGTATAAAAACCTAAATCTTTGCCGTCCACAGCCACACTTGCAGTTGCCATACTTAATTCTCCGGTTTTATCCTTTAAAACAATTTCCGGACTGTAAAAGACATTTTGAAAGAAATCTTGATTTATAATAATTCTGTTATTGGAGCAAGGATATGAGAATTCACCATCGTTTTCGTATGTCAGTTCAGACATATAATCTGCGATTATGTCATAGAGACAATTGTCTTTCATTACGATTTCCTCGTCCTTTATTGCCGCATATTCATATAGTGCGTGATCATTGAATAAAAAGGCTATTCTCGTCTCGTTATCGTCTGGAAAGAGCTCTCTACCGCTACTGCCGTCAGGATTTACAATGGTTACTTTTGTGATGCGCTTCCCCGAAGTGTTTTTTACATAATCATACGGCTCAAGAGTAGGGTCTATCTCAACTTTAATTCCACAAACTTGAGGGAAGCCTCCGAAGGGCCCTGCAAATGGTTCCCCTGAAGATTTAGGAGAGATTAACTTGCCTACCCCTTGTTCCAAAACTCTGTATAGTATGCTTGGAGTGATAATCTGTACACTTAGCCTGTTGTCGAGGGGGAAGATGCTGTAAATATTATCCATTTTTACGTACCCTGAGTTAATCGTAGACCTCACGGCACCACCATTTTCAAAAGCAACAACGGGAAGATCTCTAAAATCAGTATCTTTCAATATTTTTTTACCTCTTCTGAGCATTGCATCACAGATAAAATCACCCATACTTGTCTCTGTCAGACGGCTTATATTAGTTCCGTTATATGTCCCGCCGTATAGATTATTACTGATTTTACCGACTATCCTTTCCAAAGAAGGCGATATTTCAGAATATATATTACCATACATCTTAGTGATGGTGTCGTCAGGCTGGAACATGCAGCCCAAATCATTGGCGGAAATAAGAGAAGCTCTAATCTTAGGTTTATTTTTCGTGAACTTAACAGTTATCTTACCTACATTCGATAAACCTATACCGGTCTGTGATATTATTGTGCCATTCTCCTCCCCAATGAATTCCGTATGGCTGTGTCCGTCTATAATTATGTCTATACCGGATAGATTTTTGGCAATATCCCTGCTGGTTGTCTTACTGGATATATCGACTCCTACGTGTGCAATAGCTACAATCAAATCTACATTTTGTTCCTTTAACTTTTTAATTTGCAGTCTGGCGGTTTCTATCTCATCTCTGAACTCTATGCCGTCAAGCTTGGAAGGAACAATAATTCTTTTGGTTTCTTCAGTTGTTATTCCAAAGAAGCCTATCCTTCTTCCTGACCTTTCTATGATAAAGCTTTCTCCGTTGCTTTCGTTAATACCTTCCAAAAAAACATCGCCGTTTTTATATATGTTGGCTGAAACAACAGGAAAATTCGCACGCCTGACACAATTTAACAGTTCATCGGAACCATATTCAAATTCATGATTTCCCACAGTCATGCCGTCATACCCCACAGCATTCATCATGTCTATAATGTCAAGACCCTTTTTGTGTTTTGCAAACTGAGTTCCCCAAATAGCATCTCCCGCATCAATAAGAATGCTATTAGGTGTGTTCTTTTTTGCACTTTTTATAACATCAAGCCCTATTCTTGCAAGTTTGCCATCATTCCAAACGCTGTTTACATTTCCGTGCATATCGTTGGTATGATATATAACAATATCAGTCTCGTCCTCTTCATTTGCTAAAGTGGCATATGGAGAAAATTTAAAAATCACGGCTAATACGCCAAAAAAACACAGAGCAAACGTGCACCTTGCACCCTTTTTATTCATCATGAAAATCCTCCATATAATCGACTGTTTATATTTCCCAGCACACTTAAAGCCATTATAACACATATTCTTCATAATGAAAACAAATATTTTACTCAGAATAATTTATCCCCGAATAAATCCAGGGATAATAAATTTTTTTACTAATATACGTTAAATATATGACTTATGCTGTCCATATCGTTTGTCTTGGTTAGGGCCAGTGCCAATAATATCCGTGACTTCTGAGGAGAAAGCGTATTTGAGAAAATTCCCTTCTGAGTCGTATATTCACTTGTGACTAAACCATTAGCAATTCTGGAACTTCTCACGACCGGGAACCCTGATGCCATTAATTCCTTGATTCTCTTATCCCAAACGCTGCTGCATCCCCCGCATCCCGCACCTGACAAAACCACTCCTTGAGTATTTTCGTGAAAATAATCCAGTATTTTTACATCTGCACTGGCAAAAAATGGTGCTATCCCTATGTACGGCAACTCGCTGATATTGGACACATCAAATTCCGAATTAAAAGTATGCCTTTTAGTCGAAGAGTTATAAAAATATACCTCGTCATCCCTTATATATCCCAGACTTCCAAGGTCCCTATGGCTAAAAGCCGCTGTTCTGTATGTATTTACTTTCTGTATGTCCCTGGCACCGTATATAGCGTCCGAAAAAGCAACCAGCACACCTTTACCAATGGATTCTTCGCTCCTTGCAAGCGCTACAGCCTGAAACAAATTAAAAGGCCCATCAGGACTCATTGCTGTAGACGGACGCATAGAGCCGGTTATAACAACAGGTTTACTTGTTTTGACTGTAAGATTAAGAAAAAAAGCTGTTTCTTCCAGCGTATCAGTACCGTGAGTTACAACAAAACCGTCAATATCTTCATCCTCAGCCATTTCATTTATATAATTCGCCAAATGTATCCAGTCTTCCTCGGTTATATCACAGCTGTCTACACTCAAAAGCTCCTTTGACGTAACATTTGCTATATCCTTCAGGTCATCTACGCCGGAAACCAAATCGTTAACCTCAATCTGCCCGGACTGGTAGGATATGGTTTTTCCCGCTTCGCCGGTACCGGCAATAGTTCCGCCCGTGCCTATAACAATTATATTTTTTAATTCATTTTTGACAAACTCCATATCTAAAAATGCCTCCTAAAGCTTTATACTTAATAATATGCTTGGTGATTCAATTTGTATCTCATCGTGTATGATAATATACTTCCAAAGAAATTACAAGTTAAGAATCAAAGTCTAAGATATTTCTCCGCAAGATATCACTGTAAAAGAGCAAAAAAACAGGATTAAACATCCCATTTTTTAAAATCTATTTCTGTCTATCCCTTACCTACAAGATATTTTAATTGTTGCAGTTCAGTTTGACTTGAATTCACGTCCAAACTACCGGCATAGGTTCAATGCTGGGTTCCTCTGGCGGTTCATAGTCTACAACGGTAGAATGCTCATTTACGCAAGCGCCTTCATTTGGTCTCTTGCTCTCTTCATCCATGTATCTTCTCGCTTCACGGACATCAAGCTCCAGTTTATTAAATTGTATATCATGCATCTTACTAAGTTCGCCCAAACACGCATTTGACACGGTAGGGAGATCTTTTATGTATTCGCGATAAAATTGCATTAAATCCGCCTCTTGAGGAACATTGGTGACAGCAAAAACATTACCGTCTTTCCTAATTCCTAGCTGTCCAACCGTATAATCCCTGTTTAATTGTTCCTCCCCAAATATAAAATGAGCCTCGCTACTCCAAGCTTTAGCTAAGCCATTCATTTTCATTGGCAAGTTTTTATTCATATACATTACTTTCTTTCCATAATAAGTACGCTTGCGGTAATCAAACATGAACATATTGAAGCGTACCACCTGAGAGGTAACCAACTCTTTGCAAAGAGATTTTCCGCTTAAATACGTGGGAACATGAATAGCGGCAAATATTGTATCACCGCTATGTATCTGTAAATCCCCAAATGTGCTGTTTTTATTTAACTGTTTATCTGCAAACAAAAACCTGACACCCGATTTTCCCCTAACGTTCTCACCTAAGACATCTATTTTTTGATTTTTGTTTACATTTAATCTTATGGCTGAAATACAGTTACGTTTAAAGTAATCAGATATTACAAGATCAATCTGTAAATCGTCATCCCCATCCCCTTCAGCCTTAAATGTGCAGTTGCTTAATAGCACGAATCCTACAAAAATCATCAACAATGCTCTAAAAGTTTTCCGAAAAATATTCATAATCGTTCACCATCCTTATACTCCCTAATAGTAACATAAAGTTACTGTTCGTCAAGTAAAAAATACACAATTAAAACCATAGGCTCTCACACGTTTAATTTGACACGGTATATTACTATGCTCTTATTGGCATTATTTACATTTGATACATATAATGTATCGTCTCACAATAAATCTATGACTTATAATATAAACCGGCTTACAATCCTCCCCTGATTGATTGTAACGACACCCTGTATTAATTCTGGTAGTGCCAAAAGAGAGGATATGATACTGAAAAATCAATGGAAATACTGCGTTTGGTTTAGTGTAGAACACCTTCAAATGCGGGCTTAGTAAAACTTATTTTACGTATTTAACTTTCTTGTATCTACGCATGTGACACTGCCTTAATTCTAACGGTATTGAATTCCACAGATTTATTGTATATAATGAAAAATAAAATTAGTGAGGCATAAATAGGATGTATAATAACGGTAAGCAAGGCAATTTAGGAGCAAAAAACAAAAATTATGTGGATATATCCTCCGGGAAAAAACTCCATAAAAGAAAAATATCCTGGGGCAAGGTTCTATCCGCAATATTTTTTTCACTGGTTGGTATATGTGGGATAATACTTATATATGCCTATACTATGTTGCACTCATTCAATTACCAAGATATAGACACAAACCCTGATATACCCCAAAGTTCCGAAGAGGATTCTTCACTGATAAATGATAATATGGTTTTAAACGTCCTGCTTTTGGGGACAGATTCCCAGTCTGCGGGCGATGGCGGACGCACGGATACAATACTTATATTGTCCCTGGATGCAAGGCATAAAAAATTAAAAGTCACTTCCTTAATGCGTGATACATGGGTTAAAATCCCCGGTTACCAGAAAGACAGGCTAAATGCGGCATATGCTTACGGCGGTGTTAAGCTTACGCTGGAAACGATAAAATACAATTTTGGAGTTAAAATTGACCGGTATGCACTCGTGGATTTTGACGGTTTTGAAAGCATAGTGGATTCCATCGGCGGAATAAATTTGCTTTTAACTTCAGCCGAAGTTGAGTATATAAATAAGAATTCCGGGGACAATCATTATCTGAAAGGCTCCGGGGAGATGCGTCTGAGCGGAAAACAAGCCCTCATGCACGCAAGAAACAGAGATAGTCTTGGCTCTGATTATGACAGAACAGAACGTCAGAGAAATGTAATAACAGCTATAGTGAACAAAACCAAAATGTTAAATATAGGTCAAATTACTAAACTTATTTCTACGTTGGCACCGTTGGTCACAACTAATTTTAAAGCTCCGGAGATAACAATATTAGCCAAAAATTCTCTATCATATTTGAATTTTTCAATAGAGCAATTCAGAATTCCCACAGATGATAACGTACACAATGAGACGATAGATCATAAAATGGTGCTGGTCATAAACGATATGAAAAAAGCGAAAAATGATATATTAAAATTCATATATGAGGATACCATACCACAGCAGTAAAATATTATATTTATTTGTAACGTGTATTAGATTGGTATCATGAAATCAATAAACTTTGGGTGATCAAAATAAAGGTATTGACAAATAATTTGTGTTGTATTAAACTGTAACGGTGGTTTGTTTGAGATCCATTAGCTCAGTTGGCAGAGCACTTGACTTTTAATCAAGGTGTCCGGAGTTCGAATCTCCGATGGATCACCACTTTTGGTAAGGCGTAGTTTCTTGAACTTGTATTGTTTGGGGTGGAGAATCGTTTGTGTTAGAGGATTTTCACCTGGCTGATAAGGAGAGGGACTTTGGGGTCTTGTCAGTCTACTGTTTGGGTTTCTTTTATTTGCCGCTGTGGCGGAATTGGCAGACGCATACGACTCAAAATCGTACGGGAAACCATGTGGGTTCGACTCCCACCAGCGGCACCATAGGGTGTTGTTCGGGCATTTTGTATAGTTTTTGGTTTGGTATTTGGGCTGTTTGGATACTCCGAATGGTCCTTTAGTGTGTTGTTTAATTTTCACTCGGAATAAATCTGTTGTTTTTCCATTTAGTTACCTTTTTATGGAGGAGAATTACATATAAGGTGATTGCTTTGGGAGTCTTCAAGGGAAAGATAGTGCGGTGTGATAAAAAGTATGAAGAAGATGAGATACCCGGGGTGTGGCAACGAAAACACGTGAAAAGCAGAAAGGCCGAGAGGAAAAGCGGCAATATCAGTGCAGGGGATTTAAGGAATTTTAGAAAGGAATTCATAAAAGGGCCGATTATTATGATAAAAAGATCAAATGGGAGAACGGTAGGAATTCTGATGAAAATAGGTAAATCGGTTGTGCAGCTGTTCCAATTTTTAGAATAATTCAAGGCAGCGCATTGAGAGGCAGTTAAGATTTTGGATTTGCTGCACAGCGCTGCCTATAGCTTTTCAATTTTATTCTTACAGGGGGGAGTAAAGTGGGAGCCAAACTACATGATATTTATAGAGCTGTGAAATTTTTTCAATGTCATATTATCTTTTTGGGCACTCCCTTTGTAAAATTAGTGTTGACATCAGAGAAAATTTTATGTTAGAATATCTAATTGGTGTATGTATAAATTTGTCTGTTGCGGAGATAAAAAATCATACGGTTTTTTGTCCTGTAGCATATATAATCATTTTTTAGGAGGTGTAATATGCCAACCGTTAATCAGTTAATCCGTAAGGGTAGAAAAATGTCTACGAAAAAAGCTAAAACTCCCGCACTTTTGAAGGGGTGGAATTCAAAAAAGAGAATATCGATTAATCAAAATTCTCCTCAAAAGCGTGGCGTATGTACGGCTGTTAAGACTGCTACACCAAAGAAACCTAACTCTGCACTTAGGAAAATTGCAAGGGTGCGTTTATCAAATGGAGCGGAGGTTACAACGTATATCCCGGGTATAGGACATAACTTGCAAGAGCACAGTGTTGTTTTAATCCGTGGTGGACGTGTAAGAGACTTGCCCGGTGTGCGTTACCACATCATAAGAGGTACGCTTGATGCACAGGGTACTGCTAAACGTATGCAGGGTCGTTCCAAATACGGTGCAAAACGTCCAAAAGCCGGAGGAGCAGCTAAGAAGTAGGAAATTTTCGGTCAAGATTGATTCAATGCAGAAGCATTTTTATATATTTGTTTATTTAATGCCTCTGTATTGGCGGGCGGAAATTTAGTTTCCGAGTACCTAGGATATCATTACATGTGAAGGAGGGAAGACAAGTGCCAAGAAGAGGTTCAGTTGCAAAACGTGATGTTTTACCGGATCCGCTGTACAATTCTAAACTTGTTACAAGACTTATTAATAACGTTATGTATGATGGAAAAAGAGGCGTTTCTCAAAGAATAGTTTACGGAGCATTTGACATGGTTCGTGAAAAAACCGGGAAAGAGCCGCTGGAAGTGTTTGAACAAGCTATGGAAAACATAATGCCGGTTCTCGAGGTAAAGGCGAGACGCGTCGGAGGAGCAACATATCAGGTTCCTGTGGAAGTAAGGGCGGAAAGACGTCAGACTTTGGGCTTAAGGTGGATAACAAGATATTCAAGGCTGAGGTCCGAAAGAACAATGAAAGAACGTCTTGCCGGAGAGATCCTTGATGCGTCTAACAGTACCGGTGGAGCGGTAAAGAAGCGTGAAGATACTCATAAGATGGCAGAGGCAAATAAAGCGTTTGCACATTACAGATGGTAGAATAGTTGGTTTTAGTCCAAGAATGATATAATGAAGTTTTTCAGTGAATAATAACATTACTGTGCGGGTTATTCGGATGTGGCGGCGGTGAAGAAGTTAGTAAGCTTTAAGCGCCTGACCTGTTTGGAGTCAAGGGTGAAATCTTCGGATGTACTGGATTCGTCGGAAGAATGGCTGAAGGCAGAAGATAATTTAGCCACCGGAAACAGAAGAGTGATAGCACGTGAATTTAGAAGGGAGGATATTATGTCTAGGCAAGTTTCGTTAGATTTAACTAGAAATATTGGAATTATGGCTCACATTGATGCCGGAAAAACGACCACGACAGAACGCATATTGTTTTATACAGGGATAAGCCATAAACTTGGGGAGACTCACGACGGTGCTGCGACAATGGACTGGATGGTTCAAGAGCAAGAGCGTGGAATTACCATAACTTCAGCTGCTACAACTTGTTTCTGGAAAAAACACAGAATAAATATTATAGATACTCCGGGGCACGTTGATTTTACTGTTGAAGTCGAGAGGTCTTTGCGTGTATTGGACGGCTCTGTTACCGTTTTGGCTGCTAAAGGCGGCGTTGAGCCACAGTCTGAGACCGTTTGGCGTCAGGCAGACAAGTATAGTGTTCCACGTATGGTCTACGTAAATAAAATGGACACCATGGGTGCGGATTTTTACAATGCCGTCGCTATGATGAAAGACCGCTTGAAGTGTAATGCTGTTCCAATTCAGCTTCCGATTGGTGCCGAAGATACTTTTAAGGGAATTATAGACTTAGTCGAAATGAAGGCATATGTTTACTATGATGATCTTGGTAAAGACATAAGAGTTGAAGAGATTCCGGAAGATATGGAGGAGTTAGCTCAGAAATATCACAGCGAGCTGATGGAGCATGTTGCGGAGCAGGACGATGCACTTTTTGAAAAATATCTTGGTGGAGAAGAAATAGCCATAGAAGAGATAAAAAGATGCATAAGGAAGTCCACGATTGCCAATGATATGGTTCCGGTTACGTGTGGAACTTCGTATCGAAACAAAGGAGTGCAGAAGCTTCTTGATGCTATAGTCGACTATATGCCCTCTCCTACGGACGTTCCGCCGGTTAAGGGGACAGACCCTGATACGGGAGAGGAAATCGAGAGGAAGTCCTCCGATGACGAGCCTTTTTCGGCGTTGGCATTTAAGATTGCTACCGACCCGTTTGTGGGAAAGTTGTGCTTTTTCAGGGTATATTCGGGCACTATAGATGCAGGTTCCACTGTTTACAACTCAACAAAAGACGATGATGAGAGAATGGGACGCATACTGCAAATGCATGCAAACCACCGTCAGGATATAGAGACAGTTTACGCCGGAGATATCGCTGCTGCTGTAGGTCTCAAAAATACCACAACCGGGGATACTTTGTGCGATGAAAAACATCCTATTATACTTGAGTCCATGGAGTTCCCGGAGCCTGTTATAAGGGTTGCGATAGAGCCAAAAACAAAAGCCGGACAAGAGAAGATGGGTATTGCTTTATCTAAGCTGGCCGAGGAAGACCCAACGTTTAAGGCTTATACGGATGAAGAAACAGGGCAAACAATCATCGCCGGTATGGGAGAGCTGCATCTTGAAATTATTGTTGATAGGCTTTTGAGAGAGTTTAAGGTAGAAGCAAATGTGGGAAAACCTCAAGTTTCGTATAAGGAGACAATCCGCAAAGAGGCAAATGTCGAAGAGAAATATGCAAGGCAGTCGGGCGGACGTGGTCAATACGGACACGTAAAGATAAAAATAGAGCCTAACCCCACCAAGGGTTATGAGTTTGTAAATCAAATTGTCGGAGGAGTTATTCCGAAGGAGTACATCCCGGCGGTAGACCAGGGAATCCAAGGTGCAATGCAGTCCGGCGTTTTGGCGGGATACAATGTTGTTGACGTTAAAGTCACGCTCTATGACGGTTCGTATCACGAAGTTGACTCTTCTGAAATGGCGTTTAAGATTGCAGGTTCTATGGCATTTAAAACGGCTATGAGGAAGGCTGATCCGGTTTTGCTTGAGCCAATCATGAAGGTTAGCGTGACCGTGCCTGAGGAATATATGGGAGACGTCATAGGGGATATAAACTCCAGGCGTGGAATGGTTCAGGGTATGGAGGCTATTTCCGGAGCACAGAGAATTGATGCTATGGTTCCACTCTCAGAGATGTTTGGATATGCTACTGACATGAGGTCTAGGACACAAGGCAGAGGACAATACACGATGGAACCGAGTCATTACGCTGAAGTTCCGAAGTCTGTCGCAGAAACAATTATCTCTGCAAGAAATAAAAAATCTGATTGATTAATATTGATTTATTCTGAATTGATTGGTAAAATGAAAGGATACAGTTTCATTTGAAATTGAGGAGGAATTAGTGCAATGAAAGACATTAATAATCATGATAAAAAATCAAAGGAATTATACGACGAAGATACCAGTAAAGTATCTGGCGGATATGGAGCTAAAAATTCTGGTGATAAGACTATGTATTGTGATAAATGTCAGAGCGGGGGAGCTGTACCAATACATGGAGAGCATCTTTGTTTAAATTGTCTCAAATCATTGAGATATTCACTTGGTGAAGAATGTTTTAAAGCTTATTTATCTAATTGACTTTTCTAATTTTAAATGTTAAACTCACAGATAAGACTGTAAATTGTATAGAATTTAAGGGAGGAATTTACAAATGGCAAAGGAAAAATTTGAAAGAAACAAACCCCATGTAAACATTGGTACTATAGGCCACGTTGACCACGGCAAAACTACCCTTACGGCGGCAATAACGAAGGTTTTAAGCTTGAAGGGTGAGGCTAGCTTTGTAGACTATGCGAATATAGACAAGGCTCCGGAAGAGAGAGAGCGTGGAATTACAATCAATACCGCGCACGTGGAGTATGAGACTGATGCACGCCACTATGCACACGTTGACTGCCCAGGTCATGCTGACTACGTTAAAAACATGATTACCGGTGCCGCCCAAATGGACGGAGCAATATTGGTGGTTTCCGCTGCTGACGGTCCAATGCCTCAGACGAGAGAGCATATCCTTCTTGCACGTCAGGTAGGAGTGCCAAGCATAGTTGTATTCATGAACAAGGTTGACCAAGTTGATGATGAAGAGCTTTTAGACCTCGTAGAGATGGAGATCCGTGAGCTGCTCAATGAGTATGGATTCCCGGGAGACGATACTCCTATAATTCGTGGCTCTGCACTCAAGGTTCTTGAGTCTACATCGAAGGATATAAATGCTCCTGAGTACAAATGTATTCTTGATTTAATGAAGGCTGTTGACGAGTTTATCCCGACTCCGGAGAGAAAATCAGATCTTCCGTTCCTTATGCCTGTTGAGGATGTGTTTACGATTACCGGTCGTGGAACAGTTGCTACAGGCAGAGTAGAGCGTGGACAGCTTAAGACTTCTGAAGAAGTTGAGATAATTGGGCTTACAGAAGAACGTAAAAAGGTAGTAGTAACAGGTATTGAGATGTTCAGGAAAATTCTTGACTACGCAGAGGCAGGAGACAATATTGGTGTATTGCTTCGCGGAATTCAGAGAAATGAAATTGAACGTGGTCAAGTTTTGGCTAAACCGGGTACGATTCATCCTCATACTAAGTTCAGAGGTCAGGTCTATGTTCTTACAAAGGAAGAGGGAGGAAGACATACTCCGTTCTTTAACAATTATCGTCCTCAGTTCTATTTTAGAACAACAGATGTTACAGGTGTAATTAAGCTCCCTGAAGGAACCGAAATGTGTATGCCCGGCGATAACGTAGTTATGGACGTTGAGTTGATTACCCCTATTGCTATCGAGGAAGGATTGAGATTTGCTATCCGCGAAGGTGGACACACAGTTGGTTCCGGTGTAGTAATATCAATCAACGAATAATATTTCATAGGATAGTTAGAAACCACTGGTTTAGTGCCGGTGGTTTTTTCACGTTAAAAATCGGTTTTGGTTTTAAATTTCAGGGAAGCAGTTTTAATGTTATATTAGGATTGGAAACAAAAGCCACAATGGGTACTTATTTGTTTAAATGCCCCCTGGCAGATAGGAAAGCGAAGAATTTTAAATGTAATAAAAGCGACAACTTCCCTATAGAGATTAACTTTCTAAAAAAATTATTTACATTCTTAAGGAAAAGTTATATAATTATGGATACGGGAAGGGAGGTGTTACAAATAGATAAGATAAGTTGGAGTTTATCGATGGTGGCATCGCTTGAACTGGTGGGGCTGATTGTGTGCGGTGTTAAGCTTTCAGATGCGAATAAAAAACTAAGTGAGAAACTGTCGGTTCTTGAAACAGCTATGCTTGAGCAGCAGCTTGAGAAGGAGAAGCTTGAGCAGAAGAAGCTTAAGCAGAAGGAGCTTGAGCAGCAGCTTGAGTATAAGAAGAAGGAAGCGCAGGAAAGGTATTCTCAATTGGAATCGGAGAATAAACAACTGTTGAGTCTAGTCTCTCAATACAAAGAAGCATTGGAAAAGTATTCTCAATTGGAATCGGAGAATAAACAACTGTTGAGTCTTGCGGGTGGGCATCAAGATAGACTCATGGAGAATCTGAAACTTCAGGCCGCTCTTGCTGATTCGAAGTGTAAGTTGGAAAGTCTGAAATTTGCGCACCGTATTAGATTGTATAGTGTGAGAGAATCGATGGAAACGGTTGATAAAAAATGTATTCTTATTGGCTGTAATCTGGTTGATCTTAGTTATGAGGTTAAAGAGTGCATGGAAAAAATCGGGGAAGATAAAGGAATGAATAGTCTTGTTCAAGAGCAGTTGCCTTGGTTATTGACTGGTCGCAAGATATTTAAAGATCCAAATGAAGACGGTGCTGGGCGAAAGTTGGCAGAGCAGAGGCTTTTGGATGCGCTTGTTGTTGGGGAGCTGGACAGTAAATGTAGTAATGGTCCATTTAATATCTACTACAGTGAAAAATGTCCCCGTTATGTAAGTGATGCCCTTAAGGCGCTGGGAAAAGCATACACAGATTATAATGACGCACTTAATTTTGGCAGCGAAAGTGACGTTCCAGAACCGCTGGCTGAACTTCGTCGGTTTTGTTTAAGACTCGAACATGATGATGTGGAAGTTAATGATGTGAATGGGAACGACCTAATAACCACTATAAGACAAAGAGTGGAATATATAATAAAAGTGTATAAAGAAGTAAAGCAGCTCGAGGCTGAAATTGAAAATAGTTTAACACCTAAGTCAGAAGACAGTTCGACTTAGCCTGAAACGTCAGCAGAAAAGTAGGCTCTATTAGGTGTTTGATGTGTTGTGGTGGACGCAGAATTTTGTGCATACATAAGATACTCCCGGTTTTACCGGGAGACATTTATTTTATTAAGGCTAATCTACCGAATAATTTTATATTATTTATCCATGCTGCAAGGGCAGGGAGCGTCTTCGTGACAGCAACTACCCACTTTACCTACAATAGGCTCAGGATTTATACCATTTTTCTGATAATAATCCGAAATAGCCGCCTTTATAGCCTCCTCCGCGAGGACTGAACAATGTACTTTTACCGGTGGGAGCCCGTCCAGTGCTTCCATAACGGCTTTATTGGTGACCTTTAAAGCTTCTTCAATAGTTTTACCTTTTACTAATTCAGTTGCCATAGAACTTGTTGCTATTGCCGCTCCGCAGCCGAAGGTTTTAAATTTAACGTCAGTAATTATATTATTGTCAATTTTAAGGTACATTTTCATGATATCCCCGCACTTTGGATTGCCAACTTCCCCTACTGCATCTGCATCCTCTATCTCGCCGACATTTCTTGGATTGGCAAAGTGATCCATAACTTTTTCGCTATACGCCATAATATTTTTCTCCTTTCTTAATTTTCTCCCACAGAGGAGACATTTTTCTTAATTCACTAACTACCTTAGGTACTTTTTCGATAATATAGTCCGCATCCTCTTGATTATTAAGTTCGCTGAGTGACAGACGAAGTGAACCATGAGCTATCTCGTGAGGTAGACCTATTGCTAAGAGCACGTGGCTGGGGTCAAGTGAACCGGAAGTACATGCTGACCCTGATGAAGCACATATTCCCTCCATATCAAGCTTAAGAATTAACGACTCTCCCTCGACACCTTCAAAACACATATTGATATTCCCCGGTAAACGTTTGTCGAGGTCTCCGTTCAGCCTGGACTTTTCTATTTTTAGGAGCTCAGAGATAATTCTATTTCGCATGTCTGTAATTTTTTGTGACTTAGATTCAATATCCTTACACGCATGCTCAATAGCGGCTGCCATTGCGATAATTCCGGCCGTATTTTCCGTTCCGGCACGTTTTCCTCTTTCCTGTGCACCGCCGTCAATAAAGCTATTGATTCTGATTCCCTTTCTGACATACAACGCACCAACACCTTTAGGACCATGAAACTTATGAGCAGATAGAGACAGCATATCTATATTCTGTTTACTGAGGTCTATTTTGATATGTCCCACGGCCTGTACAGCATCCGTATGAAAAGGCACATTACGTGCTCTGCAAATCCTACCTATATCATCTACGGGCTGGATTGTCCCGATTTCGTTATTTGCGTACATGATGCTTACCAACGCTGTTTTGTCGGTTATGGCATTTTCTACATCAATTGGATCAACAATTCCGTTTTGGTTTACCTTTATATACGTCACATCAAAGCCACGTTTAGCAAGAGTCTGCACACAGTGCAGGACAGCGTGATGCTCTATGTTTGAGGTAATGATATGATTTTTACCTTTTTTCATTTGATAATATGCCATTTCCTTGATAGCCCAGTTATCCGATTCGCTCCCGCCGGACGTAAAAAATATCTCCGCAGGATTTGCGCCAATACAGGCTGCTACTCTTTCCCTTGCGCATTCAACCGCCCTTTTAGCCTCCCTACCAATGCTGTAAAGGCTGGACGGATTACCAAACTTAACTTCAAGGAACGGCAGCATTTCGTCAATTACACTTTTAATAATAGGAGTTGTTGCCGAGTTATCAGCATAAACAAATCTTTCCAAAAGAACACCCCTTACAATAAAATGTTTTTTGTTTATAATTTCATATAAACATTATATTATACCAGATGTATACAAGAAGTCAAACAAAAAAACAAGCTTCATATTTAATAAATTTTAGTTGTATTTCATACAGTTTTGTCGTACGATGGTCTTATCTACCTTAATATGTTTAGGAGGTAAAAATCATGAAAGACAATAAAAAAATGTATGGCATAATCGCTTTAGTAGTATTTGCGGTTTTTGCCGTATTAGTAATATGGTTTATTAATAAAAACATCGCTTCCCCTTACAATAATATATACGGCAATTTTGTACAAGATGAGAATATACAAAAATCGAGTCCGGATGCCGTAGACAACAATGAAAAGGATGTACCTAGATTAGAAGATGACACATATGAATCCATTATTAACAACGGAAGTGATTTTGTTAGGATAGGTAAC